>NZ_JASJDK010000019.1 GCF_030065675.1 Mastigocoleus sp. MO_188.B34 | reverse complement strand
AACAAGATGATAAAACTGTAACAGTTTTAAAAGGGCATACAGACTCCGTTAATCGAGTAGAGATTAGCAATGATAACAAGTTTATTGTTTCTGCCAGTGAAGATGGAACAGTGAGAGTATGGGACTACAATCCTAGTCAAATCGTAAAACATCCACAACTAGACAAACTCTACAACTCTAGCTGTGAATTTCTTCGCAATTATCTAAAGTATAGTAAAAGTCCAGATGATGAGGTGAAAAAATTGTGCTTATAGAGCAAGTCATAACAAATCTGTTTGAAATACCCCTTTTACATCTGTATAACTATGACTTGAAGTGAAGTTGTTGAACTCTAGCTTGTAGGACATGGCTTTTTCCCCGGCGGGCAACAAACACCTATATTGTTCTCCTCGTCAAGAGATAGTCCCAACCTCTCTGTATTAGTCCACTCAAACTTGATGATTGACCAAAAATCACCAGCCAAGTGGCGGTAAATATAGGCATATGGCAACCATCCATAGCCATCTTCACCCCACTGCTTACCCCAAGAATTCCGAGTCCTAAACGCTCCTTCCGCTCCAATTTTTTCCTTATTATCATTGAGGAAAGTTCTGTCGTAAGACTCTCTTTCTTTATATCGACTCTTATCTTGCTCCCCAAGTGGATTCTTATTGAAAATCACCTTGTCGTCATGGTAACCCATTATAATAACTGCATGATCGCTTTGAGAAGATTCCCCAAATGTGGGAACTGGAATTTCCCCTGTTTCTTTTGATTGCTCAATCGAATCGTAAACTGAAAATCGACATATAACAGGAAAGCCAGCATACACAAAGAGTTTTATTTGTGCTATTAAGGCTTCTTTATCCATATCTGGTCGATCAAGACGAAGGTAGCTAGCTGCTCGATAGTCCCTAGCATAAGCATAACAAAAGGCATCTGGCTCCTTTTCTAAATATTTAAGGTCATAGGGCCAGAATTCCTCTGGAAGCGCACCAAACCTTGTCAATGCCTTCACTATGGCTCTGATAGATGGAGCAGAAGTTGGTGGTATATGCAATAATTTGCACGCAACCTGATGCAAGAATAGGCGAGAAGCATTGATATGTCTTCCCTCTACCACACGCTCAAAGTACTCCAGCAGAGCAACACCAGCATTCGCTACGCACAGTTGTCCTGGAGCCTGTTGCTCAACAGGAGGCCAATATACTTTATCTATTTCATTGTGTGTAAAACCTTCTCCTAGCTTTAATAAATACGGTTTGTCTTGCTCAGCCAAGCTTGATAACTTTTCCAAATCGCGGAGATTTAAGGGAAGAAGAACTGATAAAGGTTCGAGTTCTTTATGCTCCAAATTGAAAGTTTTTTTTAGGTTAATTTCGTACTCATAAAATCCACTATGACCTTGATAAGTAACTTCTTTTGCGCTTTTCTTATCATAATTAAAAATGGCATAGATAAAATCTTTACCTGTTTGCTGACTTAATTTCTGGAGTGCATCTCGATATGCATAGTCTCTAATATCAAAATTGCCTGGTAAACATCCAATTTCTATACTCATCACTACATGCCTATAGTAATTTAAAGTACCAGCTTATTCGAAAGTGTGATTAATCTCGTCAGGCAGGAATAACGCAGGTACACTGTTACAATGGTACTATGTTTACTGAAAGTTAGCAATTATCATTAACAAAATAAAGGCAATTTCTTTCTATGCCACGTAATAATTAATGTATATTTACTAACTTGCAGCTACTGCTTATCAATTAACATGAGTTAAAAAAATAACCCAAATTTTGCAATTTGTTTAATCCATTTACTTTAGTAAATACACAAAATTAATCACATACTTGTAACTCAATACTCTCACAATATTTTTCACTATTTAAAGCAAGTTTTCCAACTCTCATATCCTTTAACTTGCAGCCACTATTTTTTTATAAAACGCCATAAATCTCAATAATATTTAACTCAATAAAATAGATTTATAAAAATAAAAACTTTCAGTTTTTTTTGGATAAACCGTGTTTTTTATGGTAGAAAAAAACTGAACAAGTCTAACGAAACAAATTAGCTAGTAATAAAAGCCAAAACATATGCCTAATCAACATACATTTATGGTAATTTAATATACCATAAACAGTAGTGGCCAACAAAATTTATGGTTTTAGAACCTTCTTTTGCCCCAAGCATAGTTTAGTGGCATATTCAAAAATAAGAGCTAAAAGCCTTGTTATATCTATATTTAAGCGATAACCAGAACTAACCAGAAGGTGAAATACCATAGAGCAGAGTAACTTGAAAAGTTGGTAGATATACTTACCATTCAAGACTGAATTGTTATAATTCGTTGCAAAAATACATCGGTAAGCAGAGTGAAATTTGTGATAATCTGGCTGGTAATTACAACGCTCGTTTTTGCTAGCAGCAGTTGTGTTCCTGATGTCCAGGAAAACCAGGTTTTATCAAGGGGAGAAGATTCTCCCCTAAGTGGATCATCCGCCGAATCGATAACTCATCACCAGATCAAGGAAGTAATGCCTCAAAACCTTATCTCAGCAGAAATTGAGCCATTACCTAACCAGGCGAACAAAGCTGCTTTAGCGTTGCAACGTCTTGGTTTTAAAATCTTGCACATCGGATCAACTATTAGCGTTCAAGCGCCTCGTTCCCTTTGGGAATCAACTTTTAATGTCTCATTTCAGCAAGAGAAGAAAACTGTGATCGCGGAGATAGGAAGTGAAGTCACTTATCTGAGAGCAGTAACCGATAACCTTACTATTCCTGAAGGACTAGAAAGTCTAATTTCTGAAGTGATGTTTGTAGAACCGCCTGAATTTTACCAAGTACAACCATAAATAGAGGAAATAAAAATGACATATCTATCTGAGAACAAAGAAGGACAAGTTTATTTCGAAGCAGTCTTGCGTTCCGAAACCGGCGACTCAATTTTCGCGCCAGAAACTTACCTTGAACCGAATAATATTCAACAATTTGCACCTCCTGCAGGACGGGGTATCCAAGCGGCAAACATCCTTCAGTCTTTGGGTTTTCGAATACAACAAATTGGCACATTTTCTATTAGCGCCGAAGGACCGCGAGAATTGTGGGAACGGATTTTTGGCACGAGGGTTGAAGCAAGGAGGCAAACGGTTAGTCCAAGTGTCGGAGAAGTCACCTACTTATCTCACGTTGCTGGTGTTCCTTTCAGTATTCCGTCGGAGTTATCTGCATTGGTAGAACGCGCCTATCCCCAAAGTCCGCCAATTTTGTTTGAATCACCTCTACCGCCACGGGTTACCTACCATCACCTCACTGTCCCTGCAGATGTAGCTACCGTATGCCGCTCAACTCCCGTTCATAAGGTTGGCGTTACAGGAAAAGGTGTTTTAGTGGCAATGGTAGATACTGGATTCTACAAGCATCCCTTCTATGAATGGCATGGTTACAATTATCAGGCAACTCTTGCCCCAGATTCGACCAACCTAGAACGAGATGAGAGTGGTCATGGAACGGCTGAGGCTGCAAATATCTTTGCCAATGCGCCAGATATTGACTTTATCGGTGTTAAGATGGGCGGAAATCCAACTCTAGCATTTAAAATAGCTTCCGATCTCCATCCGGCAATAATAAGCAACAGTTGGGGTTATCACTTAATTGATGGAAATCATAAGCCATTGACAAGTCTGCCAAACGCTCTCAAACCCCTTGAAGCAGCAGTGATTGAGGCTGTACAGAAACGTGGCATTACCGTTTGCTTTTCTGGAGGTAATGGGCAGATAGCATTTCCTGGTATGATGCCTAATGTGATTTCTGTAGGTGGAGTTTATGCCCATGAAAGCATAGATGGGGACGACTTCAAGTTAGAAGCCTCCAACTACGCCAGCAGTTTTGATAGTCAAATTTATCCAGGACGCCATGTACCAGATATGTGCGGTCTAGTGGGAATGCAACCCAAAGCGATATATATTATGTTACCTGTTGAGCCAGGGGATGAAATCGATAAGGGCTTAGGGGGCAATGGATATCCAGAAAAGGATGAAACAGGTACAAACGATGGTTGGGCAGTGATCAGCGGTACAAGTGCAGCCTGTCCCCAGATTGCCGGAGTCTGTGCTTTACTAAAACAGGTGCAACCAGGTCTTTCCCCGACACTGATTAAGTCTATTCTCAAGGCATCGGCACGAGATGTAAAAACTGGCAAAAGTATTCATGGTCAACCAGCTGGTAACGGACATGACGGAGCAACAGGTACTGGATTGGTGGATGCTTATGCAGCTTACAAACTAGCTCGGTCAGCTGCAATCAATCCGTAATATTAAATGTTTCCGTTACCTCAATGGGATGTTTGCAGCAGATGATTTTAGACACCCTAAAATTTTGACTATCCTATGAAAGGATGTCCCTTGGAGTAATTCTTTAAACACATCCTAGCCTATCCCTTTTATGCGGTGCTTGTGCTCCGCAATACCTACCATACTTTCTTGCTTAGCAAGTGTTAATGCTTCTGGCGCACTTTATTCTATGAAGCAAGCGGGGTGCGTTAATACATAATTCTAGTACAGTTAAGTGCTAGCTGAAAACTTATAGTTTCTAAGAAAATTGTGTTGACGACGACGTTTAGGATTTAGAGTTGCTCCATTCACCACTTGTCCGATTACGTTTTGATCCGAATGTTCTAAGAATTCTTTTGCAAAATATGCGTTAGCAAGATCCACAACACCGGGACGAACTACAAATAATATCCCATCAGCTAAATTTCCTAAAATTCCTGCATCCGCAGCAATACTCAAAGAAGGTGCATCTATAATTACAAAATCATAATTAGCTGCAAAATCTTTGACTAAATTACCCATCTGCTTAGAATCAAGAATCAATCCGGGAGAAGGTGGTGAAAAATCATTATCAAAAATATGTAGGTTGTCTATATATTCTTTCCCTGCTGTTAGAACATCTAAATTAGGTTTAACTTGTTTTGCTGCTGTCTTTAAATCAAATTGTCCCAAAACTACATTACTTAAACCTTGATTATCCGGTATTTTCCAAGCCTGATGTTGAACCGGATGATGAAGATCCCCATCTACAAGTAATACTTTACTTTCCATTTGTGCCATTACCATAGCTAAATTAGCAGCTACCGTAGATTTACCTTCGTTCGGAACTGAGCTAGTAACAACAATAATATTTAATTCTTTAACACTACTAATAAATTTCAAGTTAGCCCGCAACATCCGATAATATTCGCTTACAGGGGAATTCGGATGATTATTCATAATTAGATGAATGTTACCTGGTTCTACTTCTCCAATATCAGGAAAAAGTTCGCTAGACTTACCAAATTCTGGAATTATTCCCAATAAGGTTAATCCTGTTAAGTTTTTGGCTTGCTCAACAGTACGGATCGATTTATCTCTGACTTCTAAAATACATACAGTAGTAATAAAAAATAGGGTACCTAGTAGTCCAGAACCAACATAACTCAGAACTCGGGAGGAAATGGGACGCTCGGGAAATTCTGCTCGAGCAACAATTTGAGCATTTCCTAGATTTTGATTTTCTGATATTTTATTATCTTGAAGTTTTTTTAATAAAACTGAATAATTAGATTGTACATTTTGAAGTTGTCGTTCTAATTGTCGCTGCTGTTGTTCTAATTTTGGCAAATTATTTAATCTTTGCTGATAAGAATTTTCTAAAGTTGACAAAGCTTCAATCTCACTTTTTAAGCCTTGTTTTTGTGCTTCTAAGTCAATTAATTTCAAACTTAGTTGTTGTTTAAAACCTCCAAAGTTTAAACTTCTCCTAACTGCCTTTTTTCTTTCCCCTGCAACTTTTTTAATCCTTGTTCCTAAAGTTTTTTCTAAACTTATTAGTTTATTTTCTAAGTTCAGTAGTTCTGGATGATCTACTTTTAAAATGGTGCTCTTCTCTGCAATTTTACCTTCGACTTGCTGAATATTTTGTAGTATTTGATTAACACTATTAGATTGACTTAATGATGTTAAAACTACTACTTCTTCTGCAGTAATTCCTAAACTATTCTGTATGGTCTGAGACTGAGCTTTTATCCCAGCAAGTTGAGATTTTTGCTCACTTATTTTTCTTTGTAGTTCTCGTAGAGAATCTACTAATTTTACCGTTTCTTCACGTACCGATAAAACTTTATTTTTTTCTTTGAATCTACGTAAAGCTAATTCAGATTTGCTGACTATATTTTCTGCTTGGGGTAGTTGTTTTTTGATTAATTGACGATTTTCTAATACCTTTTCACGATGAAGTGATGAATTATTATTCAGATACAGATTCATTAAAGTATTAACAAAATTAGCAGCAATTTTAGGATTGACATCTTGATATGAAACCAATATCAAGTCAGTCCCTTTAATTCCACTAACAGCTAATCTATTATTGATTATATCCTGCGATCGCAGATATTTACCTGTATTATCTTTTAATTGTAATTTATTAATAGTCTGCTTGACTAAAGGTGTGGAACTAATAATTTCTACTTCAGTTTTCAAAGAAATATTTTTCTCTTCTACACGTGAATCCGAATTACCTAAATCTGTCGCTATATCACTTATATTAGAGGCTTTATTTATTTCTTGTAGGCGCAATTTGCCTTCTGCAACAAATATAGGCTTTCTCATCGAAATAAATATAAATGAGGAAGAAAAAATAATTGCAAATACTATTGATGCAGGTACCCATCTCCTTCTCAAGATATGAATATATTTTTCCAAACTAGAAGAATACTCTTGATATTCCATGTTATTATTTTCAAATTCGTTACTTTTGTAGAATAATTAAGTAATTTTGATGAATCCAAATCAAACTCAAAAATTACAATTTGAGTTGAAAATTATTTTGATTTAAAAATATTTTTCTTTCTCGATGCATTTATTAATTAAGTAAATTTGTAAGTAGGAACAGTTTGAAAACATATCTCCTCGTAAAATGAAGTCAATCTAAATACTTCAAGCTTTCATTTAGTATTACTAAAAAATTGAGTTGATGTTATAAATATTTGTGCAACTTATTTGAATGACCTAGATATACTGATTATTCATCTATCAAATCACACCGATTCGTGTAATATTGAAATATAACAGCAATATCAATATTCTCAACTACAATAAATTGACTTCTACACATGCGCTTAAAACAATGCAAACATCAAGCTATTGTTTTTTGTCGGTGAGTTCTTCAAGCCTCATCTCCAGTAATCTATGAATAACAAGCGAAGACTTGTATCCAAAAATTGCGATAATCGCAACCGATCTAGACTAGTTTTGCACGCTGATAAATTATTGGTTTAACAGTAGTAATAAAATTCCAAATGAGATTTAATATTTTCTCCAGCTTATACAGTAATTAGTTTACAGGATAGATTAGCAGGAGAAACTTCAGGGCTTACTGCAATCGAATACTCTTGATTTATAAGCTGACATATTTCTGTCTCAAAAACATTAATATCATAAACAATTGAAGCAATTCAATTTGTATCAATAGCTTCTTTAAAGAATAAGAACCTAAATTTCCTCCTGTAAATAATTGATAATGGAATTTGTTTCTGTATTTAATGCCATTTTGCTTGACCTGTCATAATCTAGAAAATAAAACTACTTACATTTTTGATTAAAAGTTTTAACAATTTTATTTCAGCAATAATATTAATACATTTTTTATCTTTTTTGCGAACTTAATGTAAATTTCGCTGATTCTTATTAATATCTCTTATAGTAAATTTTTAAGATTATGGTCTTAAAAAATGATTGTTGGTTTAAAATTACACAGAATAAAAAAAGATAAATTACCGAAAATTCTCTTGAACTAATTTTGCCAAATGCATCAGTTTTTAATTTGTTTTAATTTGATTTTTTATATTTTATTGAGTTATGTAGTGACTATTTTTACTTCTCCGTAGCCATGCTAGTATAATATATTTTCAGGTATACTATGTGAATAACTACAAGAATTTAAATTAATTCGTGTAAATGAATCAATTTAAGTTTCACTAAGCCATCAGTTTTTTGTATTCTAAACATTTGAAATTGCTAAATACTTCGACACAGAACGCCTAACAGAAAAGTAATTTGCTCTACGAATCAATAGCTCGGTTCGAATAGGAGTTTCTAAAACCTTTGACATTGCATAAGACAAAGTAAATACATCCTCAACAGGAACTAAAATTCCATATTTACCTGCTGCTAAAATTTCTCTTGGACCATAGGGACAATCAGTTGATATTACAGGACAACCACAAGCCATGGCTTCAATTAATACGTTACCCAGACCTTCCCAACGAGAAGACATCACGAATGCATTAGCGTTTTTCATGTATACGTAAGGGTTTTTCACAAAACCAGATATTGCGACATCTTGAGCTATACCCAATTTCTCTATCAGGTGTTCCAACTCACCCCTTAATTCTCCTTCTCCAATAATCATTAAACGAGCTACTTTATTGCTTCTCAAAATAGAAAAAGCTTTGATTAAGGTTGCAAAATCTTTTTGTTGGGTTAATCTTCCCATAGCTAAAAAAACAGGTGGAGTTCCTTTTTGGAACCAAGGATGATTAAAAGATTCATTTGCTTGAAAGATTAACCGGGAATCCACAACTGGGTTATATATGGTTTTTACTTTTCCTGTTCTCAACCCAAGTCGAGATTCCAGATCTCTCGCTGTAGCGTAGGAAACTCCAACAATTGCATCTGCATATCGATAAAGTAACTTCATTAAAATAGAAAAAAACTTTCTTTGGAGCGACTTAGATTTCTGCGCAAATAAAGTATTATCTTCTACCAGTACTAATCGAGTTTTTTCTTGAGCTAAGAGCTTAGCCAAAACAGCGATCGCATTGGTGTAACTCATATGTGATATTAGAGTATCAGGCTGATGTTCGCGTAAGTATTGTGACAAGGGGAGAATTGCTTTGAAGGCTCCACGACTTTCTAAGCTTATAATACGAACTTGTTTTGGTACTTGATTTACATACCCTCCCTTTTTAGTAGCCACTACTAGATCGAGATAAACATCTTTACCTACCATACCTTTTAGTAAATTGATGACTACTTTTTCTGCATCACTATGTAAATTAGGAATAAAAAATGCAACGTGTTTTTTCATAAATTTTGGATTTTATTAACTTAGTAATAACTGATTTTTATCTTAAAATTTATTAAATTTGCGCTCTATATAAACTTAGTCAGTAAAAATTGAAATAATTCTTATACAGTGTGATTTTATGCATTAATTTATGAGTTAATTAAACTTGAATATAGTTGCGAATATGTAATATATTTAAAAGTTTAAAATAAAATATTGATATATAAATGAGCGATAAATTATTTTTCAATGGTAATCAAATATTATTTTAGTTATTAAAATACCAAAAAACATAAGCATGAAAATATAACTTTTACAAAGTCAATATTGTTTCATCTCAAATTTTTTGTATTTCATGAGTTATAAACCTACAATGTAAGTCTAATCCAATATCTAAACAAGCTAAATATCAGTAATGTATTGACAAAAGTGAATATTTATCTTTTATGCAGCGATTTTCACGTTAATCGTAACATGGCAAATCGACTAACCCTAGAATCAGATAATTTAGGGTAAATAATGTATTTTATAAACCTAGCCTTGAATCAATAAAAATAAACTTACTAACCCGGATTTTTTCTAGTTAATGGGCTTTCAATATTTTGCAGCTTTGTATTTCTCTTCAATTGTTCATAAAGTAATTTAAACAGATAAACACACCAAAAATCTCTGTTTGATTACTTTTTATATATTTCTCAAATTTTTCTAAACTTAACTTTCAGTTATCATTGAAGTTATGATTGAAAATTGTCTACATCTCTAAATTAACTGAAATAATAACTTCTTTGTTTATGAAAATTACATTAATTGTTATACATTTCAAACCCCCGACATATGTGCAACTATTAGCATACATATTGGGATAATCAACTTCAAATTGTTAACCTCCCATCAAAAACTACAAGTTATATTACTAACTAATTCGCCATAGTTTACTTTATCATCACATATACCAATATATGTATAGAAGCGAGCTATTTTTACTAGTGAGCGATTTTAATATAACGTGTTACATTTTCTTTTATCAATATTACCGATCTAAATAATGCCAAATTGGCATTATTTTTATTATCTTTCTCTATAGGTTATTGCAAGTAGTTTAAATATAGTCAGGTATAGTGTGTTAACAGATATCAATTATCTGTTTTATTAGACTAGTAACTATTGTTTTTTTATATTCACTCACATTTTAATGTCTAAATTTAGATTATTTAAGTTCATATCAATGATATTTTTTCCGAATACCAAAATCATATTAGTGAAAATATTATCAAATAATAAAATAAGGGCTTAATCGTATACTGATAAACCCTATATTCTTTGATTTTCCAAACAGAAATTCCTGGTTGACTTGATCAAACTTTAACTTCTACAGACTTGAGGTATTCAGTATTAACTCCTGATTCTCTTGTAAGAGCAATTTTGCCGGTACGAGCAATTTCCCTCAAACCAAACTTCTGTAATACCTGTACGATCGCAACACTTTTTCCAGGATCGCCAACAATCTCTAAAGTCAAGGAATCTTCTGCAACATCTACCACTCTGGCACGAAATATCTGGGTAATTTCTAGAATTTCCGAACGAGTGGTGCTATTGGCATTAACTTTAAGTAACATTAATTCCCGTTCTACACAAGGAGTTTCTGTAATATCTTGTACTTTTAAAACATTAATTAGCTTATACAATTGCTTGGTAAGCTGTTCGATGATACTGTCATCACCATGTACAACCATTGTAATTCGGGAAATTCCCATTTGTTCGGCAGGTCCAACAGCAAGACTTTCAATGTTAAAACCTCGGCGAGCAAATAAACCTGCAATGCGGGATAAAACGCCCGCTTCATCTTGTACTAGTACTGAAATTGTGTGTTTCATGATTTGTCAACTCATAAGGCAAAATCTTGCCAAGAACCCAGATATATTTACACTGTTGCAGTGCGAGCCCTAAAACAGTAAATCTATGTCGATGTAGCGCACCTACGCTGACCGCGAGCATTACAGTTAAGGCTTCTCGGTGAGTTACTTCTGTTACCCGTCGGATATATTCCAAGTTTTAGTTTTAAGTTCTATTAGAATCCAACGGGGACTAGCAAATTGCTCTACTTTTACCCGTAACTTTTATTGCCCAGGATGAATATGCAGGCTTATTTGCAATAGTCACAATGCTACTGAACAGAGGCTTATCAGTCACCATGTAGGTGAGGTAACTCAGTTATAAATATACATTTCGATTAACAATTTGTCACCGATCCAATTAGCTACTTGTTATTTTTTTACTGCCAGAAGAATATGTGCTTGACAGTAAAAACTTATGCCAGTAAACCTTAATCATTATCTTTTTGAACCTATCCCACTATTCTAAAAATGCTTATTTGTTTGAGTAAAATTTGCCTGAAAAGCTTGATTTTTCGTTTTTAGTTCTTAAAATACTTCAGTTTTTTAGCAAAAATCATATTAGTGGGATAGGTTCATTATCTTTTTATTTCTCTTAACTGACTTTGTTGCACTTGCTTTAATAGCTTTTCCCAACTATCAACAGCGGGAAGACACTTAAAGCCTTGACAAACTAAACCAATACTATTTTCTGGTAATTCGGGCTGATTAGCAAAAACAACAGTAGGAAAATAACTTACTAATAAGGAATTTATATGTCTTTCAGTGGTGCGAACTAAAGTTGAGTGGTGGTACCAATCCAAAGCATTTAATAAACTCGGACAGGCTTGGGGAGCACGACTCATAACGCTTCGAAATGCTTTTAATCCTTGTTCGGCAAAATTAAGGTATTGCAGATTATCAGTCAGTAAAGCAAGACGAACCAAGTTTGCGATCGCAATTCCATTTGCTGATGGTGTTGCATTATCTGCATAACTCCGCTCTCGAACTATTAATTCTCCCCCAGTATTGCTAGTACTGTTGTAGTACCCACCAAGTTCCATATTCCATAAAAACTCATCAAATTCTTCTTGAAGAGGAATCGCAGCTTCCAACCAATACTGGCGATCTGAACAACAACTTTGCAAATCTAAGAGAGCTTTAATTAAGAAAGCATAATCTTCTGACTGAGCAAAAATATCTGGTTTACCTGCATAATTTATCCTGTGTAAACGCCCATCCACAAATTGATTTTCTAAGATAAAATTTGCAGCCTTTGTTGCCAGTTGCAAATAAGATGGAACTTTAAAGACAGCATATGCCCGAGCTAAACCAGAAATCATTAAGCTATTCCAGGCAACAATCATTTTAGTATCGGTTACTGCTGGAATTCGTCCCTTCCAATTGGAAGATTTTGCTTCTTGATTATCCCTTGCAGGAGGAAAATTATTTAGTAGAGTGGGAGTTTCGCCGTACCTAGCAATAAATAATTTTGTCAATGCTGCTTCTGCTAAAGCAGAAATTTTTCCCGGATTTCGCCTTTGTAGAACATTTTGACTGATAGTTTCCGTAGAACCTGGCTCAGCAAAATTTCCCTCTTGGGTGACTGTGAACTCCTGTTGTAATTCTGTTAGTTCTTCTGGAGTCAAAATTTTTTGAAGTTCTTGATAGCTCCAAACATAAAAAGCTCCTTCTTCAGGTTCTAATGCTTTGGAGTTAGTAAAACTATCTGCATCTTGCGCCGCATAAAAATATCCTTCTGGTGCAGTCATTTCTCGCTGCAACCATTTTACAGTTAGATCGATTGCTCTTTTAAAAGCAGGTTCTTTGATACCAGCACTCCATAAATTTGCTAAATACTCGACAATTTGACCATTGTCATAAAGCATCTTCTCAAAATGGGGCACCGTCCAAGTTGGGTCAACTGTGTAACGATGAAATCCACCACCAACATGATCGAAAATTCCACCATTAGCTAAATCTAATCCTCGGCGGCGACAAACTTGCTTCCCATCATATTCAGATTCAAAGTTAAATCTGTTTGCTCCTAGTGCAAATTGGGTGTAGGGAATCATGGGAAAACTGTTACCGTGATCGTGGGGAGTGACAATGCCGATGCAGGTTCTCCAACCTCGCTCCAACAATTCTTTATCTTCAGATTCGGTTTGATTCTCAAATTGTAGAGCAGTAGATGTTCGCAGCGAATCCAAAATCGCAGAAGAGCGTTCTCTCAAATCTTCCTTTTCTGAATCATAATAACCGCGAAGCGCTTGTAAAACTTGCAAAAAACCCGGGCGACCATAACGAGGTTCTACAGGAAAATAGGTACCGGCATAAAAGGGCACTAAATTTTCTGGTGACAGAAAAACATTTAAAGGCCATCCCCCCTGACCGCTAATCATTTGCAAAACCTGCATATAAATGCTGTCAATATCGGGTCTTTCTTCTCGGTCTACTTTAATGGGAAGAAAATTAGCATTCATATATTTGGCTATTGCTAAGTCAGAAAATGCTTCACCTTCCATGACAGTACACCAGTGACAGCTAGAGTAACCAATGGAAAGAAAAACTGGTTTGTCCTCAGCTTTTGCTGTAGCGAGTGCTTCGTCACACCAGTACCACCAATCTATTGGATTTTCAGCGTGTTTACGAAGGTAAAGACTTTGAGAAAGAGCAAGGCGATTGGTCATGACTGCGACAAGAATAATTGCCTACTTTGCCCAGTCTAACCTGATATTTACACTTCACAATCAAACCACTTCAGATTTATCTCAGGCTTACTACTTTGCAGCAAAAACAGTTCGGTTATCACAACTTAGAAACCATAACTTAGTAAAAAAACTTATCAAAAATAACTTAGTAATTGAAAATTAGCGACGAGAACGTACAAATCTAGCGATCGATTCGGGAAATGGCTGCCAAGGTTGCCTTGTCCTGACGTTAGTTGAATTTCTACCACTTAATCCTAGGGTTAAATTAAGCAAGAAAGTAATGATAATGGCTTGTACAAATTTTTCTAACATATTTTTACCTTTATATATCTTGAGATAGATGACATATCCTCCTTTTATTTATTTCCTGGCTTGGAAAGATTATATCCGGATTCTCGTCAGTGAAAATGCTTAAAAGCTACATTCCATAGTTATTTCATTAATTGTTCGTTACTAATTACCATATGGCTAACGCCAAGCTAGACCGGCGTAAGCGCTGCAGATGCAACCAATTACCATTTGCTGTTAGGCGCGGGCGTATACCAATTACCATATGCCGCTAAGAACGCGCGCAAAGCGCGAAGCGGCGGCACGCAAGTGCTATTACCAATTACCAATTCCAAAATAAACGGCTTTCCCTACCTACGATCTGCCAGCGAATCGATAGAATGTTTTTAAAATAACTACAAGAAAGCTGCATGATTCCTATCGTTATTGAACAATCGGGTCGTGGCGAACGTGCCTTCGATATCTATTCCTGCTTATTACAGCAGCGCATTATCTTTTTGGGACAACCGATTGATAACAACGTGGCTAACTTGATTGTTGCTCAACTGCTGTTTTTAGACGCTGAAGAACCAGACAAAGACATTTATATGTATATAAATTCTCCAGGTGGTTCAGTGACAGCTGGTTTGGGTATCTTCGACACCATGAAGTACATTCGTTCTGACATTTGTACTGTTTGTACCGGACTCGCAGCAAGTATGGGAGCTTTTCTCCTCAGTGCTGGAACCAAAGGTAAGCGTATGAGTTTACCTCACTCTCGAATTATGATTCACCAACCCTTAGGTGGTGCTCAAGGACAAGCAACTGATATTGAAATTCAAGCTCGTGAAATTCTTTATCTCAAGCAACGGTTAAATGGATATTTAGCCGAGCATACAGGTAAATCTCTGGAGCAAATTACCGAAGATACTGAAAGGGACTTTTTTATGTCCCCAGAAGAATCTAAGGAGTATGGCATTATCGACCAAGTAATTGACAAAACTTCTGCTGGTAGCCGTCCCATCGCAGTCGTATAAAGCGTCTGGGGAAACGATTGCTAATAGCTAATAGTTAAAGTTACTGTCATTTTAACTTGTATATTGGGGGCGAACTGGTAGAGGTTCGCCCCAAATTTTTATTTAGAACATACTTAGAGCAACATTTTTGCATAAGATTTGCGATTGTGTGGACAAAGCGGGCGCTCATCGCAAAATCTCACAAGTAAAAGGGAAAGAATCATCTCATATAGAATCCGATTTTTAAAACCCCTTTATATTTTCTGGGATTTTCCCCCACACTTCCCACACCTCCCACTCTTCCCACACTTCCCACACTCCCCACACCTCTCCTCTCATTTCTAAAAGGAATTAAGCCAAATTTAGTATTAATTTTCATTCCCCATCCAGGTAACGCCAATACCCAATCAAAATCCCGGATCCAATGGGTCCGCAGGTGTGGGTTGAGATTTGAGATATTCGAGGAATTCTAATAACTGTTCGTCAGTGAGTAAACTACGAGCGCGTTTGTTATAAGTCTGAATTAAATGTTCTCTTCCTTGTTCCCTTGTCCAACCCAAACGGCGCATTTCCACATCAATTTCTGCAATTGGATCTAGTAAACTTTTAGGTTTTGTTGCATCCTTGGACTCAGTTTTTTTCTTTTTCCTAGTGGTTGCTGAAGATTTTTTTTCTACCGATGCTGTCACTTTTGGTTCTTCCTCTATGGAATGTTCGGGTGACATAAATGACTGCACATTAGTGGAAGACATTAATGGTAACTGATTTTGAATAGCCCCTTCCTCTGGGGTATTAACCAGATTTTCTGAAAGTGGAGAATCAAATTTAAACTGGGAATCGACGTTAATACCCCCAGAATCAAGATTGGGTTGATTTATTTCTTGGGGTGGAGCATCAATATTTGCCGTGAATCCCGAACCTTGATAACTATATGTTGACTTTGCAGCAGTAAATTTATCTTTATCTCTAGCTGGTAGTACTTCATCAGCTTGGGCTGTTTTAAATTTCGGTTCCCTTGAACTCGATTCAAATTGTTTTGCAGCGATCATCTCTTTGACAACTGGTTTTTCTGGAACTGAGGCTTGGTTATGCTTAATCGCGCTAGCTGCTGTTTGAATTTCTGTCGTTTGACTTATTTTCTGCCGATCCAAATCTAATTCTGCTTTGACAGCAACTTCCTGAGTATTAATTTCCTTGGTATTAAAATGAGGGGAATGTCCTTGAGCTTCTTGAGCCTGACTAGCAAGATTTGTTGAATGATTCTGCGGGTCTGTTTGTTGTAAAACCATCAAAGCCCTTTCTCGTGCGCGATCTTCCGCGACTTCAATACTTTCTGCAGCTGCCATACCTGTGACGCGAGTCACACCCCGAAGCTGCACATTCACCCGAACAATATACTTGTTATGGTGAATTTGGATTAATTCAGAAATGATACTACCTTCAGGATACAAGCTCTGAAACTGAGCCAAAATCATACCTTCACCGTTATAAAATTACATGAATCACAGATAAGATTTGGTTAAAAAATATAAACTAATTTCACTAAAATTTGCTTACTCCCTACATAATGATTTGCAATTGAGCCTGGGAGATTATTCCTTTATAGATTATTTTAAATTCATATTAATGTTGCTTACCAAGTTCGAGTCATCAGCAAGAGTATGAAATAATTTTGTAGAGAATAATGAGGCAACAATTTAACTCCTCAATCTCTTAAACACCACTTAACGAATCAGGTAAATTGCAGTTGTTTGAAAGGATAACTTTACCAATCGACAACCTGCAAGCTTTTTGGTTATATGAGTTGAGATAAGCATGCAAAATTGTTATGGCTAATAATTTTGTATTTGGTCTTAATCTGCTATTTTAGTGCCAGACTGTCGAATATCATGCCTTTTATTGCTTGGCTTTCAATGTTCCTATTGTAGCATTAGGTTTTTGAAGAGATGTTTGGCTGCCACCTACGATTGTTAAGTATTCCGGCAAGTAATGCTATACTAATCACCCAACTGGACATCCAGAACTATTTTCTGGAAGTACGCTCTAAATCTACAATAGTAAAGGTAAGGTTCGCCTTTTGAGTTATTTGACCTACTTGCCTGATTGTTATCGATTCTACATATGGAACAATTTGGTTTGTCGGCAATATCTCCTAGTTTAAAATCAGAGTTGGATGGTGTAAAAGCACCTTTGTAGCTAAGATAATCAATAGCTTACGGCTTCTCTTCCCGTTTTCAGAAGATACCGTATTTAATGATTTATCCCAGCTCGACCAGAGAAAATCCCTTGCATAACTACCACTAAGGCGCACCTTACAGGACTGCGTGCTTTACCGGATTGTCTGGATGAAGGAACTGGAACCAAAAAAAACTCTGATGAGACTAACAGTACCCTTCGATTGGGGCAATTTGCCAAAAGTTTCTGTCGGTTTTAGGGGTATCAAGCCTGCGAACCACAATTGCACAAAAAAATGATGTTTTGACCAAAGGTCGTTTCACTGCATGGAATTTTCAATCGCCACACTGCTTGCCAATTTCACCGATAATAAATTGGTAGCCCGCAAGTTATTAGAAAAGAAACTTGGTTGTGAAGATGAGGAAAGTTTACAAAAACTTCACATCACTTTGGATGTTCTGGAAAAAATTGGGCTTTTGCTCAAAGAACGCGGTAAGTATCGGCTTGTTGCGGAAGAAGAACTAATTGAAGCAAAACTTCGTTGTTCCAGTAAAGGTTTTTGCTTTGCGATTCAGGATATGGAAGGTGCTGAAGATATTTACATTCGTGAAAGTCACCTGTCTAATGCCTGGAATGGCGATCGCGTTTTAGTTAAAGTTCTTAAAGAAGGTAGTCGCCGTCGCTCTCCAGAAGGCGAAGTTAAATTGATTCTAGAACGTTCCAATCACACCTTGCTGGCGCGGATCAAACAAGTTGAAGGTGGCTATCGCGCCGTACCTTTAGATGATCGTTTGTTGTTCGAGCTCAAACTCGCGATGAACGGGATGACTTTGGAGGAATCAATCGATCACCTTGCCCATGTGGAGGTAGTACGCTATCCCTTAGCGCAGTATCCACCAATCGGTCGGGTGGTGCAAATCCTCGGTAGCGATGCTGAAGCAGCAGCTGATATTGATTTGGTCACCTGCAAGCACGACCTTTCCCGTAATTTTTCCGAGACAATAGAAGCACTAGCATCTAAGTTACCCAAAAAACTTCTTAAAGCAGATCTGAAAAATCGTCTGGATTTACGCAAGCAGTTGACCGTGAGTATCGCTAATGCTTGGGGTGATCCCAAAACAATTGAGAATGCTTTTAACTTAGAGAGAAATGACGATGAGAACTGGCGATTAAATTTTCATATTTCTGATGTTTCCCATTACATCCAACCAGATGAGCCCCTCGACCGGGAAGCGATGAAGCGGGGTAGAGCGGTATATTTGGGAGATTTATTTTTACCAATGTTCCCAGATGCTGCTATTCAACGGTGTTCTTTACTCTCAGACAAAGACCGTTTAACCCTATGTTTTTCAATTATGATCGATCCTGATACAGGAAAAGTTCTGGAGTGGGAGATTCAACCTAGCGTTGTCAAAGTAGATCTGAATTTAAGCCAAAAGGAAGCCAAAGCCATCATTGCTGGTGAAGCTACTAAGCGTTCGGATGAAATTGTGGAAATGTTGCAAGAGTTGAATGCTCTGCGATCTGTTTTAGAAAAAAATCGTTTGAGTCGGGGTAGCTTGCAATTAAACTTACCTGCCAATCAAAATCCTTATTATGATGAGGGGATTTTGGGGTGTGTAGTATCTACCGATTCTCCCCTACAGTCGCTATTGACTGAATTGGTAGTACTTGTCAATCAATTAATGGCATCTCATTTAAATGCTTTGAATATTCCTGCGATTTGGCGAGTTCAAGGTACTCCCGATCCTGAAGATGTTCAAGAAATGCTCAAATTAGCAATCAATTTGGGTGTTGAGTTAGCATTACCGGAAGATGTAGATATTCAACCTTTAGATTATCAACATTTGATTCGGGTGTTTGGAGAATCAGCTTCCGAGCAAGTTTTAACTTACTTATTGCAGGATACTTTAAAGCAGGCTTCCTATAGTACTACCCAAGGTGCACATTTTGGCTTAGCATTGCCAGAAGGTTACACCCATTGTACTGCTCCATTGCGTCGTTATCCAGATTTACTCATGCAAAGGGTATACTACACCTTGTATGAATACGGACGCGATCGCCGCAATACCCGCGTGAAAGAACGAGTTAATTTGCGTTCTTCTTCCTGTCATGGCGATATTAACTGGAATGTTTTACCACCAGAGTTACAGCAAGAACTACAAAGCGATTTAACCCGAGTTATTACCCAACTTAACGATCGGGAAAAACAAGTCCTAGAAGCAGAAGCAGACTTGGAAGGCTTACAACGTGCTTCTTTGATGAAACAACGCATTGGAGAGGTTTTTAGTGGTGTAATTACTGGGGTTCAATCCTACGGATTTTTTGTGGAAATTGAAGTTCCACCATCCAGTTCCAAGAAAGGTAATGATTTACCCCTCAGAGTTGAAGGGTTAGTACATGTCAGTTCTCTCAAAGATGACTGGTATGAGTATCGCGCTCGACAACAAGCATTATTTGGACGTAAGAATCGTGCTTCCTATCGCTTAGGAGATAGAGTATCCGTACAAGTTAAAAGCGTCGATTATTATCGTCAGCAAATTGATTTAGTCACCGTTGGTAGTGATGGTTTGCCCATTGGTCGCGATATCAATGTTAATGATGACGAGCGAGGTGACATGTATTACAGCGAGCGCTTAGATCCTGAAGATATGGATGAATATGATGATGAGTAACTTCTGAATAAAAGATTGAATTCACAAAATTGAATTCATCAAATTGAATTCACAAAATTGAATTCAAAAGTACGATCTTGTATTCATATAAGCGTCCAGAAAATCGGACACGACCCAGAAAAGTAATTGGAAGTGTTAAGAACATCATATGCTTTACAGAAGTAAAGCAAAAACAGACAATGAAGAAAGGTAAAGGAGTTTAAATATTCCTATCCCTTTCTTCTTTCACAAGAATGTGTTTATTAACCAATGGGTTTTGGTCTATCTGGGCGCAATAAATCCTATTACCTCAAGTTCAACACCCTTTCAGGACAATATTCAAGAAAACTACTACTTCAACGTATAGTTCCCATTTCTTCCTTGGGGAGATGCTTGTGCTAAAAATGGGGGCTTTTATTTTTTGTTTTAATTTCCTTCCCCGTTGCCATTAATTAACCCTCAAAAACTTTAGATAATTTTGAATCTGAATCAATAAAACGTGTCAAACAATAATAAACTCTCAAATAACAAACCCCTGATTGTTGGTGTATCCGGTGCATCTGGATTGATTTATGCAGTACGCGCCCTCAAATTTTTATTAGAAGCTGATTACGAGATTGAATTAGTTGCATCCAAATCTAGTTATATGGTTTGGCAATCGGAACAAAGTACCCGAATGCCGGTTGAACCTGTTGCACAAGAGCAATTTTGGCGAGAGCAAGCAGGAGTAGAAACCTCAGGTAAGTTACGCTGTCATCCTTGGGGTGATGTGGGAGCCAATATCGCCAGTGGTTCTTTCCGGACTTTAGGAATGGTTATTATGCCATGCAGTATGAGTACCGTAGCAAAACTTGCCAATGGTCTTAGTTCCGATCTGCTGGAGCGGTCTGCAGATGTACAAATTAAAGAAGGACGTAAACTAATTGTTGTTCCGCGAGAAACTCCGTTTAGCTTAATTCATTTGCGTAATTTGACCATGTTGGCAGAAGCTGGAGTAAGAATCGTTCCTGCAATTCCTGCTTGGTATCATAAACCGCAGACCATTGAAGACTTAGTTGATTTTGTTGTAGCTCGAAGCTTAGATCAACTTGATATTGATTGTATTCCAATTCAAAGATGGCAAGGTCGTAATATTTAAAGTGAGCGAATAGGGAACAGGGAACGGGGAACAGCGCGACCAACCCGCAAAACGCAAGTTTGCTATCCAATTACCAATTACCATATGACGCTTACGCGTCACGCCTTGCTAACACTGCGTTAGCAGTGCGGGCGTATACCAATTACCGATTCCCTGTCCCTAACTCATATCGAAATCAAAGATCTAAGATAAAAATATAGGAATAATTAGTTTAATATTCCGGATCTCCTGCAGACGCGTTAGCATCAAAGTCAAATAAAGTACTTATAGCTTTAAATTATGTAATTTTTGAGCGCGTACGATGTGTCGAACGGGACATATAATCGCGTGTATGCTGACTTCTGTTATAAATCCCTCTTTAAATTGCTATGTCTGTAAATCGCTGGATTTTTTTGGTAGTGGTACTGGGAGGACTAACGTTATTTATAGCGCAAAACTTGTCAGTCGTCCCACCACTCCCACTAGTGTTTTTGGGTGTACAAACTCAAGCACTTCCCTTATCGATATGGATATTAATCAGCATTATTGCTGGTGCTATCGCCTATGAGCTTATTGCTAGTTTGCTAAAATTACCAAATATTCGCCAACCCCAAGACACCTTTAAATCTTTTAGTAATCGCCGCGATCGCCAAACAAAAACTTCAACTCGCGGTTATTCCCAACGTTACTCTACGGCAGCAGAATCAAGGTCTGAGGATAATAGTACTTCACCACCTAGAGATACAAATAGAAATCAAACTCGACAATATGACAGTTATGACAGTTGGGAAAATGCAGGGGAAGTAGATGATTGGGATTTTGAAGATGAAAGGGAAGAAACGTCAGCTTACTACCAAGACACAAAAGTAAGGGATACGAATACTTCGCGGAATAATCAAACAACAAGAAGTAGAAGTAATGATGATGATTTTGATTCTGATTCTGATTTTGATTCTGGCTATTCGTATAACTCACGCGAAGAAAAAAACTCGGGTGTAGGGAGAGCAGAGTCAATTTATGATGCTGATTATCGTGTGATTACTTCTCCTTACAAATCATCCAGCGCAGAGCAATTTGATGAAGCAAAAAACCAAGAAGAAGATTACGACGATGAGTGGGATTTTTTAGAAGATGATGATTTTGAGGTTAAGGATAAACGACCTCAGAAATAGAAAAATATTAGCTGATAGGAAAACTTTAGCTGTGCTACCTACGAACGCGTGATTCTTGCTTGACTCTGCCTGCCATTGCCGCTTCTTGGAGAGACATAAAGGCATTCAGGTCTTCTAGATCGTACTTTTGAGTTAGTAACTCGCGCAATTTATTTTCTGCTTCGAGCGTTAAACAACCTTTTGCTATGGCTTGTTGTACAACGTCACGAATTCGTGTCATGGTAAAAACCTCTCAACACCACATTTTTTTATTCGGACTGTCTTAAATACGATATGCATACTCGGTTATGTAATAACCGTGAAATTCGCAACGCTTTTGATTGAATATTTCATAATTAGTCATTTTTACAGTTGTTTATTAAACAAATTATTGTTTTTTTTATATTAGATCGAGTAACTTGGTAACTAGTAATACTGTAGCGATCAAAAACTATATTATTTATAGTTAAAATTACGCTACTAGAGTTTAGTGTTAGTTTATTTATATTGACTTGTCGGAACTTGATAAAGTTTCAAATAATTTATTTTAATTACAGTCAAGTATTAACATCTGGAATAAACGACTTACATATTACATAACAGACGTTATTAAATACGTTATCCATCATTTATTGTTCCATTTATTGACTTGTAGCTACTTAATGAAAACATCGTTAAGATAGTACTCTTTAGTTAATTTAAAAAAGAATCCGCATGAAAGCACCAGACAAAAATAACTTTGAAGAAGAATTTATAGAAGCTAAAAATAATTGGGAGTTAGAAAAGTTATATGTGGATTTAGCATCGGCAAAAGGAAAAGCTCTAACTCCTGTAGAAAAAAAGTTTTTGAGAGGTTTACTTTGCGCTTTTAGTCCCGCAGAGATAGCCAAAACTGTTTACAACAGTAATAGTAGCAGCACTGTAAGAGTATATCTATCTAATGGTTTATATAAATATATAGAAGAGATGCTGTGTAAGCAAATGGGATACTCAGTAAAAGTAAAAAATTGGAGTCGTGTAACTCCTTTATTAGAAAAAGCTGGTTATAAAAAAAATCGCATATCTATCAATGGAGTGAATAGAATTAATGGAGTTACAGCCTATCAAGGTAAAGAAAAAGCTGATTTTGTTAGTATAGAATCTGCTGCAAAACTAGATTGGGGAGAGGCGATTGATGTTAGTAGTTTTTGCGGTAGAGATGAAGATTTAGCCCAAGTTAAAGAATGGATTATCCAAGATAATTGTCGTTTAGTTTTACTCTTGGGAATTGGAGGAATTGGCAAAACAGCCCTTTCTGTCAAGCTTGCAGAGCAAATATCACAAGAAAATTTTGATTATGTAATTTGGCGATCGCTCCATTTATCACCATCGGTAGATGTACTTTTAAAGCAGATATTAAAAATAATATCTCCAGATTATGAAGGGATGATTTCTGATAACATCGATAATAATATTTCGTTATTAATTGACTGTCTGCGTTCGTCTCGCTGTTTAATTGTTTTAGATGCTTTAGACTCAATTTTATGTAATGGTTGTTTGGGAGAAGTAGATTATTCTAATTTAACAACCGATATTTTGGATGAGATAAATAGCATTGGTTATAATACTGCTCAAATTTGTTATCGTCCTGGTTATGAAGGTTATGGAGAATTGATCAGACGTTTGGGAGATTCTCAACATCAAAGTAGCTTGTTATTAACAAGTCGTGAAAAACCACAAGAAATTGTGGTTTTAGCCGGACAAACATTACCAGTCCGTTGCTTAAAATTAGATGGGTTAAATTATAAAGAAAGTGGTGAGATACTCAAATCTAAGGGATTCAAAAAAATAAAAAATGATGAAATTAAGCTGTTAATTGATTGTTATGCAGGCAATCCTTTATTTTTAAAACTGGTGTCAACAGCTATTCAAGAATTATTTAACGGGAACATATATGAATTTCTCGAACAAGGAACCGTAGTTTTTGGTGATATTCGGGCAGTATTAGATCAACAATTTAATCGTTTATCAACCTTAGAAAAGCAAATTATGTATTGGTTAGCACTGAATCAAGATTTTGTTTCCGTGCGTAAATTACAAAAAGAAATTTTACTTAGGGTTTCCCAAAGAGTAATTTTAGAAGCAATTGATTCCCTGCAAAGACGTTCTTTAATTATCAGAAAAGAGTCTAATTTTTATATAGCACCGGTGATCATAGAGTATATCGGTGAAAGATTAATTGAGGAAAACTTCAGATTAATGCGTCATAATAGCGGTCTATCTTTAATTAACCAAACAATTTTTGAAACTCAATTAAAAAACTATATTCGTGAGGAAGCCCTTAAAAGCAGATATCTGAAATGAAATAAGCGCAAAATAAATCTTATACTGAATTCTAGTTATCTTCCCGCTTTCTGGTACATTTAGAGATTAAGGTGGTAAAGCTTTTAACATGCAATCTTAATTCTGAAGCGGAGCGCAGTTACTTGTGAATAATTTATTACAAGGAATTAACTTGTACCTGATTGGCATGATGGGTGCTGGTAAGACTACTATAGGTCGCTTGTTGGCTCTTGAACTGGGATATAGCTTTGTAGATACTGACGAAGTGATAGTTCAAGCTGCGGGATGTACGATTAATGAAATATTTGCGGAATCAGGAGAAGCAACTTTTCGACAATTAGAAACTGAAGTACTGTCTCACATTTGTGCTCACACCAGATTAAGTATTGCAACAGGTGGAGGTATTGTACTGAATCAAAAAAACTGGAGTTATCTACACCACGGTTTGATTGTATGGTTAGATGCACCAGTAGAATTACTTTACAACCGTCTTGCGGAAGATAAGACTCGACCTTTGTTACAAGATCCAGATCCCAAAGGTAAACTGCAGAGTATTCTCGAACAACGACAAAAATTGTATGCTGAAGCAGATTTACGAATTAAGTTGACTGAAGGGGAAACACCAGAACAAATTACGACTAGGATATTAGAGCAAATTCCCAGCGTTCTCAAAAATCCTGTTTCTGCGGATGGGTAGTAGGGATTGGCGACTGGGGATTGGCGACTAGGGATTGGCGACTAGGGAGGGATTGGTGACTGGGGTGAGCCCGCGCCTAACGGCGTTAGCATAGCGTGGCGTTAGCCATATGGTGACTAGGGATTGCTGATAGCACGCCGCAAGCGGCATATGGGGATTGGTGATTGGAGACAGAACTGCTACTGTGAATTTGACTTTTGACTCATATTACTGGCCCCAAGGTGTGAGACATTATTGAGAGAATCATCAATTACAAAAACTTACACTCAAAATTTCTACCTTCTCCTCATGATTGTTAACGATTCCGAATTTATTCAAGAAGACGCTGCAACTCGCGTAAGGGTTCTGAGCGAAGCATTACCTTATATTCAACAATTCGCCGGTCGTACCGTTGTAGTCAAATACGGTGGTGCAGCGATGAAAGATAGCAATCTCAAAGATAAAGTTATCCGTGATATTGTTTTTCTTTCCTGTGTTGGCTTACGACCAATTGTAGTCCACGGGGGCGGTCCTGAAATTAACAATTGGCTGGGTAAAATTGGCATTGAGCCTTTGTTTAAAGATGGTTTGCGCGTAACCGATGCTCCCACAATGGATGTGGTGGAAATGGTCTTAGTTGGTCGCGTTAATAAAGAAATAGTCTCACTAATTAATCAAGCTGGTGGGTCTGCGGTCGGACTCTGTGGTAAAGACGGTAATTTAATTACTGCTCGTCCCCAAGGTCAAGAAGGTATTGGTTTTGTGGGAGAAGTCAGCAGCGTAAATATCAAAGTTCTTGACACATTAGTTGGAAATGGTTATATCCCGGTTGTTTCTAGCGTCGCAGCAGATGCAAATGGTCAGGCTTATAATATTAACGCTGATACTGTTGCAGGAGAAATCGCTGCAGCCCTCAATGCAGAAAAATTAATTTTGTTAACTGATACAGCAGGAATTTTAAAAGATTATAAAGACCCTTCAACTCTTATTCCTAAAATAGATATTCAAGAAGCTCGTAATTTAATTAAAACGGGTGTAGTCGCCGGTGGAATGATTCCTAAGGTGAATTGTTGCGTGCGATCGCTCGCTCAAGGTGTCCGTGCATCCCATATTATTGATGGTCGAATACCCCATGCTTTGTTATTGGAAATCTTTACCGATGGTGGTATTGGGACAATGATTCTTAGTTCTCAACTTGATTTTTAGAGGTTGGGGATTAGGGATTGGGGATTGGGGTGAGCCCGCGCCTAACGGCGTTAGCATAGCGTGGCGTTAGGCATATGGGGATTGGGATTAGGACTTGAATGGGAGTGATAATTAAAACTTAATAAGTTATTTCCTGTTCCCTGTTCCCTGTTCCCCATTCAATAAGAAATGAGAAAATAAAAACAGCAGTGTGCGGTTTGCGTAATAAAAGTGACTTCAGAAAGTTTAGAACTTGCCAAAGCTAGGTATAAAACTGGCAAAGCAGCCTTCGAAAATGGTAAATATCGAGAAGCCGTGGAAAATCTGGAAAAATCTTCCGCGTTATTAGCTCGCAATAGCCGGTTTGCAGGTGAAGTAGAAATTTGGTTGGCGACCGCCTACGAAGCTGCAGGACTTACTGAAGATGCGATCACGTTGTGCGAACGACTAAAACGTCATCCTTATCCAGAAACTAGTAAGGAAGCCAAGCGTTTACAATATATTCTTCAAGCACCCAAACTCAAACGCCCCGAAGAATGGATGACGAAAATTCCAGATTTTACAGATATACCTGATAATGAATCAAAAATTCGTCTTTCAGTTGCTCCCAAAAAATCTTCTGGACAACGTAAAAAACCTGAGCCAGAATTAGTTGACTTAACTCAAGTAAATACTAAGGATAATCGTTTTATTACGATTGCATTACTTGCTATTGCTTTAACTGTGGTTAGCCTAGTATGGTTTAGTATTTGAAGCTGCAAAAGTTAAGTAAAAATATTTTCTGTTTTTCACAATTAAGCTTATGTCAAGACTAAGCAAAAAAAATTCATTCACCACATTGTCATTTATAGGAAAGCTTTTGTGGCGAATGCGTCGTGTAATTTGCATTGTAGCAATAGCCCTACTACTATCGGGTTGTGTAGAATATGATGTTGGCACAACCTTTCATAACGCTAATAGTGGTGAGTTAGTGCAAAAAATCCAATTAGGGGACAGATTAACCAGCTTTAGCGGCGAGTCAGTTTATGATTGGTTAGATGATATTCAAAGTAGTGCTCGTCAGGTAGGTGGAAAAACCAAACGAGTTTCACAAAAAGAACTAATTGTCACCATACCTTTTAGTAGCGGACACGAGTTGCAGGAGAAATTCAATAAATTTTTCCACCCAACTCCTAAGAAGAATTCTAAATCTAAGGTCAAGTCAAAAGAGAATCAAGCTAATTCAGAATTCAATCAAATCGAATCAAACTTAGTAGTATCAGATAATAACTTTATTTTCTTTAATCGCGAACGCTTAATTTATAATTTGGATTTGCGTTCTTTGGGCTTAATTTCAACCAAGGGTAATTCCTTAGTTAATACTGATTCAATTCTCGATTTGGAATTTGCTCTCAATACACCCTGGGGTGCTAAGAACATAGAGAAATCTGAAAATGCACTTCCAGCAGAAAAACAAGGAGATAAACTTGTTTGGCAACTAAAATCTGGCAAACTTAACCATGTCGAGGTTGTATTCTGGCTTCCTAATCCTTTTGCTATTGGTACATTGTTGATAGTTTTATTTATCTGGGGTGGAATTTTCCTGAGATATACTGTTATTCCACTTCCTGCAATGGATCTATCTCAGACAACAGCGACTGAATGAAAATTAATAAAGTTACATTTTGGGAAGATAAAATTAAATATTTTCGATTGTCTTTTACTGTTAATGAGCGTACAACGCTCTATTTTTTTTTGATTTTTTCAAGGTTCGTATAACTCATTCAGCGAGTTTATAAAACTATTTTTGATCAGAACGAAAAATTGATGAATAAAAAATTGATGAATCATGAGTGCGTATACATTTCAGACTTAGATACAGCCTTCTTAATATCTGCTTGATGAATTAGCTCTTACAATTTGAGATAACAAATTGATTTGTAAATTCTGACAAGTACCAAAATAACAAAGAGCAAACCAATGAATAAGCGGATTTTACTACTTGTTATCTTATTTGTATTCATATTTGGGCTATTTTCTTCCCAAGAAACTAGTTATAGAGCGTTCAAAACAGATATCAATACTCCATTTACAGATTTAGTAAGAAATCTAGAAAGTTTAGAAAAAAGTATTACTACTATTCTTTTCTTTTTGGGTAAAGTTGCCCTAATTCTACTAATTTCTATTATTATTCAACGAATTTTATTTTTAATTTGGAATCGTTATTCACAATTAATAGTTGATAACTTTAAAAATGCTTCTGGAAATGAAGAACTTAATAGTGTACTACCTGGATTGAGTCAATTAGCTCGAGAAAGATTGCTGCGGGAAATGAGAGGCGTTCACAATAAACTCAGAGAACATGTTGATAAAGTTGCTCCGAAAAACTACCGCCCCAATGATAGGTTAGTATTGCCAAGAGCTACCCCAGACAAAAGATTAGCAAATTTAGTTGACTCCCTCAATGAATTCACACCGGATCAAATCGATCCAGTAGTACAACTATTAAATGTAATTTTCCCAACCTATGGGACAAAAGTTACTAGTATCCTCCAGAATCGAGGAAATAATAATGAAAAAATTGGTATTACTTTTGAAATTACAGATATTGAAGGTCACCTAGCCTCTAAACTTTATACTGTCTGGGAATCACCCCTAAACCTAGAAAACAACCAGGAGCAAAAATTAGAAGCAGAAGAAGGCGAAGAAGAAGAAGGAGAAGAGGAAAGCAGTGATGCATTACCATCCCTGAAAGAACGTTACCGATTACTTTTAAAACCTGCTACTCGGTGGTTAGCAATAGAACTATCGCGACGAGAAATGGTTGCAGCAGTACCCCACCAATTTTACTTTGGTAAAAAACGCACGCGCTACCAAGCTCAAATTCATCATTTTTTTGGCGTTCTTTATTATGCTAGTGCTCCGACTCACGGTTTCTTTTTTTATAAGCTAGCAACCGAAGATTTCCAAGCAGCAATTAAATTATGCCCTAACTGGTATCAACCTCATGAAAATCTTGCCGATATTTATAGTACTAAAGGACGCCAAATTAGCAACATTAAAGATGGGAAGATTAAAGGGTATGTTAGTGATGGGAGAAATTTACAAAGAAAAGCTATTTTGGAATATGAAAGTGCATTAAAAAAATGTACAGATAAAGAGTCAATTCGCAGAATCAGAATTCGTAAAGCAATATCTCAATTACTTGTAGGGGATCTAGTTCAAATTCAAGAGGCTAAAGATGAAATTGAGTATCTTGAGAAAAATTGGGATGCGACTCTAGAAATGAATGGGCCATTTATTTACAGTATGGCAACTTGGTATGCAATTACTTTTACTCAAGGTTATGGAGGCGATTCCATCAAGAAAATAGCTCAAACTTATCTTGTTTATGCTTTGGTAAGAAATACTGAAAATAATTTTTGGAAGTGGGCTGGGAAAGACCCAGACTTTCAAAAAATTCGAGGCAATTTTGCGGAGTTGCAGTTTGTACTCTTGAAGGAACTTAATAGATTTTCGCAATTATCTAATCTGAAAGGTGAGGAGTTTGCTAAAGCTATAGAAAAAATACTTAATGAAAGTAAATGGTTAGAGTGAGGTGATTATTTCTCATGAATAAAAACAAAAATTCCACGTTAAATACAAAAAAACTTACCACCAGAAAATTTAAGGGAAAAAGCTTAAATTTGAATAAATGGCGCTGGCTATTCTTGACTTTAATGAAATATCCTTGTGCTCAGCGCCGAATTCAAAAGATGAAAAAAAATAATGCTATTCATTCATCAATTGCTCAAGATATTATGCCTTGGGATGATGATGAGAGTAAACTTTTTCCCAACTAAAAAAATATCTAAAACTTTGATATTCAAGGTGATAAACGTTCTATTTCCCAAGTACCACCATCACACTTACTGTATAGTAAGCGGTCGTGTAAACGACTGGAGCGTCCCTGCCAAAATTCAATTTCCGCAGGGATGACTCGAAAACCTCCCCAATGGTTAGGACGCGGGACTTCTAAATCTTGATATTTTGCTTGAAGTTCTCGCAAGCGCTGCTCTAAAATTTCGCGACTGGAAACAATTTCGCTTTGATTAGACGTCCACGCTCCTATACGACTGTTAAAAGGACGACTGTGAAAATATTTATCTGATTCTTGAGACGAAATTTTCTCTACACTACCAGTAATGCGAACTTGACGTTCGAGTTGTGCCCACCAAAAAACTAGCGCTGCATGGGGATTAGCTATTAGTTCTTGACCTTTTCGACTATTGTAATTCGTATAGAAAACAAAACCCCTACCATCATAGTCTTTAAGCAACACCATCCTTGCTGAGGGCTTACCTTCAGAACTAACTGTCGCAACAGTCATGGCATTGGGTTCTGGTATGTCAACGGAACACGCTTGGTCAAACCATTTCTGAAATTGTATAACAGGGTTAGGGTCTACCTCAGTTTCATTTAACTCTTGCAGGGTGTAATCTTTGCGAAGATCGGCTACTGTTCTATCCATCGGTGTTTTTATTCTTGGCGACTAGCTAAAGTTAATCAACCTACTTGTAAAGAGTTTAGTTTGTAAAGAGTCTAATCTGTAGAAATTTAATCTATAAAAGTTCAATCTACAAAAATTTAATCTGTAAAAGTTTAATTTGTAAAAGATTACATCCTGCCTAACCCATATCACACAGATTGCTCCTATGCGCCTTTCTGCCTCTGTGCAAAATTTATTATTCTATGGTCTAAGTGGTCCAATTATTGCTCTTAACATTTGGCTGCTATCTTTACTATTTAGGTACTTTCAACACCCAATTACTCTTGTCGGTACAGCGGCTATTTTTGCTTTTTTACTTAATTATTTAGTCAAATTTTTAGAGCGCGCTCGCTTTAGTCGAACTCAAGCTGTAATTACTGTTTTGGGAATCTCCTTAGCATTATTAGTTATTTCAGTTATTACCCTTGTACCAATAGTTATAGATCAAACAATTCAACTACTACACCAAATTCCTGATTGGTTAACTGCTTCCCAAACTAACATAGAACATTTGGCAGATTTAGCTAGAAGGCGACGATTACCTTTAGATTTTAAACAAATTAGCGTACAAGTTAATACTTACATTCAAAATTTAGTTCAGCAAATTCCTGAAGGTGCTGTGGGATTTGCGGGAAGTTTGTTTTCATCACTAATTAATTTCATATTAATTGTCGTCTTAAGTTTTTATATGCTGCTTTCTGGTAAAGGAGTGTGGCACGGTTTAATAAACATACTACCAAAAAAAATTCGCGTCCCTTTTGCCAAGTCATTACAACTTAATTTTCACTATTACTTCTTGAGTCAAATTTTGCTTGCACTATTCATGGTGGTAAGCCTTACACCTATTTTCTTTTTGCTAGGAGTACCATTTGCCCTATTATTTGCCATAATTATTGGCATTTCCCAACTCATCCCTTTTGTGGGAGCAACCTTAGGTATTGGCTTAGTGACTGTATTAATTTTGATGCAAAATTTCTGGCTTGCAATTGAAGTTGCAGCAGTCGCAATCTTGATTCAACAACTTAAAGATAATTTGCTCACTCCAAAATTACTTGGTGATTTTATTGGCTTAAATCCTGTTTGGATTTTGGTGTCTATACTGATTGGATTTGAAATTGCCGGATTGTTTGGGACACTAATTGCAATTCCTATTGCTGGAACAATTAAAGATACATTTGATACTTTAAAGCACAATAATTCCTAGGGGTAAATGGGAAGAAATAGAGGTTAAATCCTATTACTTGTTTAGCTAAATATATTATCTACAGTTTTTTAACCACAAATTCCACAAAACCAAGCATAAAAAATAAATAAATCTGAAATTTTCTTATATTCAGCTTAATATCAAAAAACTAACAAACTATCTTTATTTAAATTTATCTGGGTAGAACTCAGATCCCCAAAAAATCTCTATACTTTTAAAATTTCTATTAATTTTTATATTAAATTTAGATAAAAATATCATGCTATACTTGATTCGTTGATTTTATGCTCATATTATTTTGCCGTGAACTACAGCTAAGAGGTTTATCTAAACAAGAAAAATCAAAAGTTGTATGACCATAAAGTTCTATTGGCTAAAAAACTGATTATCAGTTTCAAATAAAAACTTAAACCTAACTAATTACTTCCTAAATTTAGTGCAATGTTTCCAGTCAGACAATTAAACTTTGTTATTATTTTTATTCTTGGTTTGGGTTTGGTCTTATTTGCCATCCAGAACAGCGAGCCAGCAACGATTCAAATTCTCCCCAACCTTGAGGTAAAAGCACCAGTTGTTGTGGAGTTCCTGCTAGCAGTTGGCTTGGGAGCAATTTTGGCATGGTTATTTAGTGTCTGGACCCAATTACAACAAAATTTAATCTCCAGCCAAAAAGTTCGGCAAAAAAATATGGAGATTCGAGAATTAAAGAGCAAGATAGAAAATTATCAAGAGGAAGTTCAATCCTTAAAACTTGCACTTCCTCCAGCAGCTGAAATGCAAACCAAAGATTTGCAAGAAGCAAATGCTGATTAGGAAATATGAAAAATAAGGTTATCACCTTTTATATTGTGAATTTTTGACTCTGGGTGTGTAAATGGATGCTTCGGAGCTTTTAGAGACAATTCAGCAATTAATTTACCAAGCAGAACAAGGAAAAATCGATCCTTGGGATGTACAGGTAATAGAGGTGATAGATCGATACTTGGAATTAATGGCACCCCAAAAAAGATCGCGAAATTACGAAACCGATCTATCTCAGTCAGGGCAAGCTTTTTTGTCAGCTTCAATGCTGGTTTTATTCAAGGCAAACACCTTGATGCAAATGCAACTTACTCCAGAAGTTGATGAAGAAGTTTTGCCAGAAGACGAATTAGGAGGGGATGAAGATAATTTATTACTTTATAAAACTGGCAGACTCCCATTAGAGCGACAACTACGCCGTCGTCCTGCAGCAATGCCGCCCGCCAAACGCCCTGTAACTTTGCCAGAACTGATCGAGCAGTTACAGATTATGGCAAGCCAACTCAAATTAGTGCAAAAGGGGAATAAGCCTCCCCGTCGCAATCGAGTTCCGACTGTCAGAACTATGCGGGCGGCACTCGATCTAGCTCACCAAGAAAATCTTACGGAAGTTGCAGGGGAGTTAGAGCAAGTTTTATACCATTCTGCTTCAGAGTTACAATTAGAACATAACTGGGTCAACTTAGAGGAATTAGTAACATTATGGACTCAGAAAACACAGTTACAGTTGAAAAATCCCAGTCATGAGTCCCCTAACTCCCATACTGTGAGCGTATTTTGGGCTTTGTTGTTACTATCAGCACAATCAAAAGTTGAATTATTTCAAGAGGGCTTTTACCAAGAAGTGAAAGTTCGTTTGCTTGCTCGAGCTAGTAATCCCGAGCAACCTTTAGATATATCAACAAACTAATGCGGGCTAACTTGCGACCCAAGTTTTTATTTCATGGAGTTTTTTTTAGTAAAACCCAAAATCTGAGTAAATAGGTTAAAGATAGATAATGGATTTTCCTACAACTCCTTATGAATTGAATAAGTAAGGAGTTGAATATTAATCCATCCGGCACAGTGATGACTAAGAACACAAATAAACTGATGACTAAGTATCACTTGACGATCGTAAACTGGCTTTTGGTTGAGGAATAAATATCTATGAAGGCGATGATTCTAGCAGCGGGTAAAGGAACTCGCGTTCGTCCTATTACCTACGTTACACCCAAACCAATGATCCCCATCCTACAAAAGCCAGTGATGGAATTTTTGTTGGAGTTGCTGCGTCAACATGGATTCGATCAAATTATGGTCAACGTTAGCCATTTGGCTGAGGAAATAGAAAGTTATTTCCGCGATGGTCAACGTTTTGGCGTGCAGATCGCCTATTCTTTTGAGGGAAGGATTGATGATAACGGCAAATTAGTAGGTGAAGCGATTGGTTCTGCAGGAGGGATGAAACGAATTCAGGATTTTTCTCCCTTCTTTGATGATACCTTTGTGGTTTTGTGTGGTGATGCTTTAATTGATTTAGACTTGACAGAAGCGGTAAAGTGGCATAAATCTAAAGGTTCAATTGCAACTATTGTGATGAAATCTGTTCCTAAGGATCAGGTTTCGAGTTATGGGATTGTCGTTACTGATGAAGAGGGTCGTGTCAAAGAATTTCAAGAGAAACCCAAGGTAGAAGAAGCCAAAAGTACTAACATTAGTACTGGTATTTATATATTTGAACCAGAAATATTCAACTACATCCCCTCAGGGGTAGAGTACGATATTGGTGGGGAGTTATTTCCTAAACTGGTAGATATCGGTGCTCCTTTTTATGCGATACCAATGGATTTTCAGTGGGTAGATATTGGTAAAGTACCGGATTACTGGCAGGCAATTCAAGGAGTATTAACAGGCAAAATTAAGAACGTTGGCATACCCGGTCATGAAGTTGCACCGGGAGTTTATACTGGTCTGAACGTAAATGTAAATTGGGATAAAGTTGATATTCAAGGTCCTGTTTATATTGGTGCAATGACCAAAATTGAAGATGGGGCAAAAATTATTGGTCCAACGATGATTGGTCCCAATTGCTGGGTGTGCAGTGATGCAACGGTAGAAAATAGCGTAATCTTCGAATATTCTCGTTTAGGAGCAGGAGTTAGATTAGTTGACAAATTAGTCTTTGGACGCTATTGCGTGGATAAAACTGGTGCATCAATTGACGTTCAAGCAGCATCTTTAGATTGGTTGATTACAGATACTCGTCAAAAGCCACCATCTACAACCCCTATGGAAAGACAAGCGATCGCTGAATTGTTACAAACTAATGGCAGCTAACACAAGTAGTTGTTCGCAAATTAACATCCCCATATTAATAAATACTGTTTAATTGGGGTTTTTTATGCTCCTAACATCAGCAATCTGTTATATCCGATATTTCTTTAATGCTGGTGAATTATTTCTCCCTCCCCACAAAGTTTGGGGGGAGGAGTCGCTCAGAATGAATTTAAAAGTCAAAATTTAAGGTTCATAACCAATTGCAGCAGTAGGATGTTATGACAGTATTATGAGATTTTCACATCACAAACAGTCAAAATTTTAAACTTTTGATTGATTTTTCACTTGTGACTAAATTTTAACTTTTGAGCAAATAATTTAACTTTTGAGCAAATAAGTATACCGACTCAAACTTTGCTCGTAGGTTTGTAATAATTTTTGGGATTCTGATAAAGTAATTTGCTTCTCTTCCAAAGCAAGTTCGCAGCGTTGGCGAATTTTTTCAACCAAATCTTCCGAGTCATACTGCACGTAACTTACCACTTCACTCATTGTATCACCCTTAACAACATGTTCGATTTGATATCCTTTGGGTGTTAGGTGAATATGAACTGCATTTGTATCCCCAAATAAATTATGTAGGTTCCCCATTATTTCTTGGTAAGCTCCATTTAGAAACATACCTAAGTAGTACGGTTCTCCAGTTTTAAAAGCATGCAATTCTAATACCGACTTCACATCTCGAAGGTCGATAAAGCGGTCAATCTTTCCATCACTATCGCAGGTCAAATCTGCTAAAATCCCTCTATGGGTTGGTTCTTCATCCAAACGGTGAATGGGCATTATTGGAAATAACTGATCAATAGCCCAACAATCTGGAGCTGATTGAAATACTGAAAGATTGACATAATAAATGGAAGCCATTATTTCTTCTAAGTCTTCCAAATCATCAGGGACATATTCCTGTTGTCTGGTAATACCAAGAATTTTATGACAACAAGCCCAGTAAAGTCGCTCTGCTTTGGCGCGTTCTCTGAGTGGTAAAATTCCTAAATTAAATCGACTGATTGCTTCCTCTTTAAATTGGGCTGCATCGTGATATGCTTCCTGATAATTTTCTTCACTGATTAATTGATAAGTTTCCCACAGATAACTAATAACTTGGGACTCACATTCCTGTGGTGGTTCTGGCGCTTCAAAGGGTACTTCAGATGTACTGAGTACATCAAAAATTAACACTGATTGATGGGATGCAACTGCTCGTCCACTTTCACTAATAAGTGTTGGTACAGGTATATTTCTTTCTGCACATGTATCTTTTAACTCTGCCACAATATCATTGGCATAGTTTTGCATATTGTAATTTTTGGAAGCATAAAAATTAGTTTGGGAACCGTCATAATCTACACCCAAACCACCACCAACATCAAGATACTTCATGTTTGCGCCCAGCAATGCCAGTTCCACATAAATTTGGCTGGCTTCCTGAATGGCGTCCTTAATTACGTTAATTGCGCTAATTTGTGAGCCGACATGAAAATGTAACAGTTGGAAAGAATCTAACAGATCGGCATCCCTGAGCTTATCTGCTGCATTAATAATTTCGGGAATTGTCAAACCAAATTTAGCACGATCTCCAGAAGATGTTCCCCAGCGTCCCATTCCTCTAGTGCTAAGTTTAGCTCTAACACCAAGGACGGGTTTAATTCCCAATTGTTCGCTGACCTCAATGACCAGATCGACTTCTTCAATTTGTTCTAAAACTATAATTGGCATTTGCCCAATTTTTTGGGCTAACATAGCCGTTTCTATATATTCGCGGTCTTTGTAACCGTTACAAATTAATGGTGCACCCGGGGTGTCAAGTAATGCTAGGGCAATCATTAATTCCGGCTTAGAACCAGCTTCTAAACCAAATTGATGGGGTTTACCAAAGCGAACTAAATCTTCAATTAAATGACGTTGTTGGTTACACTTTACGGGGAAAACTCCACAATAATCGCCAGGATAATTGTAACGGGCGATCGCTTTAGCAAAGCAAGCATTTAAAATTTCAATTCGATTTTCCAAGATATCAGAAAAGCGAATTAACAGGGGTAAACCCAAATTTCGTAGCTTGAGAGCATTTACTAACTCATATAAATCCAGAGAACCACCACGATCTCCTTTCGGAGAAACAGTCACATGACCAGCAGCATTAATTGAAAAGTAAGGTTGTCCCCAACCTTCTATTCGGTAAAGTGCTTCACTCTTTTCTATTGTCCATTGGTCACGTGGTACTTCCTGAACTGTAGATGGCGGTAACATCTGTATATCTTGTTTCTTCCTACCGCCATTGAGTGAGACTGGCGTCTTATCTGAATGTGAATTTACCACCTCAGAGGAAGCAGCAGTTGACTTAACACCCATTTCTTCCTGACCTTTATGTAACACCGGCGAGCTTGCAATTTAACCTATTTATTTTTGAGGAGAATATCAAAATTGGCTATCTTTCTTATACGTTCTAACATAGACCATTAGCATCAGTAGACACTTGACAAAATATACTCAATAAATAGGTAATAAAATTCATTTATAAAAACTCATCTATAAAAAATTAATTTACAAAAAGTCAGAAGAAAGAACGAAAAAATTTAGATTCCAAAGATTTAGATTCCAAAGATTTAGATTCCAAAGATTTAGACTCCAAAGATTTAGGTTTCGGTAATTTAGGCTTCTCAGTTTCAGATTTTTCAATTTTAGATTTTTCAATTTCAGATTTTTCAATTTTAGATTTTTCAATTTCAGATTTTTCAATTTTAGAACCCTAAACTTCAAAACCCTAGACTTTAGATTGCAAAATCTTGAAACTCTCAAATTGAAGCACTCAAATTGAAACTCTCAAATATTTTATACAGGCAGTTGATACTAAATCAATAAATTCATGCCCTCTTGGATAACAAACAAGCTGGAAAAATAAAAACTTCAGTTACAACCTTGACTTTAGTGTTCGTATTGCAATTTCTGAGATAAACTACACTCTGATCGGTCATCTGTCATCTGTAGTGAGCAATTAGTCGAGACTCATAGTAATTTCGTCAATGACTCATGAGTAAGGACAAGGGGCTAATGGCACATGATAAATGACAACCACATACATCAAAATATTAGGAGATAGCTTTGGAACGCACTTTTTTAGCAATTAAGCCTGATGGAGTTCAGCGTGGATTGGTAGGTGAAATTGTCCGACGCTTTGAAACCAAGGGTTTTACACTTGTCGGAATGAAATTCATGAAGGTGAGCAAAGAATTAGCCGAATCTCACTATGATGTTCACAAAGAAAGACCATTTTTCTCTAGCTTAGTCAATTTTATTACTTCTGGACCGATCGTCGCCATGGTTTGGGAAGGAGAAGGTGTTGTTGCTGCTGCAAGAAAGATGATTGGAGCAACCAATCCATTAACAGCAGAACCAGGAACTATCCGAGGTGATTTTGGTGTGAATATTGGTCGCAATTTAATCCATGGTTCGGATGCGATTGAAACAGCCCAAAGAGAGATTTCTCTGTGGTTTAGTGATGAAGAATTAGTTTCTTGGGAATCACAAATGAAACCTTGGTTACAAGAATAATTCACAATTACATTCACACTTAGAAAATGGGAAATGGGGAATAAAGACAAGAGTTAGATTATCCTTTTGTAAGAGTAAATCATAGCTTGTGGTCGCAAGCATGTATGTCCTCCAGACTTATTGCACTCAAAATTTCCTCATCTCCCATTTCTAGATCAAGGGTTAGGCTAACACCCACCTGTTTTGAGGAATAAGCTATTGTCCTTTGATTTCTTTGTATGCTTCATTGTGCTCGCTTGTTTTTGCCAGTTCGGCGACATTTCGTTTAGAAAATCCCCAAGCAAGAATCACAGCAATGATACTAACCATTAACCATTGTGGGGGTACAAAAGCTTCATTAAATACCTTGGCTAATAAGCGCAAGCCTACCAAAGCAACTGTCATGTAACCTGCGTCTTCTAAATTGACAAATTCATCCAACCAACGGATAAACAAACCAGCCATAAACCGCAAAGTAACTACTCCAATTGTGGTACCCGCTATTACCAACCAGGTCTCATCAGAAACAGCAATTGCGGTGGTAACACTATCCAAAGAAAATGCTAAATCTGTTAAAGCAATTATTGGTATAACCTGCGACAAAGAACTGAACCGAGGACCATGATGGTGATGTTCTTCATCTTCCTCAGATGAAAAATGTTGAAATACTAGCCATAGTAAGTATGCTGCACCCAAAAGCTCGAATTGCCAAAAATTTTCTACCCAGGTAGCTGTCAAAAGTAAACCAATTCGCAATATGTAGGCGAATATCAAACCAATATTAAGTGCTTTTTCTTCTAGCTTTTTGTCGTCTAAGCCTTGAGCGATCGCAGCTAATGCAATTGCGTTATCAGCAGATAGAACTGCTTCTAAAAAGATCAGTAACAGCAGAACTATAGGAGCTTCTACACTGAAATTAAAGTGGAGGTATTCAAAAATTTGGTCTAGCATCCGAATTTTTTAGCAGCGCGAATGAAAAACGATCGGGTATAAAGCTTTTAATGTAAATAGCGCAACACATCGGGAAATGACGTCATTTCTCGTAATATAAAGAAGTTTTGGGAGAAGTAAAAATCTCAAAACCTTTATTCTTCGGTTAGAGAAAGCGTAAATCCCGCAAGTCGCTACTTTAATCCAGCTTAACTTGCAGCAGTAAGTTTATGTATTAATAGTTTTTTCTTTTAACCTATATAGGTTTTGAGAAATACAAATCTAAAATTCAACTTGATAAGCTTAGTCAAGGTGTTTGCTGAGGTTGGTGAATTTTTGAGAATAAATTTATTTTTGAAGTTCAAGTAGTATTTTTAACTACTTTTTCTAAGTAGCATGCATGTTTTAGGTGACAAAATTCATTTGTTCTTTTATTTGCTAAGTATATAAATAATTATGACAAAATATATTAACTATCTCGTCAACGATAAAGTATTTGGCATTGAAATTGTTTGGCATTGATTTATCACTTGTTAGCAAAGCGTGCGCTTTGTAGTACAAAGGTACTGCAAGTATTGCGCGTTAAATGTAGCCCGTAAGGGCGTGGCGTTAGCCATAAATTGGTAACTGACAACTGGTAACTGATAAGGTATAAGTTCAAATCAGAATGATACTGCTAAACTTAGAGAGACCTGAAACAATAGCGTCATTATGCTCAAGCGTTCCAAATTCGAGACAACTCAGTCTCAGATTATGCACCGTGCTGAGGACTTGATTAGTGCTGCCTCAAATCGTTACCGAATTACAGTTCAGGTAGCAAATCGTGCCAAACGTAGGCGCTACGAAGATTTTGAAAGTGCTGAAGATGCAATGATGAAGCCTGTATTGCGGGCAATTATCGAAATGTCAGATGAACTGACACAACCAGAAATCATTGGTGATATGTAGATTAGATCGGAAATAATAAACTTTTTAATCTCAAAGGATGAGCAAAAAATTGCAACCGCTCGCAAAATTGCTCAAACCAGAAAACGGTCAAACCTACCCCCCTTTTAAGCGGGGGTTAATTCTGGTTTTAACAGCAGCAATTTTTAATTTTGGTGTAGTTAGTTTTGAACTAGTAAATCATCAAGCAGCATTAGCTCAATTCACTAGTTCTGGAAATATTTGGCGACAAGTTTATCAAAAATTGCCTGACTTTCCCAAAGAAAATAAATATGTCGCAAAAGGAAAGCGTAAAGTAGCAGAAAACAATACTTTAGCTCGACGGATGATTCAATATCATCTCAGGCAAAAAGGACGCGCTCCAAATTATCGTCTGGATTGGAAGTTAACATTAGCTGATTACTTGGGTGCAAACGAAATTATGTATGATAATCAATACCCAGGTCACGATACTTTGAGGAAAAATCCCTTAGAGGGCGATCGCGCTGCTATTGCTAGTTTAAGTCGTTCTGAGCGCAACGCCTTGGTACAAGTGCTTGTAGATATTTTTACTTCTAGATCTCAATAGTCAGAAATCAGAAGTCAGGAGTCAGAAGTCAGAAGTCAGGAGTAAGACTGTTACTAGATACCAATTACCAATTACCAATTACCAATTACCAATTACCAATTACCAATCTCCCCATGGAACGTGTAGTAAAAAGTGGATCTGGTTGGCGCATAGGTTGGAACCCGAATGCTCCCATATATCAAGGTTTAGTTGGTACGGATTATTGGGCGATCGAACTCACAACTCAAGAACTAGAAGACTTTTGTCGGCTACTACAACAATTAGCCCAAAGTGTAGAAACAATTGCTTATGAGTTAATGGATGAGGAAAAAATTGCTTGTGAAGCTGAAAGTGATTTGTTGTGGATGGAAGTAGAAGGCTATCCCCACGCTTATGGTTTACGTTTTATTCTTAATACTGGACGTTGTGTAGAAGGTCAATGGGAAGCTTCTGCTGTTCCTGGCTTATTGCAAGCTGCTGGGATGTTGAAAGTTTTTTAGTTCATCAACTCTGTTCTTGATTCCCAATTGTCAATGCCCAGTCCCCAGTCCCCAGTCCCCAGTCTCTAATACCCTGTCGCTTTTTCAAAAAATCTATTGTTTTCTTTGAAGTTTGTGTTAATATATTTTAGTTGGCTTGATAAGCTTGGATGTTCGCTAATATTTTTTCAAAGTTTAGGCGAATTTTCCGGGGCGTAGCGCAGCTTGGTAGCGCGCCACTTTGGGGTAGTGGAGGTCGTGGGTTCAAATCCCGCCGCTCCGATTTATATATTAATACAGATAAATAATACAGATATATATTTAGCATTATTTGTAATAAGATATATCCTCTACAAATATAAAATTAGAGGATTGCTTTTGATAGATATTTAGCTCTGGTAGTGATTGCGATCGCTATCAAATAATTAGTGTTTGCAAAATAATTTTAAGATATCTATTTTTGCACAGCCATTTTTACACAACGATTCATATATGTAGATATGTTATGTAGATATGTGATATTCCAGTTATTGCAAATAATATCTGACCTCTAAAAGATTTCTATTTGAAAAAGAAATAAAGTAAAGTGGTTATTAGTGTTTAGTTTCTTCTGGTTCTTACCTTACTTTCTATAAATTTAATAAATGATACCTTAACCTGGTAAGCGTGCGTTTACCTAGGTGATTATGTATATGCTATCAGCCCCCAAACTGCTTACAGATCCATTTTTACAATTACCGACTGAAACTTCCGTAAGAGTTGTTTGGTTCTCTGAGTTTGATGGTGATGGACACCTAGTTGCATACGGTGAAAATCTTGCTCAAACGGTATTTGCCAAAACAACTCAACTTAGTCGGGTACGAGAAGACCAAAAATCAAGAGTTGGAGAGCAAATAGAAGATGGACAAATTTACAAACATCCTGTAAAGCGAAATATTTGGCGACATGAAGCCGAACTAACTAATTTAACTCCTGGGAAACGGGTTAGTTATCGCGTTACCAGCGTAATGGGAGATGGAAAAACAGTAAGTAGTAGTATATTTACACTTACTCCCTCACCACCACCCAATGTCCCCTTGAAAATACTTTTGACTTCCGACCATCAAATCAAACCGATGGTAGCAGCAAATCTTCAAAAAGTAGTAGAAACTGTTGGAAGAGTTGATGTGGTTTGGTTCGCTGGAGATCTAGTAAATATTCCCGATCGCGCTAGTGAATGGTTTGATGATAATCGGGGTAATGGTTTTTTCCCTTGTTTGCAAGGTCGTGCTAAATATGCGATCACACATGAAGGTAGGGAAAATATTTATACTGGCGGACAAATTATTCAATACGCACCCATGTTTACCTGTATTGGGAATCATGAAATTATGGGACGTTTTGAACGGGAGAAAAGTCTAGTGGATGAATTTAAGGATACTATCCCCCGGAAATTTGCCCGAAAGTTTTATGGTGAGGAATCTTTAGATGATAAATCTTTGAATAACAAATCTCTAAAAAATAATTCTTTTAATAGCGATACTTACGAGGAAATTTTTACTCTTCCCCAAAGTCAGGAAGGGGGGAAAACTTATTATGCTGTTACTTTTGGTGATGTACGTTTAGTTGTTTTGTATGCAACTAGAATGTGGCGTTTTCATACCACTGAAAATGGACGCAAAGGAAAATACGCAGAACCAGAAGCAAATTTAGATAATCCGGAAAACTGGGGTTACGGACAACATATATACGAACCAATTAGTAAAGGTAGCGCTCAATATAATTGGTTAAAATCAGAGCTTGATAGTTTGGAATTTAAACAAGCAAAATATAAAGTTGTGATGCTACACCATCCTCCCCATACTTTAGGAGGTAATATTGTCCCAGCATATACCAATCCCGTACAAGTAGTTACATCGGATGAAGATGGTCGAACAAAAGAAGTGCATTATGAATATCCCAAAGAACAAGATTATATTACCCAAGACTTAATTCCTTTACTTGAAGAAGCAGGGGTACAACTAATTTTTTACGGACATTCTCACCTATGGAATCGGTTTGTTAGTCCCAAAGGAATGCACTTTTTAGAAACCTCGAATGTTGGTAATTCCTATGGTGCGAGTTATGGGGAAAAAAAGCGAAAACATATACCAAAAAATAGCGATGGAAGTGCTGATGTAAATTATGTTGAAACTGGCGATCCCTATGGTTTAGAACCTGTAGTTCCCACAATTGCACCAATGGTCAGCGAGGATGGCGAACCTTTACCTTATATTTCTAGTAATGAAATTACAGTTTTTAGTATTTTTGATACCGGTAGTGGTAAGGTAAGTAGTTATTTATTTGATACTCGTAAACCTGAATCTGAAGCAATTAAGTTTGACGAATTTGAATTAAAGTAAAGCTGCTTCTCCTCACATCTGTTTAAATTACTACAATAAAAGTTGAATGGGCTGAGATTTTTGCATCACTTTCACCATCATGGTTAATATTAATTAAATTGCATCAGTTGGTTTTGTCCTATAAATTAGCGATCGCTACCAATTACCCTTCTATACCCGACATTTTCTTGTGATGCAACAAGAACGTTAACTAAACTAATGCGATATTGAATTAAAGCTCTACTGATTATATTTTTATACATAGCTATTTTTGCGGATTTGCAGCTATAAGTAAACAGATACTATATATGTTTTAACTAGTTTTTAAGTTTATGTAGCCAATGTTATTTCTCCTTTAGGAAAAGAACATACAAAACAACGATAAACCTCTAAGAGGCGTTCCGCGTGTTCGCTGTAAGTGCGTGCAAAGCAATATACCTGAAAGATATCTCTCTCTGCCTAGCAATCGCATTTTAATAAAGTGTAACGACGAACAATTAACTCCCTACATAGTTGATAAATTGAACAGAAATCAAAAAACAGAAATAGTAAAAAATGGAATGGAATTAAATCGCAGAAAACAAAAATAGGGTATGTATTCAAGCTAAGTTCTACCTTTTAAATCCAAATTACTAAAGGTGTAAATCTTTTCATATTCTCCTTTTCCAGTGGATTTATAGAGATTCAAAAGTCAGCAAGTACTAAGAATAATAGTTTGAAAATACATGTCGTCATTAAAAGTATAAAACATTACAAATCATTAATTTATTTATCAGCTTCTACTATCCTTTAAGGTCAATCCTTGGTACTTTGCCAAAACATTGATTGACCGGTAGGAAGTGTTGCTATGCAGTAATTTCACAAAAGTGTTATTTACGAGAAGTCAAGGTAACCAGTTTATGACAAGAAAAATCTCCGATTTTAGACAAACAGACGATAGTAAAAACTATGAATATTTTTTAGAGTATGGAAAAGTTAAGATTTCTGCTCAAAAACCTGCCATTCTTTTAATTGGTGGTGCAGAAGGAGGAACTGTAGGAGAAGATGCTGCGACTCAATGGTTTCTGAAACAATCCGATCTAGGGGATTATTTAGTTTTACGTTGCAGGGGAATTGGTAGACAAGCCCAGTGGGTAGCGGATAATTATAGTCAGTTAATCAATTCTGCAGCAGAACTTTCTATTGATAGTCGAGAAGCAGCAAATAATCCTGATGTAGTGGAATATATTAAAAATGCTGATGCTTTATTCTTTGCTGGTGGAGATCAGAATGAATATGAAGATTACTGGGAAGGAACAGCAACAGAAGATGCTATTAACTATTTAATTAATCATAAAAAAATTCCTGTTGCTGGAACCAGTGCCGGGATGGCGATTTTAGGAGATTATTATTATGCACCTTCTCGACAAGGGTTGATAAGTTCAGAAATTTTGAACGATCCTTTCCATACCAATACTAAAGACATTTATCACAGTGATTTTCTTCAAGTTCCTTATCTCAAACATGTTATTACTGATACTCATTTAGATAGACGTAACGATCGCCATCCTGAAACAAGGTATGGAAGAATCTTTGGGTTAATGGCTCGAATTATGGTGGCTGAGAATCATAAAGTTTATGGTATTGGTTTAGAAGAAGGTGCATTTGTAGGTATTGATGAAAAGGGAATTGCTCGGGTTTTTGGGAATGGTTCTGACCGGGGACAAGATGCTTACTTTTTACAAACTAATGGTGCTTTCCCCGAACAAATACAACCCGGTTCGCCTTTAATTTGGGATAATTATGGACGAGCAATTAAAGTTTATAGAATTTCTGGAACCCCTGAAGGAAGTGGTTTATTCGATTTGAATAACTGGTTAACAGCTTCTGGAGGAAGTTGGGAATATTGGTTTACGACAGGTGGTTACTCTGGTTTTCGAAGAGAAGAAATAAGATATTAAAATTCATGATTTTCAACTCAATTGCTCACGCTACGCAACCCTAACACTCATTACTCATTACTGTGCGCAATACCTAGAGGCTTCGCCGACGCCGCAGGCTCTAGCTATAGCTGCGCTACCTACGGAACTGCTACCTACGGATCCGTCCGGTACGCTTACGCTAGCTACGCGCCCCCCGCAATACCTAGAGGCTTCGCCGACGTCGCAGGCTGCCTCTAGCTGCGCTACCTACGGATCCGGTACGCTAACGCTGGGCGCTAACATTACTCATTACTTCTTACTCCTGACTCCTTACTTAAAATCCTAATGAAATGGACATTTTCCTCGCGCTCCTAAATTTTTCCAAGGTTCGGGTTGGGGAAATAAATTAGGTTTTAAAAGTATATTTTCAAATTCTTGATGAAATACTTTGGTTGCTGAAGCTGAAATTGGTGGAATAATCCAGCCCCAATCAGCAGGAACAGTTCTACCTTCACTAGCTTCGCGCTTACAATGCATCATGAATTGCTCTGAAGCTGTATGATGATCGACCATTAAAATGCCACTATTACTAAATGAATGTAACACAGCGGTATTCAATTCAATTAATGCTCTGTCTTTCCATAAGGATAATTTAGAACGAGTATCCAATCCTAACTTTTCAGCAATTATGGGAAGTAAATTGTAGCGATGAGCATCACCAAAGTTGCGGGAAGCGATTTCCGTACTCATATACCAACCATTAAATGGTGCTGCAGAATATGACACTCCACCAATTTCTAAACAATGACTAGAAACACAAGGTAAAGCATGCCATTTTAAACCTAAATCTGCAAACCAAGGTAATTCGGGATGGGTAATTGGAACTTCTAAAACTATGTCTTGAGGAATTTCAAATAATTGTGGATTTTCTCCTGGTATTTGAATAATTAATGGCAAAATATCGAATGGAGTACCTTTACTTTCCCATCCCAATCTCTGACAGATTTTTGTAAGTTCGAGTTGTGCTGGATCGCCGATAATTGTACCATCAGGCTGTTCGTAACCTGCATAGCGGATTAGTAAAGGATTCCAAATCCGAATACCTGATCTTCCTGGTTGATTAGCTGGAAAAATTGAAATTACCGGTCTAATTTTGCCACCATTTGTTGCTAACTGAATATGTTCTAATATTGCCTGAAAGATTTCTTCTGCAGTTGACAAATGTCTCAAGTCACGAACGGTTAATGTCTGCCAAAATATTCTTCCTATGCAGCGCGAACTATTTCGCCAAGCGACTTTGGAACCATAGGTAATTTCTTCTTTAGTTTGTTGATATGTTCCTGTTTTTTCGACTTCAATACATATTTCAATCAGTCGTTTCTCAAGATTTGCAATTGATAGATTGTTTTCCTTATAGAAAAGTTTGATGAATTCTGCAGCTTCAGAGATGATAGAGTTTTGAACTGATTTTATCTTGCTTGAGTTTATTTGAGCTAAATTTATCTTATCTGGATTTATTTTACTTGATGTTTTTAATTGTTTACTTAATTGATTGTTTTTTAAACTTGCAGGAAATAAATAACGGTATTGTTCAATAATTGATTTAACTCTTATTTTCTGATTCATCTTTTCTGCAAAATATATTTGTTTATTTATCAATACATGTGGAGTAAATTTACAAAGAATCCTGAGTAATGATGCAGGGGATATGGCTACTATCAACTAACTATTTCCGGTGTTGCTCGAATAGCAGCTAAATAGCAAATACTTAAATATTCAAATTGATTAATAGATTAGATTTAGAGTTAATAAATTTGTAGGAAATAAATTGATAATGAATAAATTTATCGCAAACTAATTATTAGGTTCCTTGAGGAAAAAGACACATAAACTTGTACAAATCAACGCTATAGCCATAGTGTTAAACAAGGTTTGAGTATCGCTAAAGTTATAAAGAGTTAGAAAAAGTACACCACCCACATTCCCATAAGCACCAACATTACCTGCAATTTGTCCAGTAATTTCCCGCTTGATTAAAGGAACTATGCTAAATGTTGCACCAGCACCAAAATTACCCCAACCACCGTATATTCCTTGAGCAATACCAATCTCTTGGGGTGGAAAACATTCTGCAACCATGCGTACTCCCACCACAAAACCTGCACCCACTACACCCATAGTCAAACTGCTATAGACAAGTTGGTGAAAACTAGTTGCAAATCCAGTCATAAAGCAAGGAATTACAGCAAACACTAGGACTCCAGCAAAGGTGATTCGCGCTCCCCAACGGTCTAACAACATCCCAATCAAGATTCTTGCTGGTATCGTTAGGGCTAGATTGCAAATAGCTAAGGTTTTAAGTTGTTTCGAAGTCAGACTTAAATCGTTGTGAACTTCGAGCACAAAAGGTGCAAAACTAAACCATACTAAAAACGATAGGAAAAAAGCGAACCAAGTTAAATGTAGAATTATATATTTTCTGGATAATAGCGAAATAGAAAACATCAGATTTATAAAGTTGTTTTACAACGAAATCTGACACAAAAGACAAAGGACAGACGTAATTTTGAAGCTGTTTTAAAGACAGCTAATATTGCAGAAGATAATTTTTACGAATATGAATAAAACTTTGAAGTCCCTAATTACATAGCTTTAAGAGATGCTAAATAAATATGCAGTCAAAATTTAATAGTAGAAAAACAGTATGATTAAGCTGTTACGCATCTAATTTGTACATTATTCTATTCGATAGCAAGGTCTCAAACCTTCTTCAATTATGTCCTACGGACACGCTATAGCTAGAGGCTTCGCCGACGCCGCAGGCTCTAGCTGCGCTACCTACGGATCCGGAGCTGCTACCTTACGGATCCGCTAATGACTTTTGACTTTTGACTTGCTGTTGTGCATTTAAAATGCACAACAGCTTAACTTATTTATAAAGTCAAATTTAGATATAAGTACTGTTGTAAATATTAGTTATTTTGTCTTTTACAAAATTGGATAAATTTTTGATGTTTGAATTGTTCTTTTTTGTCGAGCATTTTTTCTTCAGTTATCGATATGCTAATTATGCTCGAAGCTTATGAGATGTTACTACTATCCACTGACTATTCTTGCTGACAAGTGAATACTACTCCGGGTACTATCCGGATGGATATCCACTCGGACATCCAAATGGGTATCAACCTGGTTTTATTGTAAACATATGTTAACTAATTGCAAGGTATTTGTTGATCGTAATTGGTAGGAATTATTGAGAACAGAAGCAATACAAGAATTAGAGATTGGTAATTACGTCTTGGTAAATATCAAGAGATTTAGTAAGATTTTTATTAAGAATAAACTCAATTACCGTGGATGAAGCTCAATGCATTTACTGGTGGTTATTTGAAAGAGCTTTACCTAAATAAATTTGCTTGGAACCTTTAGGTATATAAATCCAGCCAAGACTTTTTAGGCGATGCGTAAGATTAGAAATCGTTACCCCAAGTTCATCTGCAATTGGATACAAATGACGCCATTTAGTTAAGTCACGCCCTCTTCGTGCTTCTTCTAATTTAAATAAAGGCATAAGTAAACAACTAGCAAAATATTGAGCCTGCCATTCAATTTCTTTTTGAGTGTTAATACTACGACATAAAAACGGTTCTATAGTCATTCCTATTTCAGAACTCATTCTTTCTTTGAATGTACCGACAGCATTTTGGTCAATATGAAGCAACCAATGTCCGATTTCGTGAGCTATGGTTGATTGCCCAAAACCACCTTCGAGTTCTGGGATTTGATCGTTAATAATGATTTCTTTTTGAAGTGGAAAAATCATTGCCGCTACATACCCTTCATCATCAGGAGGTATACTTTGCCAAATAACACCTATATCTAAATAATCAGCAACTGTTTCAGCAACACATCTTCCTTTCAAGGGGCGCTTTCGTGTTGCTTGCACCTGATTCAAAATGTCTAGCGCCAGACGTTCTATTTGTTCTTTAGGTAAGAACTTATATGACTTAATGACATTCAACTCTGTTTCTCCTCAGTATCCTGAGTAGTCTTTTGTAATACTTCCTGTGCAAATTTTGGCTCATCGCGCATCCTACGGAGCAAGGCAGGCATTTGTTTATATTGTTTTACCAGGTCTTCAAAGACTTTGGCATCATCTGGGGTAATTCTTCCTGCAAGTCTTCTTAATTCATCTTTTTGTTCCCTTAAATCGAGATTAATTGCGAGCAAGTCAATAACGTCTTCACTAGGAGGATATCCTGCGTGGTCATTCTCTAATTTAGATAAGTATGTGTAATTTACTCCCACTAACTTAGCTAATTCGCGTTGACTATATTCTTTTTGCTTACGAGCTTGACGAATGAGTTTACCGAAGGTCTGACTCATGGTTTTTTCCTTTTAATCCAAGAATCATACTTTACCTTGACTTTAGTGTTGACATCGAGTTTAATCTTTGTGTTGATTAAGTTGGTCAACATGGGCAATATAAACAATATACTGGATGTGAGAAAAAACTTCTACCCCATGAATCATCAGGTATCTAATCCAAGAAAAGTTTGCTCCAAAAAAATTTGGAACTTCGCTAGCTACAATCTATTATCTTTGCACTCTCCCCCAGTAGGACTTGAACATTTACATTGCGATATGAAAAGAGGTTTTGCTAAGGCGCGAAAACGAGAACCTCTAGTTGCAGCACTTTTAAAGCAAGACAACATACCTCAAAGGATAGGGCTCTTAGCACAAAAAGGAGTTTACGAATTCCATCAAGACTCTTCAATGTTTTCTGATAAAGATGCTATCGATCAGTTAGCAATCATTTTGCGATTAGATCGAGAATTAGATTTAGTCCGCGAAAGGGTAACTCAAATTCTGAAGAATTATCTGAAAAATCCGATTCTTTCAGGTAAGAAGGTAATCAAATTAAGTCGAGGTGATGAGGGTTTCCCAAAACCGATTTTAATTCAACAGGGTGATTATCTATTTAATTTATATGCAGCAATTGACTGTATTTTAATAGAAGAAGATAATACACTGCATATTTTAGATTTCAAAACTGGTAAAACTGACTTTGATCGCAGACAAGCTTATATTTATCTGTTAGCTGCAAAATATCTTTACCCACGATACAAGACGGTAGCTTCTTTTTATAACCTAGAAACTTGCAAGCACTCAAAACCAATTACAGCAACACCTGAAACTGTAGAATCTTTCCAAATAATAATGTCTAGGTTGGCAAAACAACATCAACTGGATTTGCAACGTTATCGAAAAAACTCTGCTGATTTCAGATATATATTTCCGCCAAACCCTGGTGTTAGCTGTCGATTTTGTCCCTTTAGTTCTATCTGTGAATTTGCTATTGCTGAGGTTGCTGCATGACTGTTGCTATTACTCAACCATCTCCAAAATCTGCCGTAAATAAAATATTTTTAAGTGAGATTCTCCCACTAGTTTTCTTAAAAGATAATTCAAAATCTGACTCAAAATCTAATTCAAACCTCAACTTAGTATGTTTTCGACTTTCTCCTGAAGTAGGTAAAGAAATTGGTAATCGTTTAAGTTGGCGTTTTTGTCAAAAGTTTCCCGAACTAATTGTTATCTGGCACAATAGATTTTTCTGGGCTTTAGCTAAACCTAATGAAGTAATACCTAGCCCGGAAGAATGGCGCGAAGCACTTACGGAAATTTGTGAGGAACTAAGAAAAGATATTGGTGACTGCGATTATTCAATTCAATGGGTACGTCAACCACAGTTAACAGCTTTTGTTTTTGCTGAGTTAGCTGTTAGAATCTTAAAAATTACTCGCCCTTTTTCGTCGATCGTTGCTTTATCTGAAAAGTTGGTAGAAGTAAAGCGCGAAGCAGATTTTTGGGCTGAAAATATAGAAATAGAAAGCCGCTTGCAACCCGCTTTAACAATCACAATTAAGAGTAGTTTTAGCTATAAAAGTAATTTAGCTGAGTTTTATCAAAATCATCCCTACAGACAAAATCCTGAACAGTTGTTAATTGGTTTAAAAGTTCGAGATATCGAACGCAACAGTTTTGCTACAATAACTGGAATTGTCGGTAGCATTGGCGAACATAGAGAAAAATTAAAAGAAGATGCAACTGGTGCAATTAGCAAACAAGCATTGGAAGAAGCACCAGACGAACAACCAGTAGTTGCTGTAAAATTTGGTAAAAACAAGCAACAATTTCACTACGCGATGGCTGCTTTACGTCCTTGTGTAACAGCTGAAATGGCTTCTAGATTTGAGGTAGACTACGGTAAATTACTTAAAGCAACCAAAGTTATTTATAAAGAAAGAAAAGAACTTTTAGCTCTACACAAGAAAGAAGCAAATACTGTTCTAACTCATTATGGATTTCAAATAGGACAAAGTATAAATAGTCGCAAGTATCCACAATTATTTTGGCAACCACCAATTAAACTTTCAGAAACCAAGCTGCTATTTGGGAAAAATGTCGCTGAGGTTCAAAGTAGAATACTCACGGGTCTTTCCAAAGGTGGTGTTTACCGACGTCATAAAGATTATATTCACCCATCAGATAAAATTAGGATAGCTGCTTTGAAGGTTGGTGATTTTCAGGTTGCTTTTTCTTTTTTAAAGGAAGTTGAACAACGTTTAAAACGATATGGTTTTACAAGTCTTATTCCAAAAGAAAACATTAAGTCAGTATCTTTAGAAAACTTAACTAGTATTGAAGCTAGAGCAAAAGTCGAGGAAAATATCGATGATTTGATGGAAAAAGATCCTGATATGGTTCTGGTCTTTTTGCCAAAAGAGGATCGCAGTATCGATGATACTCAAGGTGGTAGTCTATATTCTTTAATTTATTCGCGTTTACTGCGAAGAGGAATTGCTAGCCAAATTATTTATGAAAACACCCTGAAAACTGTTCAACCGACCTATCTTCTCAATCAAGTCATTCCCGGAATATTAGCGAAATTAGGTAACTTACCTTTTGTATTAGCTGAACCACTAAAAATTGCTGATTATTTCATTGGTTTAGATATCTCTAGAGGTTCTAAAAAGAAACTTGCTGGAACTTTGAATGCTTGTGCTAGTTTACGACTTTACGGCAAACAAGGTGAGTTTAACGGCTATAAATTAGAAGACGCTTTGATTGAAGGCGAAGAAATTCCGCCAAGAGTCTTAGAGAATTTTCTTCCTAGAGCCAAACTTAAAGGGAAAAAGGTGTTAATTTACCGAGATGGACGCTTTTGTGGTAATGAAGCTTTACACTTACAAGAGTGGGGTAAAGCAATTGGTTCTGAGTTTATCTTAGTCGAATGTTATAAGTCTGGAATACCTCGACTTTATAACTGGCAGCAACAAGTTATTAAAGCACCTACAAAAGGTTTAGCACTGCGCTTATCTGCTCGTGAAGTGATTTTAGTAACGACACAATTAAAATCTGAGAATATGGGTTTACCACTCCCCTTACGTTTGAAAATTCACGAAGCAGGGCATCAAGTATCAATTGAAGATTTAGTTAAAACGACACTCAAACTCACCTTACTTCATCATGGCTCTCTTAGGGAACCGCGTTTACCCATTCCACTTTTCGGTTCTGACCGTATGGCTTATAGAAGGTTACAAGGTATTTATCCTGGTGCATTAGATGGCGATCGCCAGTTTTGGTTGTAATTGTAATTGAGTACCCATCTAAGCGCTAAATTAAAATTAATACTTGACTGGTGAAGATAAATTACCTGTTCTAGAGATTTTGAGCTTAAATTTAACTGTGACGCAAGTATTTGCTTGGTTGAAACTTAGTAAATAACAGGACATTATATATTTTACACATTATAAAGATATTTATTCTGGCGTACTAGATTGACTGTAAATTCTATTTTTGCCCAATCAACTCTTTATAAATCTGTTCCTGTGCAATCATATGTTGATAGAGTTTGACTAAAAAATCTTGAGCTTGTTCGAGGTTCATCTGTTGTACTTTAGTCGCAAATGCACGTATATTGAATTCTTGCTCCAAAGATAGTTTTTTAGGTTTCAACATAATTCTCTCCTCATATATTTTCAACAAATAAACATTATGAAAAAATTAACCTTAATTTATCTTTATAACCCGGGTTTTTCGTTTGAAACAATCTACTGTCATTCATCTGCTGCGTTTCAGGGTTCCATCTGCATAAAGTTCTAAAGGAATTAGTTCTAATTTACCGTTAATAAGTTGCTTGGAATAAACAATTTTGACAAAATCTAAATGTTTATGATGGTTACGATTTAACATCTTACTTTCTCCTGCCTTACAAACTCATTTGCATCTCCAGAAAATACACCATAAATGATTTTCTCTAACTCTCGTAAATTGGGTATTTTCTGAGATTTTTAATCAAATTAAAAGTCTTAAGACTTCTACTAATTTAATAGGGTGATTTTTTCATTTTATGCAGTTTTTCGATGGGTTTTTACCGCTAAATTAGATTCACTGCAAACAACGTATAGCTTCTAACAAACCCCGCGCCTTATTCAAAGTCTCTTCGTACTCCTTCTCCGGATCCGAGTCTGCAACCAAACCCGCACCAGCTTGAACACTAACAGTATTATTTTGTACCACCATTGTTCTGATCGCGATCGCGCTATTTAATTGTCCTTCAAAATCGTAATGTCCGTAAACGCCAGAATAAACCCCGCGTCTACAAGGTTCTAATTCATGAATAATTTCCATCGCCCGAATTTTCGGTGCACCACTCACAGTACCAGCAGGAAAACAGGCTTTTAATAAATCCCACGCAGTTTTACTCGGCGATAACTTACCAATAACATTACTGACAATATGCATGACGTGAGAGTAACGCTCAATTGTCATTAACTCATCAACCTTGACAGTACCACTTTCACAAACACGCCCCAAGTCATTACGTCCTAAATCCACCAACATCACATGCTCGGCTATTTCCTTGGGGTCTTGTAGCAAATCTTTCGCAAAAGCAGCATCTTCCTTTGCTGTTGTACCACGGGGACGAGTCCCAGCAATAGGACGCACTGTCGTTACGATACCTTCTTCTGGATCGCGATCTGCTTTTACCATCACTTCCGGGCTAGAACCAATGATTTGCCAACCATTGAAGTTAAAGTAAGCCATATAAGGAGAAGGATTTACTTGGCGCAGAGAACGGTAAAGTGCAAAAGGGTGTCCGGTATATTCTGTAGAGAGACGCTGGGAAATTACTACCTGAAAGATATCCCCAGCCTTGATATACTCCTTAGCCTTATTGACACTGGCACAGAATTGTGGTTTAGTAAAGTTACTTTTATAATCCTGCACATTTAGTCTACTTCGTTCCCCCGTAGTACTACTTCCCGGAGGTACCCACTCTACGATAGTTTTTTCCGGTTTCAAAGGTAAAGATAATTTGCTCACCATTTGATTTACCCGAATACAAGCAGATTCGTATGCTTGCTTTAGATCCGTGTGTGGGTGACGTAAATCGGCATAAGCAATAGCCCAAATTTTGCGTTTGACCTGGTCAAATATCAATAAATGGTCTACTTGCATCCATAAACCATCGGGAAGATTTCTTTCATTTTGTAAATGAACTGGTACGCGCGGTTCTATCCAACGAATTAATTCATAACCCCAAAAACCAAATAGACCGCCGATTCCTGGAGGTAGCTGAGGTATTTTTACTGGTCTGTATACTTCGAGACATTCAGCCAAAGCTGTAAATGGATCGCCCTTGAAAACGACTTGCGAACCATCACGGTGGGTTTGGGTGGTATGGTAATTCTCCAGACTATCCTGTGAAGATGCATCGTTTCTGGCTTCTAAAACCCACAAGGGATCGCAACCAACAAAACTATAACGTCCTAATTGCTCTCCACCCTCCACTGACTCAAGTAAAAAACTATATGGTTGGTCTGCACACACTTTGTACCATGCTGATACAGGAGTATCTAAATCGGCGACCCATTCCTGATAAACAGGTACAAAATTACCTTGCTCAGCGAGTTCGGAAAACAGGGAAAAGTTTGGAGCAATCATTTACTAAGCCATAAGCATTAAATATTCATATCTAGCAATTATTGCAAACTACCAAGGAGAAAAGTAATAAACAGGTGAATTTATTACTTCATCCTTGGTAATTCTTAGCTAGTCAGGTTTGAAGATAGTTTAGATCGGGAGTTTACTTTAAAATCTCCCCAATCTTAACTAAACATCGTGGGTTGCTTTGCCACTAAATTTAATTGTTGCGGGGCTGGGATTAGCACCGATGTTACGAGGAACATGACGTACCTTTTGGCGACCTTCATTCACTTTTTCAGGGAAGACACCATCAGCAGGGTGCAGGTACTGAGTTTCTCCGTTGGGATAAATTCGGTAAATTTTGTAGTCAGTAATTTTTAAGGGTCTGAGTTTTCTTACACCCAAGGCGATGCAATGTTCTTTGCGAGGTAAATAAAGAAGGTTTTCGCCTTCATTCATAACAGCCGCGCCACCTGTGGGCAATTCAAAAACTTGCTCTTTAGGGCTAGTCCAAGTAATGGCGTACTTCTCTTCTTCTTGTGCTTTTTGCAACAAGCCACCCGTGTTACCACCAAATATTGGGGTTTTTCCAGTAAGTGTGTCTGCCATAAAGTTTCTCTCAAGGTTTTTACGGCATCCTAGCACTCCCGTTGGGCAAATATTGCGATTATGTAAGGAACTTTAACAGTTTTTAGTCATTTATTTTTTTTTTCCAATGTTTATAATTCAATTTCCCGATTGCAAAGCAGATGCCTACGGCATATAGCTAATTACTATTAACCTTGGAGCGTTTTTGTCCCTGACTCCCCTCAAATACAGGTATGGTGAAGTGAAACTCACTTCCTTGGTCTTTACCTGATGACTTTGCCCAAATTTCTCCACCCCAGCCAATAACAATTTGGCGACAAATGGCTAAACCAAGTCCAGTTCCGCCTGCAGTTCGCCTCAAAGCTCCTTCTTCCTGGTAGAAGCGGTCAAAAACCACCTCTAGGCGATTTGGTTCAATACCCCTACCAGTATCGGCAACGGTAACCTCTACCATGTGTTGCTTGTTCAAGTGGGCAGAAATCTTAATTTGCCCCCCTGATGGCGTAAATTTGCAGGCATTATCTATTAATTTTGCTAGTACCTCAACTAACCAATCACCATCTGCTTTGACTAAAGGTAACTTTTTGGCAACATCAGTTGTGATTTCTGGTAATTGTTCTTGAACAACACGGGTATTAACCCTACTCAGGGACAGGTCAATACATTCCTTTAATGTTAAAGATTCGGGATGCCATTCTACCCGTCCACTTTCCAAATTCGAAAGGGTGAGGAAATCTTGCACTAGCTTGCGCATTCTTTCAGAGTCAGAAAGTGCTGTGTTTAACATCACCTGCCTGAGTTCTGGGGGCATATCAGGTTCGGTGGAAAGACTTTCCAAACATACTTGAATTGTGGAAAGGGGCGTACGCAATTCATGACCAGTAATCGCAATTAAGTTGCTACGGGTGCGATCGAGCGCTTCTAATTGCTGGTTAAGATCTTCTAAATTGGCATAGGCTTCAGCTTGAATTAAAGCCGAACCGAGATGAGTAGCGATCGCTTTGACCATATCTACTTCTCCTGTCTGCCATTCGTGGGGAACTTCAGTACAGTAGTGCAGTTCTACAATCCCCAACAATCTTCCTTGAAATAATACAGGTTCTATCAACCAAGAACGAATTGCAAATTTTTCCACCAAGCGCCAAAGTTCTCTAGAACCGGTAACCCGTGGTTCGTGAATTACATCTGTGACGCAAATCCCTTCTCCATCTTGGACAACAGACTGAAACAAAGGATTATTGGCTAGGGGCCATTTTTTCCCCAAAACAGATACTAAACCATTATTTAAGAATTCATGTTCGATTGTCGCCTTACTGTCAGTCGCTTGGGCACGATAAATTAAACAACGAGAAGCTGCCATATTTTGCCCTAATTCTTGTGCTGCGACTTTTAAAACTTCCTGCGGATCCAAAGAGCGACGAATTGCAGTACTAATGGAATTTACCAATCGTTCTTTGCGAGCTTGGGCAGAAATAGAACGATAAGCTTTGTGTAATTTATATTGGCTAGCTTGTAGATAGGTTACTAAGCGTTGAACAAAAGGATTAGTATCAATGTCACAAGCGTATTCATTATTTTGCTCTGGTGTTGATAACTCTTGACCTTCTGTTGTCCCAATCCCCAACCTTTGCTTTGCTTGCTCGACTTTATCTGTTAATTCAGGTCGGTAAGTCAAAATTCTTTGGAGCAGGAATTCTGCTGCTTTGAGACTTACTCCCCTTTCCGCAGTCCAAATTCCTTCAAACCTTCGGGCTGCGTCCATATCAAGACTACTGGCGACTTCCCGTATTTGCTTATGCTTTGCTAATGAACCAACACTTTCACGACAAACTAGACAAGTAGCATAGTTCTGAGCAATTACAACTAAATGCCATTCCTGACTTAAAGGATCATCTGGCTCGAAAGCAATTTTTTCATAATACTCCGAACTATTGGCAAAATCTGTCTCTGGTGCAGATAACACATAGATTTGATTGCTGATTTGTGCTAGACGCTGGTATCGATGTGCTTCTTGGCGGTAAAATCTTTCTCTTTGAAAATTCGCAATCACCAATGGCTGCTCCAAAGTAGCAGCCAAAACTTGATCTTCCATTGCGTGGGAAAGTGCTGTCAGTGAAGCCTTAAAGTAAAGCTGCGGTCGGAGGTGGGGTAGCGCCTGTAGCAAATCACTTAGCACTGAAGTCGAAATGCTCATGAATGTTGTTTAGAGCCACAATCTGGACAACATCAACTCAGATGCATTGTACAAATTACAACGGTTTCCCAAGTTAACTACCATAGCTATTACATGTAAAGAACAGCAAAGTAAAGCTAATTTGAGAGATTGGCTCGATTCATTAATCAAAAAGTAAGCCAAAAGGACTTTAATTTGCATACCTCGATCAAATAAAATTCAATCGAATAACAATATATAGGGGATGCTGAGCTTTCCTTCTGAATACGCAAATCAAATGTATATCGCTCCAAAAACCGCCCGTAACAACAACACTTACTCTCGCAAGCATTTATTGTCTGTACAATACCTGTTAGGATAATTCATCATTTTTATTGCCATCCTCTTTAAGGAAAAGAGCGTTCAGGCAATACAGTATTGCAAAGCTTGTCGCTATTTGCTGAAAATTATCAGATATCAATACTGCAGGTGTTTTCTCCTTTATTTATCTCACGGAAATAAACATGTACGAGTCTCAACTTGTTACTCGCACCATGCTCATCCATACTCAAATTACATTTTCTCATTGTGCTGACACCGTAATGTCTTAAATCATAAACTACTAGCTCAATATACATCTTGAGCAACACTAAAATCTGCTAGCACTTACTCATAAGATTTGTAATTTACGCTATTTCCTACATAAATTATGTGGTTTTGATAAAGCTCACAACTATTTAACCTTAAGTACAATATTATTGCTTTGTTATATAAATTACACTTTATCACTGGAAGTTTTGATTTCGCGTTTTATCTTACTTAATGATTTAACAATCTCTAAGATAGAAACAATAATTTATCTCTCCATAAAATTTAATTACAGGTTTTAAATAGAGATAGATATCGCTTATTTATTATAAATTTTAAGTCATAAGAAACATCTCAAAATGCGATTTTTTCAAGGCTTACCAGCAAAATATAAAAAATATAGAGAAATTCTAATAATATTTACGATTTTTATGACGCAAAAAATAGATTTTTATTAAATTATTTATATAGTTTTCCAAAAAAAATACTTTGATGGTTGATATCTAAATTTTAAGTTACTAAGATAAATTAAAAAATCAACATTTTTATTTATAAACAGCGATACTAATTATTCATTGCCTAGAGTATTAATACTCATGTTGAAAATTGTTATTTAACTTGATTTTGATGGAAATAATTGACTTTTTATTTTAAAAATAGTATAAATTCGCCGAAATAAATTAACTATTTTAGAAAGCTTAAATATATTTCAAACTTCGTATAACTTATTGCAGCGTAATTAAAATTAATTAATACAGGTAAAATAAAAAACATATTTATTCTGTGGAGGTAATTTTTGTTGGTATGCTTAATAAGCTGTTAAATAACTTTAAAACGAATTGGATGGGGTAAATCCTGGTAGGGCGAGGAAGCATTCCAAATACCCTATTCTACAAATCTTTTCCCTACCCTTGCCAAGATTACTTATGCCGCCCATAAAGTTGTTTGACACAAAAAATCTTATAATTAATCAGTAATACAATAAATTTAACTAATGATTTGAAGAGCGCCTGTTAGCAAATCTAACTCAAAATATGCCCAAAACTTTTTCTGTGTTTACGATCAGCTGGTAACCTCGTAAACTAATTGTTTAGTTTTACTTTCCGACTCTACAACTTCTGACTATTGGCTAAAGTTATAAGTATTTTTATTTTTTATTTTTATTTTTGGTGTTCTCAAAATATGGCTTGATATGAATTCAAGCATTTTTCCATGTTATTTTTCCACGTAAATAGTTTGAGTATTTTATTCTGTGCCAATGAAAAAACAATTTACACTTACATATAGAATGTTTTTATTGATACTTTTAGACAGCGGTTAGACAGATAAAGATTTGATTATTTAAATTGAGAACCGTTGTTTTATTGCTTGTTTTTGTTCAAATAGTTCAAGCAGCTGTAAACAGCACATTTTTCCTGTTGGGCTGAAAGAGTCTAAGAAATCCTAGAACATACACGTAAATAAGCGAATGAGTTTAGATACATTTATGACATCAGAAAACATCATTTTAGACGGAAAAGCTTTCATTTATGCAGAGCAAATGCCCATCCCAGAATGGCCTTGTGTTGTAAGTGAAAGACCTCAGCCAACACTGACAGTTAAAGATGATGATTTATTTTTAGTAACAGATACTTTAGGTAATATTACTGGATGTTCTTTAGGTGATAATAATCCTAGTATGGGATTATTTTGTTCCGATACCCGTTTTATTAATCGTTTAGAACTACAGATTGAAGGGCGATCGCCAGTACTGTTAAGTTCTACTGCAGATAAAGGGTTTTCCCTATCTGTCTTATGTACCAATCCAAAAATAAATGAAGGATTAAAGCCTGATACAGTAGGAATTCGACGTGAAATAGTACTGAATGGGGCACTATTTGAAGAATTAGAAATATCCAACTACAGTACCTCCAGCGCGAGTTTTGAATTAAGTATAAGTTTTGAGTCAGATTTTGCCGATTTATTTGAAGTGCGCGGTTATGGTCGAAACCAAAGGGGTAGACTGTTACGTTTGGTAGAAAATCCGCCAGAAGAAAATACTACTAACGGGGATGGTAGCAGCGCTTCCCAAAATCAGAAATCATCTGAAGCTGAAGAAGATAAAACTTTAACTATGGCCTATCAAGGTCTTGATGGGTTGATAATGGAATCGCGCATTCATTTTCAACATCGACAGCCCGATTATTTTAAAGGTTATACTGCTGTATGGCAGTTCGAGTTGGCTTCCCACGAGACCCAAAAGTTAGGTTATCGAATAAATTTATTAACTAATAATAAATCTAGTTCCATTGTTAGCTCTCCTGTAACTTTAGTTCAAGCAAGATCTGCTGAATTAATGGAGGAGCAACATTGGGGACAACATATTACTAAAATTCGCTCGGATAAAGGAACCTTTGATCGCGTAATTGAAAGAGCCGAGCAGGATATGTATTTATTGCGCCAATCTTTTGGCAAGTATAAAACTGTTTCGGCAGGGGTACCTTGGTTCTCAGCTTTGTTTGGTCGAGATTCTTTAATTACAGCTTCCCAAACCTTGATGCTCAATCCCCAAATTGCTAAAGAAACTCTAAAACTATTAGCCCAGTATCAAGGTAAAGTTGATGATGAATGGCGCGAAGAAGAACCGGGTAAAATTTTACATGAATTGCGTTGGGGCGAACTAGCTCGGACTCAAGAAATTCCCCACACTCCTTATTATGGAACTGTTGATGCTACACCATTGTGGATCATGCTCTATTGTGAGTATTATGCTTGGACCCATGATGGGGAAACCTTAGAGCAGTTATGGCCAAATGCTTTGGCTGCAATGGATTGGATCGACCGTAATATGAAAATTACTGGTTATCTCAGCTATTTCCGCAAATCAAAAGGCGGCTTGGTTAATCAGGGTTGGAAGGATTCCGGGGATTGTGTTGTTGACCGCAAAGGAGAATTAGCCAACGGATCGATTACTCTTTGTGAAGTTCAAGCTTACGTTTACGCTGCAAAACTTCGATTGGCTGAAATAGCCAAAATGAAAAAGCGCTTAGATCTAGCAGATTGCTGGCAAGAAGAAGCCAGAAAACTCAAGCAGAATTTTAATAAAGACTTTTGGATTGAAGACCAAGATTTTTGTGCTTTAGCTTTGGACGGTGAAGGTAAACAGGTTGATAGTATTACTTCTAATCCCGGTCATTGTTTGCATTTGGGTTTATTTTCCCCCGAAAAAGCTTACAGTGTTGCGGAAAGATTGCGCGCACCAGATATGTTTAACGGTTGGGGAATTCGAACTTTAAGTAGTTTGTCCCCCGCATATAATCCTATGGGTTATCATGTTGGTTCTGTTTGGCCCCATGATAATGCTTTAATTGCTATGGGACTGCGATCACTAGGTCTTGTCGATCAAGCTTTAGAAATTTTTGAAGGTTTGTTTGATATGACTTCTCAACAAGCTTATCAACGTCCTCCAGAATTATTCTGTGGTTACGAACGCAATGGCGAAAATGCTCCCGTACAATATCCTGTTGCTTGTACCCCTCAAGCTTGGGCGACTGGAAGTATTTTCCAACTATTACACATGATTGTTAATTTGGTTCCCGATGCACCTAACAATTGCTTGCGGATTATTGACCCCACTTTACCAGAATCAATTAATAGGTTGTCCTTGCAAAACTTAAAAGTTGGTGGGACAATCCTCGATTTGGAATTCGAGCGTTCTGGAAATACTACAGCTTGTCGCGTAGCCAAAAAGCGGGGTAACTTGCGCGTTGTTATTGAAGCATGATCCAACAATTTCAAAATAAAAACACACCTTTCTTAAAGATTGGTGTGTAAATGTTTATCAAATCTGAAAATCTGAAAATTTAGCAATCATAGCGCTACCTTATTGGACTAGAACATTTTTTGTTCCCTGTTCCCTACTCTTTGCTACCTGCATAAATCAAAAACTAAAAGTTAGGAGTCACAGATGGGAAAACCTTGCTCCTAACTTAAATTAAATGAATATTATTTAGTCCTTAGTACCTAGCATTTAACAAAGATAATCTTGAATGCGATTAGTTTTAGGTATAATTACTAAGCCAAATATTTAACTTTAAATTTCTTCTCTATTATCTCTTTTCTTTCCAGGAGAAGCTTCATAAAGTGCATCAAGTTTTTGGCGTGCATCTTCAACATTAATCGAACGCATTACTAATAGTGGCTCTTTAATCAAATTACCCGCTTCGTCCAGTAATTCTGGATGCTGTTTATTTGTTGCCATGTAGGGTAAATTACCATTCTTTGCTACAGAAGAAGTTTTCCCAGGGTAATTTTGCTCAGAATCGAAACTGAACATTACTAGATTGCGGATTAAATTAGCAACTGCTATTAAAGCAAGGATTGTAAAAACAAGAATGTAAAGCAGGTGTAGCATAGGGTGTTCCTCCAAGAGAAGCAAGTTTCAAAATTGAATATTTTATGATTTCGCTTATCCACACAATTAGGGATAAGTAGTATACGATACGTAAGTTTTTAAGTATTAAAAAACTCTACAGTCGGGTCACCTCAAAATATCTCCAGACATTTGCTAAAGCTACTTTGAAGTTCAACGTTTAAAGTGTTTTATCATTTGACAAACTGTCGTGTCGTCATTAATGCCCCTTAGCTTGTTGAGAACGAAACCGCATAGCGACTTTCCAACATTCTGTTACCACATGGTGCCAAGGTATCAAAGTATCCATATCTATTCCGACTTGTCCTTCAGTTGCACTAAACAGCATTTTTGCTGTGTTTACTTCTTCTTGAGCCTGCTTAACTCGGGCGAGTAAGGCAGATTGTTCCTCACCACTCATGAACTCAAGTTTTTCCTTTTCAAGAAATTCACGCGAGCGTGCAAACCAATATTGAAAATCTTCTAACAACGGCTGCAATACCGTTTTAAGTAACTCTGAGTCCGGTAATTTCGAGTCTCGCATAAATGAGAAGGATTATTCCAAGTTTCTTACTAATATTAACGTTCTTTACTATTCTTAATGTTTAGTAAATGTTTTCTCTAAACTATGTAGCTTAAAAAAATGTTAATAATACTACACAATTATTATATTAAATTATGATTTTTTTATGTATATACCTAAAGGAAGGAGTGTGAAGAAGTAAGAGAAATCTTGAGTTTTGAGACCCAACCCGTACCTATAAATATGTTACGAGCTTGACATAGAATCAAAAATCTCTTCACTGTTGGAATTACTTACTGCTCTCATTTTCGTTACAAACTGAGTTTTAAACTCTAATATCCTTAGAGTTTTGGATCGCTTAAGCAGATCCGCAATGACTAGCATTGAGATTTTCTATTCATAATGTTTTATTTTCTTAACATTTTTTAACAATTGTTCTGGGTGTGAAAAGAGTCTATTCAGAATAAATCTGAAAAAATGGTAAAGGGCAATGGACTATCTGACACTTTTGCTAGCTACAATATGATTTATTAGTCTTAAGGTGAGACTTTAAAAGGTGAGCTTTGAGAAAAAGTTAATGATTACCGCCAACTGATAAACTCTAGTAAAGAGATTTTTGCTGAAAAAATTGTAGTAGAATTTATACCCATTAATTTATATCCATTAATTAAGCAATCAATGTAATTTCCGAAAGCTCTAGACTAACCTTAGAACAAGTTGTGCAGAAATTAATGAGAATTTTTGATATGGCGGAATATTTGGACTAAATCTCAATTTATCGTCTGAATCAAGCGAAGAACTAAAACTGAAATAAAATTTCAAAAAAAGTCTGAGTAATTTATAGTCTTCTATAAAGTTAACAGTAGAACTATTTTTTAGCTTTCTATTTTGGTTTCTAATTTCAATCTAAATTTTGGAACTGTAGTACAGATAGATCTAGTATTGTTAGATGTCTGAGACTCTTTCAACAGTCAGAAATTTCTCATAATTTACTTTGAAAATAACTTATTACTTGTCAGACTTAACTTTGCTTTGTATTTATATGGTGTGAGTTAATGTAAGTCTAGTTAATATATATGCAGTTGAAATCACTTAATAATAGGTAGTTACTTCGCCAATGCTTAAACAGCCGATATCGCCGAAATCTGAAGAAAATCAGTCCGAAGAACCAAAAAAAATCTATTTACCCCGTACTAGCGAATCGGAAAATCTGAAAAAGATTCGTCACACTACATCTCACGTGATGGCGATGGCTGTACAAAAGCTGTTTCCTAAGGCGCAAGTTACAATTGGTCCCTGGATTGAAAATGGTTTTTACTATGATTTTGAAAATCCAGAGCCATTTACCGATAAGGATTTAAAAGCCATCTATAAAGAGATGGTGAAAATTATTAAACGTAAATTACCCGTCGTTCGAGAAGAGGTTACCCGGGAAGAAGCAAAACGCCGGATTCAAGAAATTAAAGAGCCTTATAAATTAGAAATTCTCGATGATATTAAAGAGGAACCAATCACCATTTACCACCTAGGAGAAGAATGGTGGGATTTATGTGCTGGACCTCACTTGGAAAATACTAGCGATTTAACCCCCAAAGCGATCGCTTTAGAAAGTGTAGCAGGTGCTTACTGGCGCGGTGATGAAAATAAAGCTCAGTTGCAACGTATTTATGGTACTGCTTGGGAAACTCCCGAGCAATTAACCGAGTACAAACGTCGTAAAGAAGAAGCCTTACGTCGCGACCATCGTAAACTCGGTAAGGAACTAGGATTATTTGTATTTACTGATATTGTTGGACCAGGTTTACCTTTATGGACTCCCAAAGGAACTTTATTGCGGACAATTCTGGAAGATTTTCTTAAAGGAGAGCAAATCAAACGTGGTTACCAACAGGTTGTAACGCCCCATGTTGGTCGAGTAGATTTATTTAAAAAATCTGGACATTGGCAGAAATATAAAGAAGACTTGTTCCCAATGATGGCAGAGGATGAAGAAGCAGCAAAACAAGAACAGGGTTTTGTTCTTAAAGCTATGAATTGTCCTTTCCACGTCCAAATTTATCAAAGCCAGCTGCGCTCCTATAAAGAATTACCAATGCGGATGGCGGAATTTGGTACTGTTTATCGTTACGAACAGTCAGGAGAATTAGGTGGTTTAACTCGGGTACGTGGATTTACCCAAGATGATGCACATATATTTGTCACTCCAGAACAGCTTGATAGCGAATTTCTCAACGTAGTAGATTTGATTTTATCCGTTATTAAGAAGTTGAAACTAGACAAAAATTTCAAAGCTAGGCTCAGTTTCCGCGACCCTGAGAACAAAAATAAGTATATTGGTTCTGATGAAGTCTGGGAAAAAGCAGAGAATGCGATCCGTCGTGCTGTAGAAACCTTGGGTATGGAGCACTTCGAAGGAATTGGAGAAGCAGCATTCTACGGACCCAAGTTAGATTTTATTGTTAAAGATGCTTTGGAAAGAGAATGGCAATTAGGAACCGTACAGGTAGATTATAATTTGCCATCAAAAGAAAGATTTAATTTGGAATATGTCGCCGAAGATGGTTCTCGTCAGCATCCCATCATGATTCACCGCGCACCTTTTGGTTCCTTGGAGCGTCTGATTGGGATTTTGATTGAGGAATATGCGGGAGATTTTCCTTTATGGTTAGCGCCAGTTCAAGCCAGATTGTTACCAGTTACGGAAACCCAGGTAGATTTTGCTAATGAAGTAGTAGCAAAAATGCAAGCTTTAGGAATTCGGGCTGAAGTCGATAAAAGTGGCGACAGACTCGGTAAGATTATTCGTAATGCCGAGAAAGAAAAAATTCCCGTCATGGCGGTAGTGGGAGCTAAAGAAGTAGAGTCAAATTCTTTGAGTATCCGTACCCGTGCTTCTGGTGAATTGGGAAGCATACCCGTTGCAGAAGTTTTGGATAAGATGAAAAATGCCATTAATAACTACACTGATTTTTAAGTCGCTTTTGGTGTTGCTTAAGTGACTTTTATAAATACAGTATTTGTGTAAGTAAATGGTTATTAGGGCGCACTTCAGTGCGCCCCTACTACTTGGAAATAATTGTATAAATTATTTTTGATTAATATTTGTTTTTTTACAGGTCGATCGTAAAAGAACATATATTTTTGCCATTATCGGCGATCGTATTTCCCCGCACGATTAAATTCTTTTTGGATGTTGGATCTTGCAAGTCTACTTCGCGATCTACACCCACTTTATGAACGGAAATTTTGCTTTCATCTCCAACAGCATTAATTTTTATATTTGGATATTGTTTGGCTAAACGTAAACCAGCCATAATTTCATAATGATTACTTTGATGTAGATTGGGACATCTAACAAGGGTGATATGCTCAACTTTACTAATATCGCTATTTGCAATTAAAGTATATTTCCCTGAGGGACGAGCTTGAATATCTAGAGTTTTATCTAGATGCAAAATTATATGTATTGAGACAAAGATATAAATTAACCAGGAAAAAATCTTCAGCAAACTTCGTCCCAAACAGCGCACTTTCAGGAATTGAAGGAACCCAATAACGCTCCATTCCTGGTTAGCGGTAAGTATTAATTACAACTATCTTAGTTCCAGCTTTCTTTGCCCAATGGAGATATTTAACTGTTACCGGTTGATTATTTGCAACATTGGAACCGATAAAAACCAGTAAATCTGTTCTAATCCAATCCTTATAAGATACAGAAAAAAGCCCATAATTTAGGCTTCAAGCTTGTTGAGAAGTCTTCTGGAAGTTCAGTTTCTTGAAAGAGGGATAATACCAATTTCATATGAAGATGCATAGAATCGCGACACCTAAAACTGTTGCAAAACAATAATTTTGGCTTTGAGCATTTTATGCAGGCTCACAAAGAATTGGTATAACTAAATATTAACTAAAAGGCTTTAAATATGTCTTTAAATAAAAAGATTCTTTTAATTGTTGGCGTCACATTTTTTGCTACGTGTATTGTCTTAATATTACAT
>NZ_JASJDK010000002.1 GCF_030065675.1 Mastigocoleus sp. MO_188.B34 | reverse complement strand
ATTGTTTATTTGTCCATGGTGCGTCTGTACATTGTTTATTTGTCCATGGTGCGTCTGTACATTGTTTATTTGTCCATGGTGCGTCTGTACATTGTTTATTTGTCCATGGTGCGTCTGTACATTGTTTATTTGTCCATGGCGCGTCTCTACATTGTTTATTTGTGCGTGTGGTGTCTCTAGATGATGGGTTTCTAGAGCAAGAGTGATGTTTGGTATTCCCAGTATTAACCAAGCAGGTATTGTTTGGAGTAAACCCTTGATGATCTGATGAGTGAACGCAAAACTATTGTTATTTTTCTCAACAGACAGTAATGTCTTAGCGGTGGGAGAAGATTTGTTATTTCTTATATATTTAATATTATTTATATTCATAAAAATTACGTTTTTATACTGTTGCATATAGAATTTTTATTTGTTTTTCATAGGCTGAGCGGGGAGATGAAAACACTTAAAATAAATGTATATTTATTGTCTTGTTTACTTATTCACCTTTTTCATCCCCTTATCAGCTTAAATTCCTCCTCAATATTAGATATAAATAATTTTGCTCACAGTTAATTACGTAGATAATGTTGATAAAATAAGTATAATGTTAATAAATAGCTTTAAAAATTGACTCCTGTCTCCTGTCTCCTGTCTCCTGTCTCCTGACTCCTGACTCCTGTCTCCTGTCTCCTGACTCCTTCTATTCATTTTCCACCAGAATCTTTCGCCTGTTTGAGTTTATTCGTTAAAGCATTTGCTGCAACTTGAGTAGTTTCTTTCTCTTTATTTTTGTCTTTACTTGCAATAGGCGTCACCTCAGATTCTTTTTGTTGTTGGGGTGTAACTTTTTGCATACCAAAACCATCGAATAATTCATTTAGTTTCATCGTGATTCCTACATAAGGACCACCAGCAGAACGAGTTCCGGAAAAGTCACGGTCATCGACGTTACCCAATGCATAACCAGCAGATAAGCGGAGATTTGGTGTAATGTAATAACCTGTTTCTAAAACGAAACCAGTTTCTGTATAGTCAGATTGACTGATAAAGCGAGCCTCTCCAACTAAATCCCAACTGTATCCCAAGCGGTAAGTTGCACGTAACTGTCCAAGGTTTGTGGTACTGCTACTAGAAAAGTCATCGGCAATATAAGATGTACTATTACGTAGGGCATATTTACCGTAAAATTCCCATTGCCAATTTGGCGCGTAAATACCTTCTAAAGCAAAGGTGTGGTCTTCTGAACCACTTCCACTTCCAGAAAGGATTGTTTCGGGTACTATAGCTGGATTTTTACGATATTCGTAACGGAATAAAGCGTTGAATTTGTCGTCTTTGGGGTTGCGGTATGCTAAACCAACTTTCAGATTTGCGGTATCTCCCAATCCTTGTAATTTTTGGTTGCTAGAACCTGCTTGGTGATAACGTACTAAACCGGTTAATTCTGGAGTAATTTTACCCGTTGCATTAGCAGAAATTACGGTGTTAGAACCACTTGATGAGGTACGATGTTCAAAACGGGCGTTGGCTTTGAAGTTAGGATTATCAGTATAATCTATTCCTACGCTATAGGTATCGCCGGATGCAAAGCCCAATGCTGCAGCACTTTGACCTACTGCAAAAGGTTGAGCAAATTGTCTACCGCTACCATTGTTACCAAAGAAGTTACCGAACACATGTTCATAACCCAAACTTAAACGCAAACCAGGGCTGATAGTCCAACCTTGTTTTAAACCAAGAGCACCTTGGGCTGTAAGTTCATTAGTACCATTTAAAATTGAGAAACGTCCGGTAAGGGTGGTATCTTCACCAAGTTTATGTTCACCGTTGACGTTCAAGCTGGTAATAGAATTACCTTTAAACTGACCGCTAGTATAGAACTGCTGAGTTAAACTTAGGTTCACACCGGGCATTGCTTCCCAATTCAATCCTAAAACAGTACGGTCGGGAAAAACAGAATCACTTTCCTTGGATAGAGTTAATTCATTTTGGGCGACAAAAGTAAGTTTTTTGGCGATGGGAACTTGCAGACGAGAACGGAGTTGGTCGGAACTACTAGTTAAATTGTCGGGGGAAAGTCGGTCTGTGCGTTCGCGATGTAACCAGTCCACGTTAAGATTTGCTTTACCGATACGTTGCTGAACCCCTGCAGAAATTGTGGTCAGGGAATTATCAACCTTGTTCCCCGGAGTTGTGGTTTGTGTGGGTGAGAGTAATTCTTCTAAGGTATCTAAAGGTTGGGGTGCAACTCCAACATTTTCTTCGCGATCGTATTGCACTCGCACACTAGTTGACTTGGTGACCCTACCGTTAACAGCAGCACCATATCGAGTTTGACCGGGAACAAAACTGATAGTTGCATTATTAGCAAAACCCGTATCAGCAGTTCGATAATAAGCCCGTCCTTGGACACCTTTAGCGATTTCGGTTTGAGCTTCAGCACGGAATGCATTACCGCTAACGGTTCCCATAACATCAGAATCATTTTTGGAGCGAGCGTATTCTGCAATTATTTTGGTTTTGTCACCCAAAGAAAACATTGCATCCAGACCATATAATTCAAAGTCGCGGGTTCCTTGGTTTTCTTTGATATAACTTGTTGCGAACCAACTTTCCTTTCCAGGCTTATGGGAAAAGTTATACTGTAAGCGACCACCGTAAATATCACTGTCCGAACCTTCACTTTCGTTTTGGTAAGTAACAATAATCCGTCGGACTAAGACTTCGCCATTCTCACCAACATCTGTGCGGAAAACTGGCTCCCGGAATAGTACGGTACCGCGATCATAATCGATTTCATAGTCGGGACCACGATTAAGTTGTTGGCGTTTGAGTACTGTTCCAGGACGGTTAAGTTCTTCTAGTTCTAGGAAAATATTTTCACTACCGGGTACAACCAAACGCTTGGAAAGGAAGTAATAACCGCTAGTACCATCGGGAGCAATAGTATCCCGTTGAAAACCTTGGACATTATTTCCGTAGAAAGCTGTAACTTGCAAATCTCCTAGGTTATAATTACCCTTAAAGCCATGTAACTGACGGGTAACAGCCGTAAATTGTTGGGATTGACGAGCAAACTCTTGGGTATTGTAGTCACCCCACATGAAATAGTCAGGATCGGCTCCAAGGACGCGGGGTGATCGCTCTAATCGGAGATATAAACTATCGGTAGAAGGGGTGGTTGCATTAACACTAGAACTATCTCCGTATACAGGATAATTTTGTTCGCTGGATTGGTAAGTTCCAAATAAGCGATTCTCGCAGTTACAATCTTCATTAAGACTGCGTTGGGTATCTAAAGCTCCAGTAAATAACCATTCTCCGATTGCTCCCGTTGCAAAAACAGCCGAACGAAAGTCTAATTGGGTGCGATTATCTTCATCGAGTGGGAGGAAATCACGTAATTTACCGTAATAATCAGTACCTCTAGCTCCCAAGCGTAAATCAACTACACCAGTAACCAGACTAGGACGCAAAGCTGTTTCAAATTGTAGTTGGGTAAAGCCTTCTAGGTTTCCAGCAGCTTTAGCTTGAATTCGTACGGTTTTAGCTTTTAGATCGGACTTTAATTTAGCTGTAAATTGTCCCGCTTTTGCTTCTACCTGAAATCCTGGTTGGTCGGGTTTGTAGTCATTTCCGATGAATTCACCACCAGTAGATGCAATAGTTACAACTGCATCACGGTTAGAGATATTACCGTTTTCATCAAGTAGTTGACCCTTAATAGTCGCTGTAGAGCGTCCATCAGCAGGAATACGCGATTCTACAGTATCTAGTTTCAATCGTTCTGCTGCACCTCTTACATCTACTTTAGTAATTACAGGAGGTTCGCTCGAACCAATAACTTGAACGGAGATAATATTCTCACCTTCTTGGAGAGAAACACCATACCAGGTCTGGGTGACTATTTTATTCGCAACATCGTTTTCTGTACGTCCAATTAACCGACGATCTGATAATTTTCCATTTACCCGGACTTCTACTTCATTACCTACTGGAAACTGTACAGTAATAGTGGTAGCTCCCACATCAAGTACAGTATTGGGATTTGGAGAAAGAATTTTAACTTTTGCGTTGGTGGGTTTGACTCCTGGAAACTGGGAAATATAAGTGGGGGACTGAGGAACTACAGAGGAACCTAATAACTTAGAGTCAGAAAGAAGAAATGGAGATGGAGATTTAGGGAACGCTTGGGAAACGTTATTTGTACTTAATTGTGAATCTTGGGGTTGTGAATCTCTTAAACTAACTAAGAAATTTCCCGTATTGTCTCCCGTAGAAAATGTTTCTGAATTAGGATTTATGAAGTTAGGATTTATGACATTAGAATTTATGACATTAGGATTTGAAGTACTATTAGCAGTACCTTGGGATGAACCGAATGCAATTATGGGCGCAAATCCATAGGATGATATATCTGGTATTTTTGTATTCGAAATATCTTTTGGTTCTAAGTTTGGCGATTCTAAGGTTTGTTGTTTTAAGTTTTGTTCTTCTAAGTTTTGTAGGTCTAAACCTTCTAAAATTGTCGATGATTGATTATCTGTTAATTGATTTGGAATAACGGCTGCAATTTTTGTAGTTTCTTCCTTCGTTACTGGTTTAGAAGTAGATGAAACTGGAGTTGATTTTTTATCTGTTGTTGGTGATTTATCTGTTGTTAGTTTATCTACTGGTAAACTATCCCAAATTTTGGGTAGTTGATTTTCAAGGGTAGTTGTTTGGGGTTGAACTGCTACTAGGGATGATTTTTGTAAACTTGTAGTTGCTAAAGACGCGGAATTATCAATCTCTAAGCTGTCTTTATATTGTGGAATCGTATCCCAAATTTGAGTTAATTTCTTATCAGTAATACCAGTTGATGGTTGAGTCGCAATTAAAAATGATTTTTCCGAACTTACACTTGTAATATCTTTATTAGTTGTGTTCTTGTCTAGTACTAATTTTTTTGAATCATTTTCTAACGAAGCAGAATTTTTAGTTTCTGGATTTTCGGTTTGCGGTAAAGTATCCCAAATTTTAGATAATTCCTCATCACTGACAGCATTCCATGGTTTTGTAGCAATTAAAAATGATTTTTTCGAGTTTGAAGTTGAATTTGAATTCGAGTTTGAATTTATATTTGAATTTATATTTGAATTTGTATCTGTATTTTTATTCGAGATATCCAGAACGTTTGATTTTTTCTCCTTTACATTCCGGTCCGTTTTATCTTTATGGATTACTGATTTTTTCGAATTATCATCCAGAGATACAGACCCCAAAGATGCAGACTCTAGAGATACAGAATTTTTAATTTCTAAATTGTCATCAGGTTGTGGAATGGTATCCCAAATCTGAGATAATTGCTCATCAGTGATAGCATTTGATGACTTAGTCGCGATTAAAAATGATTTTTCTGAGCTTGTACTCGAAATATTCCGTTCATCTGTATTCTTATCCGTTCCTAAATCTTTTTCATCAGGCTGTGGTATTGTATCCCAAATTTGAGATAACTCCTCATTACTAATACCGGGTGATGGTCGTCGAGCTACAACTAAATATGATTTTTCTAAACTTGTACTAGAAACATTTCTATCTGTTGTATTCTTGTCGGTTGCTAGCTCTAATTCTTTTGACTCATTTCCTAGAGAAGCAAAATTCTTAGTCTCTACATTTTTATCAGATTGTGGTATTGTATCCCAAATTTGAGATAATTCCTCATCACTAATACCAGCTAATGGTGTTGCGGTTTTTCTGTGTAACTTTCTGGTACTTAAAGGTTTGACTTGAGAAGCAATAACCTTATCCGTTGCTTGCTGACGTTGCTCAAATAATTTTTGTAAACTGCGAGGTAACTTGCTATTACCCGTACTTTGAGTTAATTGTCCTCTTGCAATAACTTGACGCTTTGAGTTTGTAAGTAATTTATTTTTTAATTTCTCAATCTTAGTTGCTTTTGAAGCAGAAGGATAGAGGTAGTCTTGTTGATGGGAAACTGTTTCGGCGATCGCTGGATATACAACCAAGCTAAAAGCACCGATAATAAACCCCATTAATTTAAGGTAAAAAATGCCTATGTAACTCAGTTTTTGCTTCATTTCTTATCCTCCTCCCCAAAAGCTGGGGTAACTGCAAAGTTCATCCTCGCCATACCACTAGGTTCTAAATTGATGAGACGAGACTGACTATTGCGCTCTTTAAACTTGAGATTTGGTGCTAAGGTGTAACCGGGTAAACTGCTCAGATCTAAAACACCTGTGTGTTTCCCAGGTAATACATTTGCCACAGAATATAAACCGTTAGCGTCAGTAGTTATACGGTTACCATTTTCTAAGTAAATTACCGCATTGGGAACTCCTGGTTCGCCTTTTTGTTGCTCGCCATCAAAGTTTTTATCTACGAATACACGACCGATAATAGTGCCACAATCGGAAGTAATACCCGGTCTAACCCTCAACAAATGAGTTGCGGGTCCATCTTTTACTTCAAAATCGTTATCAGTTCTTTGGGCGTTAACAATTGCCGAGTTGCGACCCGAGCCCCTAACAGCATCAGGAGAAAGTTGCGCCCCATAAGCAATATTTAATACTTGATTGGGTGGAATCACAGCATCAGTTCTGAATGTTATTACTGAACCATTTCTTTCCGAAGTTATATTTACCGCTTGACCCTCAATTTCTCCTCTCACAGATTTGGGTAAAAATTTGAATCCTCGGGGGAAAGTATCGGTGACAACCACATTATCCAAGCCAGAATCACCTTGATTCCTTAAAGAAAGTCGATAAATTGCTGCATCTCCAGGTTCTGCAGTTGCGCGATCGCTACTTTTAATAATCTGTATTTGTTCGGCTTCACACATACCTAAGTCAAACTGAAACGCTAATAAATCCAGTCCGATTGTTTCTGCGTTCGGTACAAATACAACTTCATCGGAAACTTGTACTCCACCCGAAGTACTAATTGGCTGACCATCTAAAGAAGTAGCTATATAGCGGACAACATTATCTTGAATTGCACCAGTACTTGCTTCAATTTCCAACCTGATTCGACGTTGGGTGTAAATGGAATCTGCTGGAGGATTAACTACTAAAATATAAGTTCTACCTGGATCGGTTTGACCTCTATTTGGGTCGAATAAAAAGTTATAAAAACCTTCGTCTGCATTAGTGAGAGGAAATGGGTTAACATTTTGTTCGTTTGGTTCTAAACCTCTAGAAACACTATTTCCGGGAATATCAGGTAATTCTGTTGGAGTCAGAGTAATTAGTTGTCCTAATTCTGTTCCAGTAGGATCGTTGGGGTCGGGTTCGTACAAAGCAACAGAAAAACCAGTATAATCGGGTAAAAGATTGCCACCACAACCTAAAATCTGTCCAAGAGGATCGACTAAACCTTGAGAAGTAAGGCTTAACTGACTGGTAGTTCCTTCAAAGATTTGACCAGTTGAGGAATCTGTATATTTATAAGTTGCTTGATTACTGATTGGTACGGTTGTAGATGTATTATTAACTTGGGCAAATGCAGAGATAGATGGTTGAAAAATATTAGCGGCAATCAATATAGATGCTATATGCTTAAAGGGAATTTTAAAGTTAAAAATACCAGATTTCATCTGGCGTCGTTTTTCTTTACGGCGCACTTATTTTTTCTCCTATAAATTATCTGGCGTGAAGGGTATAATATTTAGATAGAATCAAGTTATATTACAATACGGTTCAGATAAGCCTAAATTTCTTTTGTAGAGACGCGACATGTCGCGTCTCTACAGTGTTATTTTTTTAAAAAAAGTCTTAACTGAACTGTATTGAGTTATATTAAGGAATTAGCTACTGGGAATTGGCAAGCGGGGATTCGGAAACAGGGAATAATAATTGATATAGGTTGTATTGGAAAAATATGGGTTTAGAAGGAACTTTTGCTGGAGTTCTAATATTTCTTTTTGTCTGAGAGGTTTTTATCTGAGAGACATTACGATATCTGAGAGACGTTGCAATGCAACGTCTCTACATGGTTATGTTTCTCTAGTATTTCAGTTACTTCACTGTCACCTGTACGCTACCTTCTACTGAGGATTTTGCTGCAACTGATTCACCAAAGTTCCAGCGAGCGTGAGTGTAAGCTTCAGCAGGTGCGGGACGAGTTTCCACTTCGCCATTTTCTAGCTTGACTTTTACTGTGGGATTTTCAACAAAGGTTTTACCACCATCAATACTGTAAGTTATTTTTGCACCTTTGTTTTGTCCTACAGTTGCAGATTTAATTACGTACTTCATTCCCGAGGGAATTGGTTGATTGATAGCCAGATTTTTTACTGCTTTATCGCCATTATTTCCAGCATTAACCTTATAACGTAGTACGTCTCCTGGTTGTACTTTTGCTTGACCTTCTAAAGCTTTCCAAGAAATCTCTTGCTTACCATCTTCTGTTGTTTTAATTACTTTCTTTTCAACTTGCAAATTCAGTTGTACTTTTCCTTTTTCAATGGAATTTTGCGCTATCGCACTTCCACCACTGAATAAATTTGCAACAACTGGAATTTGACTGCTAAAGGAAATACTTGCAATTAAAGCTAAAGCACCTAAACCTGCAATTGAACCATGTTTGATTTTCACGACCGATAACCTCTTTAAATGAACTGAGTTTAAGTAAAATTACTAAGAGTGATGTTACTCAGAGATGTTGGATGGTAACCAACACCCCTAAAGTTGAAGACTTATCTAGTTAACCTTACGTTGGAAGGTAAAGTTTTCTGACTGACCTGGTAAGATAATTCCTGTGACTTCATCTACGTACTTGGTGACGTCAGTATCAACAGTTGTACCGGTTTGATCCTGTGCAGTTGTTGTCGATGGATTACCACTATAGAATAAGATATTTGCATTACCAGAATCTTGAGCACTACCAACAATGTTACTGGTATCGATTATGTTATCGCCATCATTATCAAGCGCCCAGTTGTTACCGCCAGTGGTACCATCCTCTTCAATTACCACTTTGTCAGCATTTAAAGTAATGTTACCAGTACCAGCTTCAGGGTCAGAAATATTGTTGTAGGTAATTCGATATTCAATGATGTTACCTGAAGAAGGTTGCTTCGGATCGGTACTGAATTGGTCTTGACCAGCTAATGGTGGGTTTCCATCTCCTTGTAATACTCTCGACTCTTTGAGGAGTCTTAAGAAGCCAGTATATACCCGATCTATAGTGCGATTATTTGTCTCTGTTCCTTGGAAACCAGGGGTTGCATCATCAACAAAAGCGGTGATGGGAACAGGGAAACCACCAATAGTACCAGAATTTGGATCTGCAGGGTCATTTAAATCAGTAGATAAAGGTGTATTGGCTGGTAAGTTGACTTCTACACCGTAGTTGACATCACCACCTGATGGAACAGCAGAAACAGTAATGAAGTCGGTGGGGTTATCAAATTGAGTTCCATCCCAAGTATAAGTCCTGGACTGATCTTGGTAACTCACAGTTACCGTAGTACCAGCAGGTAAGTCTGCAGGGTTGTCAGGTGGGGTGGGGATAAGTGAAATGTCCGCAGGAGCATTACCACCGTTTTGAATGGTGTTAGTGAAAGGTACGGCTGCTGGATCGATAGTATTACCTTGGTCGGGTACAGTATTAGGTGGTACTAAGGAAGATTTATTAGTGAAGTCGTCATTGTTATCTGTAGGACCAACCGCATCTGGAGAACCTTCAGGACCATTCAATAGTGCGGTTGCACTGGGGTCGATCACAAACTGGTTAAGTTCACCACCTTCACTACCTGTAGCACTGTTGTTATTACCGGTGTCAATTCCTGTATTGGTTGCATCAGCAGGATCATCGATGAAACCATCATCCACAACAGTGTCAGGTAATGTATCAGGGATACCATCAGCATCAGTATCTGTTCCTGTTAGCGGCGTACCATCATCATTAAAGTTACTGGGATTTTGGTCACCCGATTCATCAAATACTGGTGCACCTTGAGTTGCAGGGTCACCATCGTTATCGGGAGTACTACCAAATAACTGAGCGATGTTATTGACAGTTAATGGTGCAGATGCGCCTGGCTCAACCTCAAGTATAATTTGGAAACCTGTAACAGTTTGACCGGGGTTTACAGAGGTGACGATAGCAGGATTATTAACAAAACCAATACGGGTTACAGTTGTTAGGTCAGCGGGTGCGGTTGTCTCCCAGTTAGCTGCATTAGCATCTGTTGTTACATTACTTGTGGTGTAAACTACTTGCCAACCAGGAGGTGCAGCAGGAACACTTGCTAAATCTGTACCAGCTGGAATTGCATCAGAAACTAAAATACGGGATTCAGTTACACCATCGAGGGTGATATTTCTACCAACCAATGGTGCAGGGGTAATTCCATTGTTGGTGGGGTCATTCTGTTCAACTTCCAAGCTGAGATCGTAGGTTAAAGTATCGTCGGTAATGTCGGTTAGGGTTCCATTATTACTGTAGTCACTTCGCTCTTTGAGAACCTTTGCTAATGCATAGGTCTTCAAGGATGCATCGACTGTAACTTGTTGAGTGGCGCTAGCTTCACGAACACCGTTTACAGGTGCACCGGCAACTTCATCGGTAGCACCATCGGGGTTATCTACGGTGTAAACGTCACCACCATCTGGACTTCTTAGTTGGTTTTGGTCATCACCAGGAGTATCACCCAACTTAACAGTGATTATGTCGTTTGCTTGAGCGCCAGCTGCTACCGTAACAGGAACGCGAACTTGTACTGTCCCGTTAACCGGAATATCAGGTACTGTGGCTTCAGTAGCAGTGATTTCTGTCCAAGTCGTACCACCATCAGTACTGTATTCTAAATTCCCAGAAACAGTTGCTGGACCTGTTGTACTTGCTAGGTTAGGAATTCTGAATTGTGTGGGGTCATTACCAACGTTAGTAACGGTGTAGTTAAAGTAAACAGTATCGCCAGCGTCTGCAGCACTATCCCCATCAACGTCATTCTGTAGCGTAGTACCAGCAGCTGTAACGGTGATACCTGCAACTTCAGCAACGGTTACAACAACTGTGTTAGATGTGGTATTGATTGTTGTCCCTGGATTGTTGGGGTCTTCATAAGTTGCAGTTGCGGTGTTACTAATCGACGTACCAGCACTTGTACCTTCAGATAAAACTGGAGCAACAAATTGAAAGATACCGTTAACTACTAGTGTCGCTGCGATCAAGGAACGATAGATCTTAGCTTTTTTGTTGACAAAATTCTTTTTTTGTGACATGTTCGGTAGTAAATAGCAATTTATGACTTTTTCAACTGCGTGTAAAAACGCAGCTTTTTTTTGCGAGAGTTTTTGCAAAACTATTATTTTTGTAAAATTAAAGCCTTTAGCTTTGCATAAACGCACATACTAAAAAAGCATAGTGTCGTTATATTTTATAATTATTTCCTGAGGTCAATGTAAATAATGTCACACAAACTCTAGTGTGCATAATCAACTTAGCTTCTGAATTCAGGTCTAACATCAGTGCAAACGACTAAAAGCAACTTTGCACAAACATAATATTCTTGTGAGAATGTAATCTAAATAGGGCATGAGAAAATATTAAATGAAAGATTATCAGAGCAATGAAAGATTATCAGAGCAATGAGAAAATTCTGAGAATGAAATCATCGCTGTGGCTTAACAAAAACTATGTCCTTGTGGACTACTTTGTTATTTTCACAGCTCCGATAATTACCTCTTCCTAATTCAGTAGTAAATTCAGGAATAAATGTGATTTATTTAGCAATATTCAGTATATTCCCGTACTGATAAATAATAACTGATAGCTGATAAATTTAGCTCGTAAGAGCGTGGCGTTAGCCATAAACTGAAAACTGTTTACTCTTCTCTTTCGAGCATTTCTTTTGCTTCTAAAAGATGTTGTTTTTTTTCTTCTGTAACACTAGGATATTTTAAATTTAGTTTTTCTAATTTTGTGCAAATAATATCAGCCACAGTAAGCCGAGTAAACCATTTACGATCTGCAGGAATTATATACCAGGGAGCCCAAGGAGTACTGGTGTGGTTAAAAACTTCTTCATAAGCGTGCATGTATTTATCCCAAAATTTCCGCTCCCGTACATCACTTCTAGAAAACTTCCAGTTTTTTTCTGGTGTATCTATTCGTTTTAAAAAGCGTTTTTTCTGTTCTTCTTTTGATAAATTTAGAAAAAATTTGAGGACAATAATTCCATTATTTACCAGATATTTTTCAAAATTATTAATTTCCTCAAACCGAGAAAGCCAAATCTTATCTCCGTCTGGAAATTCCGTCAGTTGTTGCTTATAGAGTACTTCTGGGTGAACCCGGACTATTAATACTTCTTCATAATAGGAACGGTTAAAAATGCCGATTCTACCGCGTTCGGGTAATGCTTTATAACTTCGCCAAAGATAATCATGATCTAGTTCTTCTTCCGAAGGAGCTTTAAAGCTAAACACTTGACAACCTTGGGGATTAACACCAGACATCACATGTTTAATGGTACTGTCTTTTCCCGCAGCATCCATTGCTTGAAAAACTAATAATAAAGCATAGGTATTTTGGGCATAGAGAATATCTTGATAAATAGCTAGTTGTTTGATACCTGCGCTTAATTTATTTTGAGCATCTTTTTTCTTGCTATAGTCATCTATGTAAGCCGGGTCGTAATCTTTATCCAGGGAAATTTGCTTCCCAGGTGGAACAATAAAATGTTTGTGTTTCTTCATGTTTTTGTTAGCCAGGTTTCCCCAATCCGCTTCTAAACTCCCTAAATGCTCTTAACCTGAGAGGATATTTTAAAAACAAAGCTTATTACCAAGTTTCACTATTGAGATCCCCCAACCCCCTAAAAAAGGGGGCAAAAGTCCCCCAATACAGCGGGGGATTTAGGGGGAGCCAAGATATATGAGGTAAATAATATGACTTGTGAAACATCCTCTAAGGTGTTGGATTTTTGGGTTTTTTAGAAATGAAAAATCATAATATGTGACAATTTTATGACGATAATAAGGAGACTACACCTGACTCAATAAAAATTTGTAATACTAAATTGAGTTGACTTTTCTGGATATTTCTTTTTTTGACTTTTAGATTGACAGCTAATAAAGATAGTTTTTCTGCTAATTCTGTGTTGGTTTGGATAGTGAATTTACTAATATTATTTGTCAGTAACTCAATTACTAATTCGGCAGCTTGTTTATTCTCATCACCGCAATCGGTAATTACTTCTTGAATATAACGTTGGATAAACCTTGACTTTGGTCCCCAAGTAAAATATTGCTCCAATGTGGTAATATTTTCTGTTTGTAATTGTGTTCCCAAAACTTGTAACTCTAAAGGACTAACTTCTGCTGTTCCTGTTGCTAATTCTTCTACTAAATGTTCTATTAAAGCTTCTTCTAAATGAAAGTTAGATAATTTAGTTAGATCCTCAATTAATGGCTTGACTTCATTAATAGAAATATTCCCAACTTGATAAAGAACATCACTATGGTAGATGTCATTAATAATACTGGGAGTGTAATGTGAATTGATATCAGATAAAATATATAAATATTCTTGTCTTAGGAGAATAATTATTTTAACAGTAAGGATATTTAAACATTTAGAGATAAATCGAAAAAAAAGTTTTCTTTTAATTGGTAAATTTTCAATTGATAAAAGTTCTTCTAAATGGTCAAAAATCAATAATATACGGATATTTTTTTCTTCGCACTTCTTGAGTAATCTAAGAATATTATCAAATGAGTGGTCTTGATTCTCAACAATTATATTTTTCTGTTTAAGAGTATTTAATAAGAGTTCTACTAACTGTTTCGTCCAGTAATGATAATCAGTTATTTGTATGGGAATTATATCTTGAGTCCCAAGGTATCTTTGTCTGACTGCAGGTAAAAGTCCGGCTTGTACTAAAGAGCTTTTACCGACACCGGGATATCCATGAATTACTATGAGTTTATAGTCAGGACGGGCTATTCTTTCTAGTAAATGTTCGATATCACGCTTTCTACCGGACGCGAAAATTTCCGGTGCAACCCCATGTAGAGACGCGTTAGCAAAGCGTTCCCGCAGGGAAACATATGGCGTCTCTACAAAATTCTTTAACTTTGATTGTTGTACAGATTGTAATATTCCTGGACCAACGAATGCTCGCCAACCATATTGTTGTTCGACGAAACGCTCTTGAAGTTTAGTGCGAAAAGCTTGGAGATATTGCTTTTGCTCCCGGTATAAAGAACGCAGCGATCGCAAAATCCGTATATATTGATGTGGATTGCTTTGGATACCAATATCTGCAGCCATTTGCAGATGCTTTAAGGCTCTGGGTACTTGTCCAAGCTTATTTTCAGCTTGAGCTAATAACATCAGATATAAGCTACGGTGCGATTGGGGTGGTGATTTAACTTTACTAAGGTTATGTAGTGCTTTATATATGTAATGTTTTGTATCCAGCCAACGTTTTTGGTGATATGCAACTTCTGCAAAAAAACTGTAGGTTTGAGCTACTTGTATGGTGTTTCCATATAATTGTTGCAATCCCAAAGAATTTTCTGCAAGGGAAAGTAACTCACGCCAAACTTTTAACTGTCGCAAGACCTCACCTAGGGAGTTGATAAATTTAGCTACTAGATGAGGACGGTCAGTTTCTGTAAAGGTATTAATACTTTGCTGAAAGTAACTTTTGGCTTGCTCCAAATCATTCTGGGATTGGACTCGATGGGTTTGTGCTCGTTCCCAATAACACAACCCGATATTAAACATAATCAAACCTATCTTCAATTTAGCAATGAATTTTTTTCTTTTAATTGTAGAGACATAGCATGCTAGGTCTCCAGAGTAAATAATGTCTCTAGGACAAGCTACATATCTAGACCAAAAATCCAGGCTTTGGTGATAATGTTTCAAAGCTATAGTAATTTGATTCTTGAGATAGGCGTTCTGTCCCTGCACAAATTCCACATTTGCTTTGAGGACTGGTTCGAGCTTTTGTTTCCGTCGTTCTAAATCTTTTAAAGCACTAGTAATTTCTCGACGTCGTAAATAACCCATTTCCCAGCCAATATCATACATATCTGCAGCCATCGCGCTGGTAAATAATGCATCACTATCTTTTTGCAAAGATCTAATTAACTCTGGTGTGGAAAAAGAAAATTCAATGCTTGTAGCCCAACTTTCAAAATCACTGGCTGAATGCAAAAATTGATGTAGAACTTCGTCTGTTACCCATAAAACAACGGGAAAGTGAAAATGTTTGCGGAATTCCTCCCTTACTTGGTTGGTGGTACTAAACATTTGGGTAATGTCAGAAACCGACTCTAAATTAAAAACCATTAAAGCTTCCGGTTGTTTGCAACCAAGCTGATTTTTGAGTCGAGCTTGCAGTTGAGCATGAATTGTGGTGTAAAGTGTTTTATCGCTTCGTTGGAGTTGGAGAACTTGGATATCAATATCTGTGAGAACTTGCAAGCGTTTTACCAATTGCGATCGCAACCGCAAATAGTTGCAACGCGCCAAAATTAGTTTAAATTCACCTCTGGAACTTTCTAAAGTCCAAACAAGTTCTTCTAATACTTCTTCATTAGATGGAGTTGTTTCCCAATTTTCTGATTTTTCGGTTCCCATTTTACTTACTCTTTAACTCAGTTGCTTGGGCAATAATTGGGTTAATATCAAACCAAGACTCACCATGGCGATCGCGATATTCAAATACCAGTCGAGAGTGAATTAACTTTTGATATTCTCGATCACCTCCGACTTTTTTCCGTTCCTTTACCTGACGGAGTAATTCCCATTCATCATCGGAAATCTGCATTGTCATTTCATTGCAACGAGAACGAATTAATGTTTCTAAAGTTTGACGACTTAAGGGTAAATCTCTTTGTTTTTGAATCCAGTTATTCAATAACCTTAGTAGGTCTCGCACATGACCACCACTGATGCGACATAAGCGATATAAACTTGCTGGTTCATCAAATATTTCTGTTATTTTATTGAGACGCTCTTGGGGTTTAACTTCAGGAAAAGCTCTTGCTAAAACCATTTGCTGCAATAACATCATTCCAGTTGTATCATCACTACCATCCTTTAATTGCACTGGTACCATTGGTAAAACTTTTGGATCCTCAGGAAAACGCTGAGTTAGATTTCCATAACCATCGGAAAACATTAAGGCTAAAGGCATGGTATAAACTAGATGACAATCAAGTTTAGTTAGATATTCACTTTGATCGATAAATAAATATTCTTGTTGAGGACGTCCCCAAGCTTTAGCTCGACTGTCAACCCGGTCGAGGTTATCTACAACTACTACTAAGCCTTTTTTCCCTATTGTCTTTAAAGCTGCGATCGCGGGTTGGAGTAATTCTTGATTAATTGCTTCAACGAGTTGATTTTTTTGTGGTCCCAAATACTGATTAAGTTTATGTCGCAGTTTAACATCACTTTTAATCCTGGTGGTGATTTCTCCAATCCCAAAAGCGAGAGACAATTGTTCTTCATGGTTTTCATCCTGGGAAGATATACCAACATCTCCTAATCCTGGAATCTTAAATTTTACAGACTGCAAATCACTATTTAAAATATCTACAGCACCTTGTAGTAATTGCTTAAGTTTACTGACTCGATTGGGATTAATATTGATGTCGATAAGATTTAAACTTTGACTGACACGACGAGCGATCGCCAATAACACATCAGCAGTATCAACATCAGCCATTTCTAGGTCTTCACTAGATTCAAAATAGACTACATGAAAACCCTCTTTTTCCAGTTCAACCTTTAATCTTAACAATTCTGTAGATTTACCACAGCCTATATGTCCGGTGAATAACATACATGTGGGTTCATCTGGGGAAAAGAATGTAATTTTATCCTTTAATTCTGCAATGATTTTACCACCGCGCACAGAGGAAAAATCGATGTAATACTTTTGGTCTTCTAAATTTTCAATTGCTAAAGTTTTACTGGGGTTTGTAACTTGGAAAAAACGACGTAAATCTATTGTCATAATCTTTGTCTATTAATTTTTTGATGTAATGCGACACCTATTCAAATAAAATCCCGATTTAAACAGCAATAAAGACTTCAATACATACCATGTTATAGATTGTAAACATAAGCAATGTAAGTAAAATTTAATACCTTTGATAGATAATTATTGAAGAGTTAAGATTAAGTAAAAATAATATTGTAGAGACGCGATATGTTTCCCTGCGGAAATGCAAAGAAGAACGCGTCTCTACCATCAAATTCAGAGTTATCTGTTAGCAAGCACCTACGGTTAACACGTACTATGGATAAATTTTATGTGTTATTTTTACATTATTAACACAACTTGTTTTTGTTTAATCTTACTCATTACTCATTACTCAAAAAATGCTGATACCAAGTTCCATGAAGTTTACAGAGTTCTTTGGTATTCAGGTTCTTAACAAAATAAGGAGAAAATTTTTCTTCTTGTTTTCCAACTTCAAAATCATTGATGTATCGCTCAATGCTTGAATTCGGACTACCTGTATTTTGTTTTATATCTTCTGGACTTAGTCCTTGAAGATACATAGAAAGTACAATGTAGGGCTTACCTTTACTAACTTTTCTCGGTTCAACAAAGTAGCGATAGGGTTTAAGAATATATTCCGTCAAACTGGGAAACGACTTAGCTTTTCTTAGGGTCAAACCTACTCTTCCCGAACGAAAAATCTGATTGTCCTCTTGCATATCCTTTCTTCTGAGGAAAACTGGGTTTTGAGAATCCCAAGCTTTTTTCCCAGACATTGCTTCATCTAAAGATTTCACATCATCGTGATCGCTTGATGCAAGTAAATAATCTACACATAGAGAAGGTCCACATATTAACTTTCCTGTTGATGACTCAATAGTACGAAATAATACTCCGCAGAACATTTCGCCATCTCCAAAAGTTAAATCTAGTCCTTTGAAGCTGCCATTTTTATACTTTCCACCACTGCGATGAAAATACCAACTTCCGCATTCTTTCTGTAATGGATCTCTGTGAGCAAAGTAGTCGGGATGTTCGGGTGCAAAACAGTAAAATTCAATCTCAATAATTCGGTGCGTTTGATTTCCAACAATTAAATCGGAACCATTAAGCAGATTGTTCGCAATTTCTGTAAACCAATCTTGTGCTATACCTTTATCTCGAAGATTTTTGGGTTTTTGTAACAGGGAGAGCCAGGGAGACATTTTAATTTTCTTTAAACAAGAGATATTACTAGTCTCAAATAATAACCCAATTTTATATTTCCAAATTTCAGATGTTCTTTGCACCCTGTAGCCTGCTAATATGGGGTGCCCTGATGAAACCTTAAAATCCAACCGTGGGGCGATGGCGATCGCGTCCAAATAGAACTTCTCCGCGCCCTATTGATTACGCCTCGGTATGTAACTGCACTATTGTATGTAACTTGTGCAACATTTTCAGTAAGCAAACGTGCTTCAAAATCCGGAAGTGGAATTATTGCTTCTATTGGTTGTTCTGAGATCGATAAAGCATCACTTCTGTGATAAATACGACCGGACTTTCCAAATTCAATAAAATCTTCAGCTATAATTTCTTTCATTAACGCAATATCAAAACGCGTTTCCTCGCGCCACAAAGATTGCTCAAGGCGCTCTAATAAGTTCCGATCCTGTTGGCTAATTTCCATCGCCGCCAATTTACTACAACTCTAAAATCACAATCAAAAATAATTTATGTATTAGATCTGTAACATATGCTTTCAAGATTGTCATTAGTTATTGTTGGTAATGGATAATTGGTAATGGGTAATTGGCATAACGTAAGGACTCGATGTTAGCCATAAACTGATAACCGAAGACTTATTTTTTGAGCGATTTGGGTAACCTAAACAATAAACAGATGTAGGATAACCCAGGAGAAAAAGCTGTGAATAAGACTACCAGAGAGTGGATAAAAATCGTTGCGCTTATCCCTCTGATTTTCTCGATATCTTCAGATATAGCAAGTGCTGAAAATCAAGATGTCTGTTTTATGGTTACTTCATCTGGGAAAAGCATCAGCTTGGGAAATCTTTGCGGTGTTACCCCTGTAGATACAAGAGTTTTTAGAGTCCCAATTAAACGTCGCAGTGGCAGAACTCCTGTTATAGATGTTACTTTCAATGGCGGTCAGTCTTTTGAAATGATTGTTGATACAGGTGCAAGTAAGACTCTTATTACCCAAGGGATGGCAAACATTTTAAACCTGACTCCATCAGGGATCATAAATGCGATTATTGCTGACGGTTCTCAAATCGAATTGCAAACAGGTAAGGTTCGTTCGATTGGCGCGGGTAAAGTCGTTGTCAAAGATGTTGAAGTTGCGATCGCCCCAAAAGCAGAGATTGGACTATTAGGACATGACTTTTTTGGTAATTATGATATAAAAATTCTGCAAAATATTGTTGAGTTCCATCGCCGGGTTTAACTATTATTATTTTTGAAAAATATAATTTCAATTATTTAATTTTATGTTTTGAATTTGAAGTTTGAATTCAATAATAAATTTTGAAAAATTTACCCAACTTCCATAGGTTTCTCAGATTATGTCCTGGGAAAATTTTTTTGAATATTATTTTTTTGGATATTATTTGAATAAAATATCAAAAACGTTGTCTAATGGGAAAATACAATAAATATTTAATAATTCATAATTCATAATTCACATTAGGCGTAATTTGTAATTTATAATTTATACTTTTTGATCGGAAAGCGTAGCTAGCGTCATGCTGGTATATGCTTTCCTGAGGTAAAAGTACTTGTAATTAGTAATTACTTCTTAAGCCATATGCCGCTATGAGCGCGCTTACGCGTTAGCATTAGCGGATCCGTAAGGTAGCGCAGCTATAGCGTGACGTTAGTCAGAGGCTTTGCCGACGCCGCAGGCTCTAGCGGTGCATTAGCACAGGCTGCGGAACCCAGTGTTATCCCTAGTCCCTAATCTCCAATTACCTATGAATAACCCACCACAATCTTCTGAAGACTGGTCTCAAATATTACAACAATTGTTAGACTATCAATCTCTCGAACGCGCCCAAGCAGCAGAATTAATGCAGGGATGGTTAAATGAATCAATTCCTCCTGAGTTGTCGGGAGCTATTTTGTCTGCTTTACAATGCAAAGGTGTTTCTGCTCCTGAATTAGCAGGTATGGCGTCTGTTGTGCAAGCCCAATCTTCTCAATCAAGTACCCCTGATTCAACATATATTAACGCCATCGATACCTGCGGGACAGGAGGAGATGGAGCATCAACTTTTAATATTTCCACCGCAGTATCATTTGTCGCAGCCGCTGCTGGCTTGTCTGTCGCCAAACATGGCAATCGTTCTGCTTCTAGTCGCGTTGGTAGTGCTGATGTTTTAGAAGCTTTGGGCATCAATCTTAATGCGCCTACGGAAAAAGTCCGGGCTGCTCTGGAAGAAGTGGGAGTAACCTTTTTGTTTGCTCCTGGCTGGCATCCGGCTTTAAAATCAGTTGCTCAGTTGCGACGAACTTTGAAAATTAGGACGATATTTAATTTGATTGGACCTTTAGTTAATCCCTTGCGTCCTAGGGGACAGGTAGTTGGGGTTTCCGATCCCAAATTAGTGAAAATAATCGCTGAGTCACTTCAGTTATTGGGTACCCCAACAGCGATTGTTGTTCACGGAAGAGAAAAACTGGATGAGGCGGGTTTGGCAGATTTAACAGATGTGGCGGTGCTAGCAAAAGGTGAAGTGAAGTTAGCAAGCATCAATCCTGAAGAATTAGGTTTAAATTCTGCACCAACAACAGCATTAAGAGGAGGAGATGTCCAAGAAAATTGTGAAATTCTGAAAAACGTTTTGCAAGGTCAAGGAACACAAGCACAACAAGATGTAGTTGCATTAAATACTGCAATGGCACTACAAGTTGGTGAAGCCATACCTCTAGGTAATTATACGGAAGGGATTAAAAAAGCTAAAGAGATTCTGCAGTCTGGGGCTCCTTGGAAGAAGTTGGAACAGTTGGTTGAATTTCTGGAGAAGTAACAATTTCTGGGGAAGTAATAATTTCTGGAGAATGGATTGGAGCCTCAATTGGCGGTTCGAATTGTGAATCGAACTGCGGGCGTAATTCAACAACATCACGTTTAATTGTGAGATCGTAATTTCCAAAAAAGTCGTGCCCTAAAAGTCCTACTTCTAATTCCTTACCAGCAATTGCTACGGCTACTTGATTTACCTGAACTCCAGCAGTTTCCATGGAATCAACATAGCCAATGGAAAATTCTACGGCTTTAGCACTGGCGGTATTGGCTTGTGCTTTCCCAACAGCTTCAACTCCTAAAGATTTTGCCATATTTTGAGTTATAACTGTCCCGGATGCTCCCGTATCCACAATCATGTCAAATTGGCGCTCGCCATTAAAATTTACTTCAATTACAGGAGTTCCACCAACACGCCTTTTAATGGGAACTGTAAAAACCACTTCTTCTTGATCGCGGTCTAATTTTTGTTGATCTTTTTCTTGAGCTTGTTGTTGAGTAAATATTTTTCCTTGAGTCTCAGATTCTGAAGGTGTTGGTTGTAGAGATGCTTTTTGTGAGGGAGATGTTTGTTGGGAAGATATTGGTTGGGAAGATATTTGTTGATTAATATGGGTGGGTGATTTTATTTTTTCAGGAGATATTTTTTCTTTAAAAGAACTTTCTTCTGAAGTTGTTAATGATGGCTTTTTCTTAGTTTCAGATATGACTTGGGGAATATTGAATCCTGCTACCCCCGACATGGGTGTTGGCGATCGCGATACAACTACATCCCTGGATTGCATTAAACGAGCTTGTTTTTGAGCATATTGGATCTGCTGCTGATATTCGGCAATTTTAATTTGTGCCATAGTGTAGTTGATACTTTGCCGTCTAACTTGGTTCAACAAAGCGATCGCATCTTGGTATTGAGTAACAACCAATCGCCAATCATCCCTGGATTGTGCGGTATGACCAATATTTGAAGCATTTGCAGCTTTATCGAGCGCTTGTTCCAATAAACCGAGTTCTGTATTTCGGTCGGAAACAGAATTGCTTTTAATTTGGGACGGATGAAGTCCAGATTCAATTTGAGAGTTAATTTCAGGAGTAGATGTTTGTGTACTAGGCTGATGTTGTCCTAACTTTTGTTGATTTTGAGTTTTCAGACTTTCACTTTCTCTACTACAAGCAACAGTCAGTAGTGTTAGTGTCGCAGAAAGAAAAATTAAGCCAGAACGAGACAATAAAGACTGTAGCATAATAATTTTTTATTTTACCTGGGGATTATTCTCCAAATCTAGCTTTGCTTGATTTCAACTTGTGAGAGAAGTGAAAATCTGAAGAAAAGTATGAATTTGAAGAAAATTTGCAACCCTGAGAAAATGCGAACAAGAGATTATTAGGGGAAATAGGCGGAAAAAATTAATGTTATACAAATCTGAGCTTGAAAGTACTTCATAATTATTGGCATTTCCCCATATTCCCCATACTTCCTATACTTATTCCTAGAAGGGTTAATCCGGATTTACTTTCACTTTCCAATTGGGTAGTGGAGTTTGCCCGAACAACTTCGAGGTTGACTATCTTGAAGTTATGGGCAATCATATATCTGAATAAATTACACCAAACAAGTACAAGTAAACACGCAAGCAATCTAAAGTAAAGTTATTAGCATTATTTGTTATTCAAAATCAACTATTCACTTGTAATTTTCCGAATCTTAATCTTCTCATTTATAAATTTTTATAGTTTAGTTCTTAATTTTTGATTAATTACTTTTAAGGATCGGAAATAATAAACGGGAAACCGGAATAGAAAATATCGGTCTTATGACCTGTGGGTTGTGAGTCCCTCATTACCCAGTGATATTAAACTAATACAGTTCCAGATCTTATATAAAATTGTGCAAGTTATCAGAAACAATTAACTATGGGATAATTAGCATCGAACTGTAAATAGTTGCAGCTAATAATTGCAGCTGATGAAAGGCTTTCACACTCACTTGCTTATGCCCCTGTTTGACGCAATACCTGCTTTGCTTGTTCTCGCAGATGGGACTGCTTATCGTGGATGGTCATTTGGTTCTACGGGAACCACCATCGGAGAAGTAGTTTTCAATACTGGGATAACTGGCTATCAAGAAGTTCTCACAGATCCGAGTTACTGTGGTCAGATAGTCGTCTTCACCTATCCTGAATTAGGGAATACCGGTGTTAATTCTGACGACGAAGAATCGGAAAAACCCCAAGTCAGGGGTGCGATCGCACGTAATATTTGTCATAGACCTAGTAACTGGCGATCAACTCAATCGTTACCTGATTACTTACACAAGCATCAAATACCTGGGATATATGGGATTGACACCCGAGCTTTGACCCGTAAAATTCGCGTTCATGGAGCTATGAATGGTGGTATTTCCACGGAAATCCTCGACCCTGGAGAATTATTGCTCCGGGTGCAGGACGCTCCCAAGATGAATGGTTTAAATTTGGTCAAGGAAGTAACAACTTCCACCGTTTATGAATGGGATGAATCAACTACTCCTAGCTGGGAGTTTAATTCAGAATTACTTCAACCAAATAAAACTCAAGAAACTTTTACAGTTGTCGTTTTAGATTTTGGAATCAAACGTAATATTTTACGACGTTTAGCCAGTTATGGTTGTCGTATCATTGTCGTTCCCGCCCATACATCAGCAACAGAAATTCTCAATTACAAACCAGATGGTATTTTTCTGTCCAATGGACCCGGAGACCCCTCTGCTGTGAATGAAGGAATTGAAACAACTAAAGAACTCTTAAAAAGTCAAAAACCAATGTTTGGTATCTGTATGGGACATCAAATTATTGGTCATGCTTTGGGTGCTGAGACTTTTAAACTCAAGTTTGGTCACCGTGGCTTAAATCATCCTGCTGGTCTAAAGCAAAAAGTAGAAATCACCAGTCAGAATCACAGCTTTGCAATTGAAAAAGATTCTTTGCAAACTGCAGAAGTTGAAATTAGTCATTTGAACTTGAATGATTCGACAGTGGCGGGGATGCGTCACAAAAGTTTACCAATATTCTCCGTACAGTATCATCCCGAAGCAAGCCCCGGTCCACACGATGCTGATTACTTATTTGAAAAATTTGTTCGAGCAATGCATGCTGCTCGTCATCCAGATAAAGTTGAAATCAGTTAAAAATGAGGCATATTGGGAATTTAAGCTGGGAATTTAAGTTAGAAATTGGAACTTGTTGGAGCGCAAATGTCAGGTTGGAAGGCTCATAAGACAATAAGCTTAACGATCCTTGGTGTTCCCCATGACATTGCTCCCTAAAATGACTCCCTGAAGTTATTTGAGAAAATGATGGCAGATTATGAGTAAGTGAGATACAGCTAATAACTTATAAATTAGGTCTAAAACAGTTTCTAGTCCTAGCTTTTGTCTCTTGTTAGTAAAGTGGTGCGTTCGCAAAGTGGTGCCAAGAAAGCGCACAACTCTGCTATAAGATAAAAATGCCTCGTCATTCCATAAGAAGGGAGCAAAATCGATTCGAAATAGATATGAGAAATTTATACCAAACTTTAAGGATTGATTACAAATTTCCTCATGACCCCTAAGTGTTTTACTGAAATGTTTTAAATGTTGCCTGCAGTTTACAATCAAGTCTTAAAAAGATGTAGACAAGATGCACAAAAAACATCTATACTGGAGCGTTTGTAATTTAATAAGGAGGGAGTTATTGCTGAGCCACTGAATCTCACCGTTAGCCTGAGAGGTACTCGCGAAGTCAGGGATAGTTCTCAGTTATTCCGCCTCACAGGTTTATTAGATGCTTTTTCCGAGCCAACATTTCGAAAAGTGTTGGGGACCAAAATGGATGAAGGACCAAAGCATATTATTTTGGATCTCTCACAAATCGACTTTGTCGATAGTTCTGGTCTTGGTGCTTTAGTACAGCTAGCCAAGCAAGCACAGACTTCTGGAGGCACTTTTCAAATTGTTACCAATGCTCGTGTAACTCAAACTGTCAAGCTAGTTCGCTTAGAGAAGTTTCTTGCCTTACAACCATCGGTTGACCAGGCTTTAGAAAATATCAAGTAGTTTTACTCCCTTGAGTAAATGCTTAGTATGGCTATCCGATCCCAGAATCTGGATAGCTTAATTTTTTTCAAAATTTCTATCCGATCTAGTATTATGTCTAAAGTTTAATATTGAACTTAATATTTGTGGCTACATAATTATCTAAAAAATTCTGACAAGATTTTGAAAAGATTCTGAAAAGATTTTAAAAAATCTCTGGTAAAGTTCTAAAAAAATTCTGGAATGTTTTTGGGAAAATTCTGGAGATATTCTAGAAAGATTCTGGAAAGATTCTGGAAAGATTTTGGAAATTTATCATCAAAATTTCTCCCAAGTTATTATTGTCGAGCTAAAATAATTTGAAACAACTCTTTTAACTGCGATTATGCTTGGTAGACTGGCGCGGCAGTATTTTAATAATTTTTTTAATCTGACAAACAATCTTCTTGATTTAATTAAAGGAACAGTTATCTTGTGACATTAAAGGGGCAAGAGCACTTGGGGAAAAAAGATGAATCTCCGAGTAAACACTCATCGACGTGTGAAACGCTCGCGAATAAACTAGAGCAATTCTCCAACATGGTAGATCAGTCACAGTTGCAGCGAATTTCTCCCACCGCACTGGCATATTTGGGAGATGCAGTTTATGAACTCTATGTTCGAACTTTTTATCTCATTCCCCAAAAGCAAGCAAAAACTTACCATCATTTGGTGGTAACACAGGTGAGGGCAGAAACCCAAGCTAAATTACTGCGAACGCTCTGGGAGTATTTAACTACAACCGAGTTGGAAATCGTCCGTAAAGGTCGTAACGCGGCTACGGGACGTCCCAAACGTCTAGATCCCCAAACTTACCAACAAGCAACAAGTCTAGAAACTTTAATCGGCTATTTATATCTAACTGATATTCAACGTTTAAACGAATTATTAAACAAACTGAATTTGGAGAACTAAACAGCTGTCACAATCTCGGAAAACTAAATTGATGCATTCGCCTGAGCGGTGTTTCTACTGTGTAGATGTATGACTAACAAATCAAAAAAAATCAAATCGGAACGCCCAAAAAATGGTCAGCCCTTAAAAATTAAGGGTAAGGGGATTGTTTCCCGTAACTCTGGAAAACCACGCAATCATGAATCGAAAAAAGAACGGACTCATGGCGATCGGCTGCAGGAACGAAATTCTAATTTCCAGCCCTCTAACAGGACAACAAACCAAGAAGTTAGGGATAGAGAAAATCAAGATTTGATTTACGGACGTCATCCCGTACTTACAGCACTGGAAAATAAGCGTCTTCTCAATCGTATCTGGATTGCTCCCCGTCTTCGCTACGACCCTCGTTTTCATTCGTTAATTTTGCAGGCGAAGGAAAATGGCAGTATTGTTGATGAAGTCGAACCAAAACGCTTGGATCGAATCACCCATGGAGCAAATCATCAAGGTGTAGCCGCACAGGTTGCACCCCATGAATATCTAGATCTACAAGAATTACTTGAAAAAATAAAATCTGTATCCGATCCCGTAATTATTGCTGCAGATGGAATTACCGACCCTCACAACTTAGGAGCAATTATTCGTACAGCAGAAGCTATCGGCGCTCAAGGCTTGGTGATTCCCCAGAGGAGATCTGCCGGAATTACTTCTACAGTAATAAAAGTTGCAGCAGGTGCATTAGAAAACTTTCCCGTAGCGAGGGTAGTTAACCTACACCGCGCATTAGAAGAATTAAAATCAGCTGGTTTTTGGATTTATGGCACTGATGATTCAGCAAGTCAATCTTTACACACCGTTAATTTTAATGGTGCAATAGTTGTGGTAATTGGTTCCGAAGGAGAAGGTCTGAGTATGTTAACCCAACGCTCCTGCGATTTCTTGGTATCCATTCCGACACTCGGTAAAACTCCTAGTTTTAATGCTTCCGTGGCTTCGGGAATGGTTCTGTATGAGATTTATCGCCAACGTTGGTCAAATACACTACATTTAGATTAATTACAATTGGTTACCCGGTTAAATTTAAGTCAAAAATTAAATTTGAAGCAAAACATTAGTAACAAAAAATGTTTTGAAAAAGTTCGGGTAACAGAGTATAAAGAAATGTAAAAGCAACAACAAAAAATTTAACAAACTCCAACCAGATTTAGTAAGTTGCCAGGAAAACTATGAGTATGATTTGGAATAATTTCAAGGAAGTATTAACCAGTCTTGCCCAAGGTTTTGGTATGGCTTGGTGGGTAGAAGTACATACCCAGACTCCCAAGTGTACCTATTACTTTGGTCCTTTTCTAGATGCAGTGGAAGCAAAAGCTGCAATGAAAGGTTATGTAGAGGATTTAGAAGCCGAGGGAGCAATGGGAATATATGTAAACGTCAAGCGCTGTAAACCAAGTGCACTAACAGTTGCAGATGACTTGGGGGAATGGATTGACCGCAAAGTAAAGCCTGTCTTTAGCGGTCAACTTTAATTTGCTTGATAGGGCTACAAAAAATAGGCAATCAATAGTCCTTGGTTGATGGAAGTATTTTTTCTCCTGAGGCTACTGATTGCAAATTACCAACAGGTTTTCTTCTAACCAATTATCGATATCTTTTAGGACTTGTCCGGGAATTTCCCAAGGGAACAAGTGGGCAGTTTGAGGATAGCATTTATACTTACAATCGGTGAGGTTTTGTGAGGTTTCTAAGCTACTTTGGGCGGTGATATGACGGTCTGCAGCACCAGTTAGCATTAGTGAAGGGGATCGTATTTGGTATAAATCCGGTATTCGATTCCGGTCGGTTTTGATAGCTCTGTTTAAAGCTCGAGTTGCAAAACTAGAAGTTTGTAAATAGGCTGGTACGGCATATTTTGCGATATAGTTATAGGTACTGGGAGTATGTTGATTAATTAGATAACGGAAAAGAGATTTTTTACCAAAAGTTTGAATGTTCCAGTCCCAACCTGGTTTTACATAATTTAATAGTGCAGCGATACCAGTAAATAAATTATCTTGTAAAGAAATTGGTGGATGGTTGCTGCGGGGTTTTGCAGCAGTTGCAACGAGAATTAGTCCCGTTACTCGGTGTGGTAGTTTTAACGCTAATTCGATCCCCACGATACCACCCAAAGACCATCCCAAAATTAGGCATTTTTTTATTTGTAAGCGATCTAAAAGTTCTTCAAGATCCTGTAAATGGTCTATCATTACAAAATCTTGCTTGGTTCGACTTTTTCCATATCCCCGTAAGTCGGGAGCAATGGTTTGAAAGCGTTGTGATAGGTGCTCGGTAAAGACTGACATGCTATTACCAGAACCAGGATGACCGTGTAAGCAAAGAATGGGAAAACCTTTTCCTTGAATAGTAAAGTTAAGGTGCATTGGGGATTAGGGATTGGGGATTGGTGATTGGGAAGATGGATAAGAAAATACAAAAAACAAATTATTTTGAACTAGTACATTTTATAACTCTTATATAGTAAAGGTTTTGGCTAAAGCGAGAAAAAGTGCTAATTTCCTTTGTTGTGAGAGGGTTTAAGTCATTTTGAATTTTGACTTGAATTTGATATCGTACAAAATCCTATTTAAAACCCCTTGATATTTTCTGGGATTTCCCACCCACACTCCCCACACTCCCCACACTTCCCACACTTCCCACACTTCCCACACTTCCCACACTCCCCACACTCCCCACACTTCCCACACTTCCCACACTTCCCACACTTCCCACACTTCCCACACTTCCCACACTTCCCACACTTCCCACATTCCCCCCTCTCATTATTAAAAGGGGTAATCAACCCAGATTTAGTCTCAGGGGTTGACAGTTTACTGGTAAGTGTTAATTGTTAACTGTGAACAATTATCTATAAAATCTGGATTTTTGAATGGAACCAAATACTCAACATAAAAAATCTGGCTGGATAGATCGATTTCTCGCTTTTATCGAAAAATTAGGAAATAAATTACCCGATCCCATCACATTATTCTTCATATTATCCCTAGCGGTAATTGTAATCAGTGCGATCGCAGCTTGGTTACAAATCTCTGTAGTTAATCCAGGAGATGGCAAAACTATCTCTGCAGTATCTTTACTCACCCCCGCTGGGATCCGTCAAATATTTACTAAAGCAGTTGAGAATTTTACTGGGTTCAAACCCCTTGGTATTGTTTTAGTTGCAATGTTGGGTGTTGGTGTTGCTGAATACACAGGTTTACTTTCGGCTTTACTCAAACAATTAGTATTAATTGCACCAGGAAGATTTATTTGTCCTTTTCTTGTATTTGCTGGTGTAATGAGTAACATCGCAGCTGATGCAGGATATGTGGTACTCGTACCCCTGGGAGCAGTAATTTATCTTGCATATAACCGTCATCCCCTAGCTGGTTTAGCAGCTGTGTTTGCAGGGGTCTCTGGTGGATTCAGTGCTAATTTAATTATTAATCCTCTCGACCCTTTACTTGCTGGTCTATCTCAAAGTGCAGCACAATTAATTAAACCGGAGTATCAAGTAAATGCTACCGCCAATTACTACTTCATGGTGGTGTCCACTTTCTTAATTACTGGGATCGGTTGGTTTGTGACCGAAAAAATTATTGAGCCACGTCTCGGTAGTTACAATCGAGAAGAAGAAGCCCAAATGCAGCAACTTACCGCAGCAGAAAGAAAAGGTTTGCGTTGGGCAGGATATACTTTACTTGCATTTACAGTTCTGATTTCGGCGCTAGTATTACCAAGTCAAGGAATTTTACGTGAACCAAAAACATTTACCCTAATTCCTTCACCTTTTATTAACAGTATTGTATTTATTATCGCCTTACTATTTTTGATAACTGGAATCATTTACGGCAAATGTTCCGGCAGTATAACTAATGACAAAGATGTTGCTAAAGCCATGAGCAATTCAATGTCATCAATGGGATATTACATTGTTTTGGCATTTTTTGCTGCACAATTTATTGCTTATTTTTCTTGGAGTAATTTAGGAATAATTATGGCAGTAAATGGTGCAAATTTCCTTAAAGCAACTGGTTTTACAGGGGTGCCATTATTGATATTATTTATTTTAGTAAGTTTAGTGATTAACTTATTTGTAGGTTCGGCATCGGCAAAATGGGCAATAATGGCTCCCGTGTTCATACCAATGTTTATGTTGGTTGGTTATTCACCAGAATTAATTCAAGCAGCTTATCGAATTGGTGATTCCACGACTAATATAATTACACCATTAATGCCGTATTTACCTGTGGTATTAGCATTTGCCCAAAAGTATGACAAAAGTTTAGGTTTAGGTACATTAATTTCTCTGATGTTACCTTACTCAATTGCATTTTTTATTGGGTGGATCATTTTATTTATTGCTTGGTTCGTATTTGGTTTACCTTGGGGACCGGGAGTCACTTCAGTTTATGGCTGAATAAATGAAATTGCTAAGTAAGAAAATAGTAACGATCGCAAAAGTGACATATTTGAGATATTAGTAAGATAGATGACTGTGTATTTTATCTCGATGTCTTCCTAACTTACCGATCGCTTGTTTTTCTAACTGTCGTACTCGTTCGCGGCTCATATCCATATGTTTTCCGACTTGTGCTAAAGTTAGCTCTTTTCCATCTACTAAACCAAAGCGTAAGGTTAAAACTTTCCGTTCCTGAGGAGTTAACTTTAATAACAATTTATTAATGTCTTCACTTAATAATTCTCGGTCAACATAAATTTCACCAGAAAGTCCCTCATCTTTCAAAATATCTTGTAATTCCATATCTCTTTCCGAACCAATCGATGTAGCTAAAGATATTGGTTGACGAATCAAGGACAAATATTCTCGAATTTTCTGTGGTTCTAAAGATAGTGCTTGGGCTATCTCTGCTACCTTTGGAGTACGACCTAATTCTTGAGATAACTTTGTTTGAACTCGCTTAATTTTGGTTAACTTTTCTGTGATGTGAATCGGTAAACTGATGGTGCGTCCTTGTTGGGCGATCGCTCTTGTAATACCCTGACGAATCCACCAATAAGCATAAGTTGAAAACTTGTATCCTCGAGTTGGATCGAATTTTTCTACTCCACGCTCTAATCCTAATGAACCTTCTTGAATTAAGTCTAAAAATTCCATGTTACGCTTCTGGTATTTCTTCGCGACATACACTACCAGTCGTAAATTACTCCGGATCATTTTTTGTTTTGCTATTCGTCCTTGCTCGAACTGTTGTAATAGTATTTCCTGACTCAATTGCATTTTTTCAGCCCACTGTGAAATTGTTGGTTCATAGTTTAATTCAAGTTCCAACTTTTTCTTTTCTTCCAGCAAAAGCATCATCTGTTGAACTTGCTTACCATAATAAATTTCTTGTTCAGTGGTTAAAACTGGTATACGTCCAACTTCACGAAGATAACTTTTAACAATATCATTTGATAAATGATAATGATATTTTTCTCCTGGTTGAGTGCTGCTGACAGAATTACTTTTAGTCTTTGTAACATTCATGATTCAACTGTTTTTTGTAGATAAATTTGATGGTTATTTACAACCAAAATCTGACCTAGAGCGTACAAATTGGTTTTTCTTAGTAGCGCTTTAGCGCTAAAGCGCTATTACAAACAAGTTATGATTTTTCTTACTAACCTACTTATCGCTCTACTATAAATCTATAACGCTGTAGAAGGGATATAGTCTTCCTTAAAAAATTCAACTGCAGAAGTAATTTTTTCAACAACACTCGAGCCATATTTTTGGGCACTTCGAATTGCAGTTTCAAAGGCAATTACTTTTGTATAATCGATACCGATCACATCTGCGGGTGAGAGTTGATAAATTCCAGAGGGCAAACATAAAGAATTCTGAAAAACAAATAGGTAACTAATAACAGAACCCGTTTTTGTCTCAAATTGATAACCGATGGTGCTGCCAATTTTTCGGTCGTTTTCTGTAAATAGTTCGTTACATGCTATGGAGTCAACTAACTCTGATAAATTAAAATTGACTTGACGTTTGGTATTAACTAAAACAGCCTTAGTTCCTATTTTCTCAACTTGTGCCCAGTGAAAATAAGATTGCCTTTGACCAGATTGCCACAATAGCTTACGAGTACAAGTTAGACCTATAACTTTGTGGGCTTTGACATCAAGCCATACTTGGTCTACACGACCAATCTCCTCTTTGCTTTCAATATCGATTACTGGTAGATTTAGTAACTCGCTTCTACGGATTGCTGTCAATTGAATATCCATAAATAACTCGAATATTTTTGAGATCACGAAAATTTATGAGACTAAATTTATGAGACTTTAACTTTCGATTTGACACTAGCCTGAGTTGTTACTAAGCGCCCAAGCCAGTTTTTCAACAGCCCAGAATTACTAGACGTTAATGGGAGTGATGGTTGTTGAAGTAGTTGGATATAAAGCTCGTTTAATTGTGATGCAACTTGCTCCCAACTAAAGTATTCTTCGACCTGCTTCCTTGGGATCTCTGCTAAGTTTTTTTGCCATTCGGGGTTGTCTAAAATGTTATCAATTGTGTTTGCGATTGCACATTTATTCTGTCCTTGAGCTGATAAACCAGTTTCTTGTGAAACAACAGTAAGGTCTAATCCTGGATTAGGAATACAAGCAAGCCTTTTCATGTCAACACTAGAAGGCAGGATCTTGATATTTTTATAGGAAGAAGCCAAAGAATATATATCTTTTTGCTCTTGTGGATTAGTAGCTACAATGTAATCTGCGGTCTGCAAACAAGCTTTCTCTGCATGTAGGCGAATGTTGTTAACACAAGCAAACTTTTCTATTGGTTCATATTTATCATTAGCAAGAGAATGATAAGTATGAATTAGCTTTAAAGTTTGGAGTTTTTTGAGTTTTAAACCAACCCAACCTGAAAGCCAATAATTAGTGTGAACTATTGGATAATAAATACCCGTCTGTTTCTGAAAATCTAAAATTGCATTTGTGAAAGCCGGTAAGTAACCAAAAATCCAATCGCGGGAAATATATTTTTCCGGTCCAGCTTTGAGGCGAATCGTCCGACAGTTAGGTCTATGCTCAACTATGTTTGCTTGGTTTGGGTCAACTTTGCGGGTAAACATATCTACTTGCCAACCTTTTTGAGCTAAAACCTCTCCCACTTGGCGCACATAGATATTTTGTCCCCCACCTTCTTCTGTAGGATTCTCAAGGGCTGGATCGTCATAAACAGAAATTAAAGCAATATGTTGTCGATTAGGGAAAGCCATTGCTTATGCCTTAAATTGTAATAAATTTATTTGTTACGAATATGAGTCGATTTTGGTAAAAAAATACTAATTACTCTAAGAGCAAGCTGCAATTAAATTAAGCAAGCTCAAGAAATTCAGTATTTTTTGACACTCTATTTCCACAGCGAAGTATTAGTCATTTCATAAGTAGCCTGACTAATTCTCACTATTAGTTGGATGATTGCGGATTAATCATCTTGTAGCAATATCAAGAGATCGTAGTTGCGATGGACTAAATCGCCTATTTAGAATAAATCCAAAACTTCCAGGGTAGCCTGGATTTTAGATCCCTTCGCAATCATCAAAGTGTATATGGTTATAATTGGAATTCAATAGATGTCATAATACCCAAGAAATTTAATCTGAGTATCTTGATTCAAACTGACTTTATATATTGAAATATCCACCAAGAGCAGGTAGATAAGCAATCTTTTTGCCGTACAACACCCGGTCTTCGATTTCTTCTCTCAGACGCTGTCGACTATAGGCAAGCAGAAAGTAAAATTCTAATTAAACCCTCTTGTGTTACCCGTTAACTTATCTCTGTTTTCTCCTCCTGTGGAAGATAGTATGTATAAATATTTTGTTCTTCCTAACCTCTTAGTATAGCCGATCTTTACCAATTCCTAATAACTATGTGACACTTTTGCATGTGACACAATGTTTTGATTCTCTAGATGATGTAACAACTTACCCAAAAATAATTCGTAAAGAACTTTAAAAGAAATTACAAACTTAGACAAAAGCAAGGGAAAATTTGTATAGAAGCGCTAACAAGGAACTGGGGTAAATAAAACAGCTACGACTTTTTCTTCACTTTGGTATGTTTTAGCTGAGGGGTTTTTACAAAAAGTGTCTAAGAATTTTTCTGTGTCAAACTCTAATTCATTGGTGAAAATTAGGCGCAGAATATTATTCTCCCTATTTTGGTTCTTACTGCTACTTGTAGTTCCATTTATACAGGCGAGCGCCCGACTGTCTACTACTTACGAGGAAGAAGGTTCAGAACTGCCTTTGCCCCTTAAGGTATATCATCTTACCGTATTGCCCGAAGTATCTGAGCAACGAGTCAAGCTAAATCCTCCAGCAGCAAAGGTTGCGATAGCGATCCAACCGGGAGATGTTGCGATTCGTTGTGGTTATAACTTCAATATTTATACTTGTGTATCAGGAAAAACTCTGAAAATTCATGCCGAACCAGATCGTCCAATTCAGGAGTTTTGGGTACAAAATCCTCTCTCTCATAATGTGCGTATTTCTATTACTGTTTATGAAAATTACTAAGGTTTAAAATCACTGATTGCTTGACAGTTAAGAATTGACCTAACCTCAAGCTCAAAATCATTAGAAAGATTTTTTTAATTCACTATCTTTAGTTAAATAAATATGTTTCTTGCTTTTACAGATGCTCAATTAGCCCTAAGTTTTGCAATCAGTAATTTACCAAGTAATAGTATCTTTAAGATAGCTACGGTTATTTGCTTAGTTGGAATAGTTACAATTGCTGTTAGTATTTTCCTTCCTAAAATTAGTGAATTAGCTATAGAACGCTTAACTTCTCTCCAATTTCAAGAAATTTATCATCAGGTATTGATGCCTTATCAAAATCAGATAATTTTAGTAGTATTACTAACAGTTATTGACGTCATTATTTTAATTTCTCCCTTAGAAGAATGGCTAAAATTATTTGAATTGATATTTGGGTTAGTAATCGCAATTATTGTTATTTGGTTAGCCCTGCGCATATTTAAACAATTTTTTGATGTTTACTTGCTTAATGCAGCCTTGAGGACTCAAAGAAGATTAGATAGTGAGATTTTAATTCTCGCAAAATTTCTGGTCAATGCTACTATCATTTTAATTGTTGTTTTTATATTCGCTCAAACACATCAAATTAATTTAGTTGGCTTGTTAGCAAGTTTGGGAATTGGAGGTTTAGCAGTTGCTTTTGCCGCTCAAAAAACCTTAGAACAATTATTAGGGGGTGTTGTACTTCATCTGGATCGTCCTTTTGCCATTGATGATTATGTACAATTACCCGATCGCACCTTTGGTAGAGTTGAGTCCATTGGTTGGCGTTCTACAAAGATTCGTACTTCTGGTAAAGGTAGTTTAGTTATTATTCCCAATAATATCCTTACTCAGGTCAGCATTGAAAATCTAACGAATGCTAAAAAGGTAATTTCCTTAATTTATTTGACATTATATAAAGCTATATCTCAAGAGGAAAGAGCTTTAATTCGCCAAGTAATTTTGGACAGTACTAAAGATATTTTTGGGTTAGATAATCGTATTACAAAAGTAAATTTTAAAGATATAGTTGATGAGTTAGATCAAAATATTGTAGAAGCACAAGTTACTTTATTTTTACTAGGTTCGGGAGAAATATCAATGGAATTACGCAAGCAACTCCTGGATATCGCTAAACAAAATATTAGTTATAAATTAAAGGAATATGGCATCATCTTTGATATCAAAGAGAAAACTATCAATGTCTCTTCACCTATTAATTTATAAAAATTAAATACAATGGATATAGAATCGATACTAAATGATTTTATTCGTTTTGACGAAGCAACTCAAAAATTTTTAGTTATTCTGGGACTGAGACTAGGAATATTCCTAATACTTGTAATATTTTCTTTACTATTAGGTCGCTATACACTTTTACTTGTTAGGCTGATTGTTAAACAATTATTTCCAAAAAAATACATAAAAATTTACGAAAGTTTACTTGATCCTTTAGGTCATTTAATTAAACTCACTGGTACACTCATTCTGTGGAATTTTTGTTTAAAAATAATTGCTAGTTATCAAAATCTATATCAGTTTTTAAAGTTTTTCATTGATTTGGGATTAATAATCAGTATTGCGTGGTTTGTATCTCGTTTATTTAAACAGTTTGTGCGTATTTATGGAGTTATTATAATTGACAAATTAGGGAAGTCGGCTGATGATTTTATCTTAGTTGGTGAGACTGTTTTCAATGTTATTATTGGGTTCACTGCAATTGTATTTTTTGCTCAAACTAATAATGTGAACTTGCTGGCTTTAATTACTGGCTTGGGTATCAGTGGTATTGCGCTCGCTTTTGCTGCCCAAAGAGTTTTAGAACAATTATTAGGTACAATCGTATTATACTTAGACCGTCCTTATGTCCCAGGAGAATATATCCGCGTCAATTTTAATCCTCATGCTGAAGATATATACGGTCGAGTAGAATCAATAGGCTTGCGTTCGACAAAAATTCGCCTAGCGGCAAAAAATACTCTTTTAATTGTTCCTAATTCTCTTATGGCAACTAAGGATATTGAAAACATTACCAGGGGTAAAAAGGTAATGGTACTACTCTATCTAGATTTTGTTCGAGTATTGGAAGAAAACCAGCAATCTTTCGTGACTAAAGTGATTCAAGAAAGCACTAATGCTGTATTTGGTATCGACCCCGGTAGTACGGAGATTAATTTTTTCCAAATTGACGACAGACCTGGAAGTCGTGCGAGGATAACTTTTTTTATCTTAGGCTCAAGCGAAGATTCTACCCAACTGCGTAAGCGTTTATTAGAGTTAGCTAATACAAAAATTTCCCAAATGCTTGAAAAAAATGGTATGAGATTCTCAATCAGCGAGCCAACAATTTATGTAGATTCACCAATCCCAATTTGATTATTGAAAATTTTGGTTTGTTGACAATTATTTTTTTCAAATAACTTCTTTTGTTCGGTTCAGTTAAATTCTATGATTATTAAACTTCAGTTTTAGTTCTAAATGAAACGTTTGAATAAAATTACCAGGAAAAAAAACTTTTTTAAATTTCAAGGCCTGAAGTTTTTTTTTGCAGTTATAGCTTTATGTATATCACTGTCTATTGTCCCATTTTCAAGTAGCTACGCCCAAGCACCAGCAAAACCTGCACCAACTGTAACTACATCTCCGACTTCTAACCCTGAAGCGATGGGAGTAATACTTGGAGGAGAAAAAATTTTTGATATTCGAGCAGGGGTTGGAGCTTTTACAGCAGAGGAACGTGCTAGAGCAGTAACCAATCGTTTAACTACGATCGCAGAAGATCCAACAATCAAAGTAAACACATTTGCTATAGATGAAAAATCCCAAACTACTAATCTGACTGTAGGAAATCGGGTACTGTTAACTGTAACTGATGCAGATGCTAGAGCTGTTGACCAAACACGACAAGCACTAGCAAAAAGCTATCTAGCAAAAATTCAGACACAAGTAGTTCAGTATCGTCAAGAACGCAGTCCAGAATTTATACGTCAAGGAATTATCAATACTGCGATCGCCACAGTAGTATTTTTGGCAACATTAGTTTTATTTGCTTTCTTGTTTCCCAAACTTTATACCCAAGTTAATACTTTGGGAAGCACGAGAATTCCCGCATTGCGAATTCAAAATTTTGACTTATTACCTGCAACTCGAATTTCCTCTTTACTAATTTCCATACTCAAGTTCCTACGGTGGATTTTAACCTTGGGAGCGTTAGCGGTTTACGTACCGTTAGTTTTAAGTTTCTTTCCTTGGACAAAACAATTTGGGAGACAGGTATTTCGATACTTTTTAAAAGCAGGTATAACTTCTTGGGAAGAATTTCTTAAGTACCTGCCGAATATATTTGCTTTAGGCATAGTTATTTTTGCTACCTTTTATTTAATTAAGCTAGTCGGACATTTCTTTACAGCAATCGAACATGGTAATTTGACCATTCAAGGTTTTTATCGAGAATGGGCGAGACCAACTTATAAGTTATCTGTCTTTTTAATGATCATTTTAGCTGCGGTGGTAGCTTTCCCTTATTTACCAGGGTTTGGTTCTCCAGCTTTTCAGGGAGTCTCGTTGTTTTTGGGTGTGCTTTTTTCCTTAGGTTCCACTGCTGTAGTTGCAAACATCGTTGCTGGGATTATTTTGATTTACACCAGAGCATTTCAAATTGGCGATCGCGTGAAAATTTCTGATGCGGTTGGGGATGTTGCAGAAAAAACTTTGTTAGTGACCCGGATCCGAACAATCAAAAATGTTGTTATCACTTTACCCAATTCCACAGTTTTAACGAGTCAAATAGTTAATTATAGTGCTGCTCAATTCGATCCCGAGCATCCACCGCTAGTGCTTCACACTAATATCACTTTAGGGTATGATGTACCTTGGCGTAAAGTCCATGAAGTCCTGATTGATGCAGCGAAAGCGACACAAGATATTCTTACTGAACCAGAACCTTTTGTATTGCAAAAAAGTTTAGATGACTTTTATGTCAGCTATGAGTTAAACGCTTATACCAAACATCCTGGTATTATGGCACGAATTTACTCGGAATTACACCAAAATATTCAGGACAAATGTAACGAAAGTGGTATTGAAATTCTCTCCCCCCACTACTCTGCAATCAGAGATGGTAATCAAATAACAATTCCAGAAAATTACCTTCCTACAGATTACAACCCACAAGGAATAAGAATTTCTCCTCTAAATGGGATATTTAATTACCTGAATAACCAATCTCAGTCTTCATTTACTCAGGAAACAAATGAAGGAAAAGATTAAGTTTATTTGATTCACTTGAAACTTTTACTAGTTTCTAATGTATTGATTTGCGCTTCTAATCTTTCTATTGTTTCTTGCTGAACTTTTTCTAATTTAACAGTGTAATAACTCAACCAACTAAAAGCACCTCCAGAAATCGTAATTACCCCTAATAAAATTATTGTTAACAATCTCATTTGAGATTTAAGAGCTTTAATTTTTTTGTTATCATCTACCAGCGAGGTTAAAGACTCTTGTTCTGTAGAAGTATTTAATTGTACTTCTTCATTAATGATTTTTGCCTCATTTTCTTTAAAGCTAACTTGCTCAACTAACCAATCAGTAATTAATCGCGGACAGTTACTTTGAAACCAACGTAAAGCGAAAAATTTGAAAGCAGGTTTGGACATCTTAGCAACTAATACTAAGCTTGTGTTAAGAGCCCTGAAGTGGATTTTTTGTTTAATTAGCTTAACTGAACCAATATCATAGAGGCAATCTAAAATATATTTAATAGTTGCCTCTTCTCTTGTAGATAGATTTTTTAGCATCAAGAGAATATCATGCATCCGTTCTTGTTGTAAATATTTATCCTGTAATGATTGAGAAATTTGTACAGAATTCTCTAAAGATGAAGACATTATTTTTAGTCCTTAATTTGCTTTGATAATTATTTATGATTGCAATATTGAAATATAATGAGTGTCAACTCTGCATTCATAATTTAATTATTTTCTTGAATCTTCTTGTTGTCTGGTGAAGATGAAGGAGATTTTTCTGAATTATTTTTAGGCTTTAAATCAGTAGATTTAGGTTTATCTACATTAACACTATTTGATTGTGTCTTTTGAGAATCAACTAATTCTTGTAAAGCTTTCACTAAAACTGTCATTGCTTGTTGAGGTTTATCTAGTTTAGTATTAACCTCTGTTATCTGATTATTGATTTCTGCAATTTCCTTTTTATTTTTTTCGAGTTCATTTTTTAATTGTGGGATAGTATCTTCATTTAACTTGACAAATGAAGTTTGTATTTTTTCTATTTGCTCTAATTTTTCAGGTGTGAAAGCTGCAACTTTTCGCTGTATTTGCAATTGCATATACCAACGTAAACTAAACCACCCGAAAACAGCTGTTAGCCCTAGTACTGTTAATAACCATATAAATGTAAAAAAACGAAGTCGAAATCTCAGCCTTCGATGTATTTTTTCTTGTTCTTTAGATTTTTTTTCTAATGAAGATTGCAATTCTGATATAGTTTTGTTTAAATCTTCTAAATGTTGTAAATTTAGATCGTGTAATTCTCTCATTTCAGTTATTTTTATTATTTCTTGATGAGAGTCTAAAGGAGTAATATCACTAACATAATCTTGATTAAAATCTGATGTGCCCACATCTATATTTTTCATTTTTGCAAAGATTAATTCTCAAAGTGAGTGAGATAAATAGCCTGATACGAAATATATTTATTGAAGGAAATATGTTAATTTTAAACAGAAAAATTATAGTCAGTATCTAAGTCACTACAATTCTTTATATATCTACTTTTAAAGTGTGTTATCTATTCCCAAAACCGATGAAATGTTAACTTTATTATCTTCGGTGATTCATCAGATTATTAGAAATAGTAAAGAAATTTGGCGTTGCTGAATTAAAATATAATTCATTTTTATTGTTTGAGTGACGCCCCCTAAATCCCCCAAATTTGGGGGTTGGGGGGCAAAATCATATCCGTCATCAGCAACGCCAGAAATTTTTTGATTAATTGGGGGTAATTTTACACCCCCCATATTTCTAAGCTTTAAAAACTAAGCTATGGAAGTCTAAAACTTAGAAATTGTAACCAACACCAACAGTTGTATCAAATTCGGTTTCACCTAAGAATAGAACATTGGCTGCAGCTGTACCAGTAAATCTAGGAGTTAGCTGAACATCGACTCCAGCAGTTAGCATTAAATCTGCATCTCCTCCTGAATCAATTGCAACTCCACCACCAGCATAAGGAGTAACTCTACCATTGAATTCTCCCAAATCGCGGTTGATTTTGGTCCAGTCCAAAGTTGCGGGAATACGTACATCGAGATCGCCATTGCTAAATACAGCTGAAGGTCTAACAGATATCGATTTAGAAGAACCTAAATTCAATAGTTTTACCTTACTAATAATTGCAGCATCAACGAAATCAGTATCTCCTCCAATAATACTTCCTAAACCAATATAGTTATCTCCAGGACGTTTTGATTGTTGAGAACCACCAAAAATTTGAGCTACTTGTTTTGAAGAAACTTTAGTAGAAGAAGTTTGAGTGTTTGAAGTTTGAGTATTTGTTGTAGATTGATAAGATTGTGTACTAACAGTTGATTTTTGTTGGTATGGTTGCGATGCTAAAACACTAAAAGATGTTCCAACTACAGCAGATACAGCAATACCAAGAGAAATTAAGAAAGAAGTAGTAGATTTCATGTTTTTAAAGAGAATATTTGTTGATAAATGTGGATAAATTAGTAGTAGATAACAATGTTATTGGAACACAATCACTACTAAAAAAACGATGAAAGAGATATCTGCATCAGTAATTTATTCGCGACTGGCTATTAGCACTTTTCGCAATTAAAATGGGAATTACCTATATGAGTAATCCAATATTAATCAGTATTTAATATTACTTTTCAGGCAGATATTAACTGCATTTACAAGAAATGACTCAATGCAACGATATTAATTGCAATTAATTTTGCATTATTCTCAAGAAAATACTACATAGCAGTAGCTTTGGCAGAATATAAGAAAGGACAATATATTTAATCGAGTATTTATTGACAGTTATATCCGCAACATCTAATTTTCAATGTTTAAGTTATATACTCAAAGCAGAACAATTACGAATAAAAAATCAACTTTACCCGATCTAATCGTTGTTTGCCCGTTAAATTAGTTATTGGTTTTGAGGAAATTCTTTTGTAATTTCAACTAATAAATTTCTTATTTCTAGTTACAAGACTTACTCAGAATCGCAAAACACAATTACGGTGTTGTTAAGCAACATCCGGTCTCGGTTTCTTCTCGCAAACATTGCTAAACCATATGTACCTTTGAAAGATTAATCTTCAATCAATGTGGTACTTACTTGTGCTTCACTTTTTTTACCGCCTCCTTTGCGGGGGTTGCTAATACTATAGATTGCTCTCTAATATTTAATATTACATTGCCTGCAAAACTATATTTATATGTATGTGCCACTTTAGTAAGTGATATATATTGCCAAGGGGATAAAAATGCTTTCAAAAATCTATTCCTGAATAATACTCTTAGCCTTTGTTATCGCGTTGTTTTTAAACAATGCAAAAGATTGTAAACGTTGAAATAACTATAATTTATTCTTCTTTAAGACTTAATTATACATGCAGCCAATCAATGTATTTTTGCTGTCAAAAGGTCTGAGATTAAAGTGTAGTAATGAATTAGCGGTACCAAGAATTCCATTGTCTATTTTGCTTGGGTCTGTTTAATTGAGGAAATAATGGATAATCCATCCACTCAATAAACCCACTTCTAGGATTAAAGATAGGACAATAAAAGTATAAAATTTGCTCAGCCTATATTCTAAAGCTGTAGCAGCTAGAAACAGAATGCCAGTAAAAATAAAAGTGCAAGTTAAAGTAATCAACAAGCCATTAGTCCCATTCATGTAACTACCCATTGCTCCCAGCAATGCTATTCCTAATCCTCTAAATGTTGCCCAGATAGTTGAAATTAGTATTTTAAAATTGAGTTCATCTAATGTTAAAGCTGATTCTGCTTGGGATTGAGAAGCTGGGAGCATCCACTTTCGGCAGATATATTTTTTAGACCAACGATATGATTGGATTTGGGGTCACCAATAATTATGTTTCTTCCAAAAGTAGATGCTCCCTCAAAATGCTTTTAATCTACCGATTAGGTGTATATTTACTTAACAAAAAGTCAACATACATCGAATACTTATTAACTCGTTTAGAATTAAAAAATATTAAACTTTATTCGATTGTTAGGAAATAACAAATAATTAAATTTATATAGTTATCGTAATTAAAACTATTTTGAATTATTTACTCTTGCAAATAATCTAAAGATTCACGAAGTAAATGATATTCCGGTATAATGTAGATCTTCTACCCAAAGTTACACAAAATCTCAGAAAATCAGTATTGAAAAAGTGAATAAGAAAAAAGAGATATATAACTTTACATTTAAGCTATGCAAAGAAAATATCCCCTCTTTTAAAGTTGAGCTTCTATAAATTAAGTTCCCAGAATAAACTTGTATTTATTAGTGCATAATCCTAAGTAATAGATTCGTATTGAGAAATAAATCAAGAATTAGAGAACGGAATTATCAAAAGATTGGGCGACAAAAGTCTGATTTGAAGATTTTGTCGTTAATCGGAGTACTGCATTAAATCGAGAAGTATCTCCATTTACCATTATTATTCTGTCAGCTTTGATTTGCCGTTTTGACTCTAGATATTCCTTTATTGCTTGGAAACGAGCAAGTAAAATTTCCTTCGGTTCGTCAGCTTGTTTGTGAGTAATTACTTGTAAGCGTAAAGCCGACTGTTGTTGTAAAATATTTGCGACTCGATCCAACTTTTCGATGTCTACTTGAGTCAGTTGAGATTCATCACGGGTAAATGATATGTCTCCCAACGCAGGAGAAATTCTATTCATGCGAACTATCGCAGATGGATAAGCCAATCTAGTTTTAATGTCATCTGCTAATAACAACTGAGCATCTGAACTAATGTCACGTTCGCTTAAATATATGACCCTAACTTTTAATGGTGTAGTGGGAGTGGTAGTAAGTTCATAATTAACCATTTCAGCTGGTGGTGGTAATCGCAGATTGCCCATAGCTGTTTGTATTTCTTGAGCAAAATTAGCATGTAATTGAGCAACTGTAACAACGACTGGTTCTACTGTTTCTGGCTTCTGTTGTGGTAAAGAGCGAATCACTTCATTGGATGCTGTAGGAATTTCAATTAACTTGAGGGCTAATAATTCTGGTGGTTTATTCAAACGCCAAGCAAGTTTTTTTACATAACTATTTTGTTCTTCTGGTGCGTACAACTTACTAGTAAAAACCTGAATTTGAACTAATAATCTCTGCTCTTTTATCCGCGTTTCCATCCCACCAATAAAAGAACGCGGTTCGCCATTTGGTAACTGAGCAAAATTTTCTTGCCATACTTCCCTTACTGCTGAATTAATCGAGTTTTCCTCTTGTTGGCGCGCAACTTCTTGCTTCAGTTGCCTAAATGATTGATTAAGAGGAATAAAAATTGCAACTATGGTAAATAAAATCAACATAAACCGGGCTGGAAGCGTACCAATTTTCTTCAGTTTCTTGGAAGCTGGTAAACTTCCCAGCATGTTTCGCATCCAGATAGTTTCCTTATCTTGTTGACGCCATTTCCTGATACTTTGTGTTGCACGGGCGCTATCAACATTCAATGCCAGAAAAACTATCATTGCAGTGAAAGTGATGGCTACTAAATTGGTAAAAAATAATAACCCACCACCACTAGCAACCTGTAATCCATTAGTAAAACCTTGACTCGCTGCAATTCCTAAACCGTAGCCCACAACGCATAATGGTGGCATGAGAGCAACAGCGATCGCAACTCCTGGAATAGAAGTAACAACACCCTTGGGTTGTTTGCAAATTGCTACAGAACCAACACCACCAGAAAATAAAGCCACAACTAAATCTAAAAGATTCGGGCGAGTGCGGGCTAAAATTTCAGGTGTCATTTCCTTAAATGGAAGTAACCATACCAAAAACAATGCAAATGAAATAGCCACACCGCAACTCAAAATTAGCTTAATTAGTGCCCGCCAAGCTAAAATAACATCACCTGCTGCTAGTGATAATCCATTAGCGAGAATACATCCCATTAATGGTGATATCAACATTGCACCAATAATTACAGCGGGGCTATTGAGTACCAATCCCAAAGTCGCAATTCCTGCAGCAAACAGAACTTCAACCCAATAGCTAACATCTTGTAAACTTACTGATTTGTATATGTCTGTATAAACCTGTTCTTTACGAACTGAACTTACACCCAAGTTATCAGATAACCAGTTTCGAATCATAGCAAGTAGCTTATTTGAATTATTATTTAAATTATTAGAGTATTTTTGCTGAGTCATTATATTTTTGGTGAATCAGAAATTCATCATCAATATTCCAACAGTAGCAACCCTAATATTTTTATGATGTATCAATCCAACTAGTTATATCTTAATAATAATTAATTAATTAATTAATTAATTGATTGAAAATGAATTATTGAGAGTTCAAAATAATTATTGAAAACATTATATTGAAAGTATCAAAGTCAAAACCATAGAATTACAAACTATATTGAATTAAATCATCAATTAAGTGATTAAATTTCTGCGTACAGACTTTACATTCTACTTTGGTGATTTGTATAATTTTTGATGTCTATGATACTTAATAACTATTGTAGGTCTTGTAATCGATAAAGATATTTTTGATTTCAACTTCTCGTTAAAGCTTTGAAATTTTGTTTTATACTTTATCAAAGTTTAAATAACTCCAATAGAATATCTTAAAATTACAATTTTACTTATTAGTTATTTTAAAAATTTTTGAGCTTCATGCCAGGTTGAATTCTGGCTTTTTGTGAGAGAATGCAAGCTAACATAATATAGATGTGGATTTTTATGAGTCAAGACTTAACACAGAAGTGGTTAACAGAAATTCAGAAATTGAAACAAGCAATAATTGATTTACAAACCCAACTGACATCGGCTTGGGAGAGTTCAGAGAAATGGCGTAAACTTTATAATACCGAAGCGGAACAACGTCGTACAGACGTACAACTATTTCAACAAACTATAGGTTCTTTAAAGTCGGAAATTCAACAAATAAAAGGTATCGACGATGGAAAGTTACCAGATGCTCAAACAGCCACAAAAATTCAGGATGAAGTAGAACAACTGAATTCAATTAAAGAACTGAAAGTTAAACTAATCGGTGTGATGAAAGAACGCGATCGCTTACAGCAAGCTTTAAAAACGGAACAAGAAATGCACATTCAAACCCGTAAAAGCCTTACTACAGCTTTGGGCGATGCGATTGATGGTTTTAAACAACAGAAAACTAAAGTTAGTACTGGGAGGAGCGAACAGTAAGCACCAACCTTTGGGGTTTGGGTTATTAAGAAACTATTAGCATAAAGACAAAGAAACCGTTAATTAACCTTAGATATTATACGTAAAGTACGCATTTACCTATCGCTAACACTCAAAATCCCATAGCTTCAGCAACAGATTTGATATTTGCTGGTATACCTTTTTTAAACTGGGGATTACTATGATTAATTGCTGTGTCTGGATCTTTTAACCCATTTCCCGTCAATACACAAACTACTGTTGCTCCAGTAGGTACTTGGTCTTTTACTTTCAATAAACCTGCTACAGAAGAAGCGCTTGCAGGTTCGCAAAAAATACCTTCTGTCGATGCGAGTAACCTATAAGCATCAAGAATTTCTTCATCGCTTACAGCATAGAAACCACCCATACTAGCTGATTTTACCGCAACAGCTTTTTCCCAACTGGCTGGGTTACCGATACGAATTGCAGTAGCGATGGTTTCTGGATTCATAACTCGTTCACCTTTAACTAAAGGTGCAGAACCTGCAGCCTGAAAACCCAGCATTTTGGGCAAACGCTTGCATTTTTGGGCTTGATGATATTCACAAAATCCCATCCAGTAGGCAGAAATATTACCGGCGTTACCAACTGGGATACATAACCAGTCTGGAACATCACCCAAAGTATCTACAATTTCAAAAGCTGCCGTTTTTTGTCCTTCTAAACGATAGGGATTAACAGAATTGACCAGAGTAACGGGGTAATTACGGGCAATTTCTTGGACGATTTCTAAAGCTTCATCAAAATTACCCTCGATCGCCAGTACTTCAGCTCCGTAAAGCAAAGCCTGTGCCAGTTTTCCCAAAGCAACATAGCCGTCCGGAATCAAGACAAAAGCTTTCATTCCCCCACGCTTTGCATAAGCTGCTGCTGCTGCTGAGGTATTTCCGGTACTGGCGCAAATTACTGCTTTTGCTCCTGCTTCTTTGGCTTTAGAAATTGCCATTGTCATCCCTCGGTCTTTAAAGCTACCGGTGGGATTGAGACCATCGTACTTAACAAAAACGTTTACTTGTCTGCCAATATGTTTTGCGATCGCAGGAACTGGGATAAGGGGAGTATTACCCTCTAACAGAGTTACTACCGGAGTTTCTTCGCTTACAGGCAAGTATTCACGATATTGCTCTATCAATCCACGCCACGGTTGGCGTTGAGATGTCGCAGCAGACAGGCTTAAAGTCACGGTTTTTAATAGGCCTCTTAATCAGAAATTAAAAACTTTAAATAAAAAATGCAGGCAGTTGTTACTTATCTTGAAATCTAAATCTTGAATTTACAAGATGGAACTACAAGACGATTGCCGCTTTAATTATCAAGCAATGCAATATATTATTGTATCCTTTAATATGCATAGATCAACAGCCAGGATTTACATTATTCAGGATTTAATATTTCTCAAGATTTAATATTTTTCCAAATCTGTTAATTAATCTTCCGTTAACTAATCTTCCATTCAGTTCCATAGGATTTAGTTTTGCTCCTACAGTTTCATTTCTATTCAGTCTCATATTGCCATAGTTGTAAATTTTGTAGCACAGCCTACTTAAGTAACCAAGTATGTGATAACTTCCTGGTAATTACGGATGACAATGGCAAATATATAATAATTTAATGATTCTTTATATTACGCTATTATAATATTTTTTATGGTGTGAGTTAAATTTCCATTCAGTTAACGATGTCTATATCCAGTGTGTCTGATCGAGAATCTCAAACTATGGTGGCAACGAAGTTAAATCAATCTCCCTATAAGGTCGACCAACAGGTCAAGTTCATGCATTTACAAGCTGAGGTGGATTGTCTACTTCAAGAGCTAAAACATTTACAACTGAAGCGATTGGCCGCAAATACCAAACAAGAATAAGAAATCAGTTTTTTGAATCCAAATATAAAACACCAATTACTCAAATCTATGTTTTAAAAGGATTAATGTCCTAGACACTATCCATCAATATTTTCTTGTATGTGACATGTTCCCACCCCATATTTGATCCAGCGAGTGTGGCAGCATGTCACTTCTAATTTGGATATCTACCTAATTTCGAATAAAACTTCCCAGAAAAACAATGGGACATGATTGTAATTATTGTGTCCTATCCTCAATTCTTGCCAACAAAATTTCAAGACGTGCAAAGTTATTTTTATTTAACCTTTTTTGCGTTTTTAACCATGACTTTGCCCGTGAATCTCCAAATTTTGCAGCTAAAATTAGAGCCCCCCATGTTTGAACTTGGGGACGATTGGGATTAACTTGTAACGCGACTTTAACGCGATCCCATAATCTACCCCTGTCTGCTTTGAGCAAGCTAACTATTTCTTTGGAATTACTTGGCGATTTCTCAAATACTTGTAAAGCTTTTTCCCAGCTACCATCAATTAAATACACTTGTACTTGTTGGCTGGGACTTGCCCAATTGATGTTTGCCTGCTTGGTACTCAGTTCCGAGTGTAAGCGAATTAAATCAATTTGAGCGATGGAATCTGCAGATATTTTGCCTTTGTGCTGCTTTCGGATAAATTGTAACCACTTAAAAGCTGGAGTCCATAGACCCTTGCGAGCAATGAGTAAAGCTTTTTGGTAACCCCTATCTTTGAAGGTTGGAGGTTTAAGAGCGATCAGGCGAAGTCTAATAGGGTTATTAATAGAGTTAAAGGACTTAGCCTGATAAACGCGAACTCGAGGCTCAAAACCAACTGTTTGGTTAACAACTAATTCTTTTGTATTGTCCCCTGTTACCTGTTGCCATTTTGGATTATCTCCCGATGGACTAGTCCAAGATTGCATTACTTTCAGGTGTTTGCGTTTCAGATTGTAGTAAATAATATGACCGTAATTTACACTATGATTACCGGAATTACGCTGACCCCGGAGATAAAACCACTTTCCTGCTGGAAGATCATTTCCTTGAAAGGACTCGATGTGATTTAAAGGTAAGGCAATGTTAGCACCTTGGGTTTCGTTAGTAATATTTACTAAGGGAGCAATAACGAAGGATTCTTCTGGACCCTCAATTTTTAAGCGTGCAACCATTTCATAGTGTTTTTGTCGCGATACTTCACTACTTTGGGAAAGATTATAAGCTCTCAATTCAACAATTTTCTGACAATCTGACTGACAGTTGGGTCTTTTTTGAAAAATAGGAAGTAAAAAGGATTGGTCAGCAGTTTTTGCTAAAGGTAAGACTTTCCCTGCAATTTGTCCTTGGTGATATATTGCATTTTCGATCTGTTTGCGGCTTTGGGGTAAGTCGAGATCTACATCCTTAATTTTTGCCCACTCTGGTAGAAAATGATTTACCCACAGAACCTCACTTGGTCTGACAATTAATAAAAAACCAATTCTAACCGAGGCGATCGCAAGAGCACCACCAGTAAATAATAATACAATTGCCAAAGCTGTAAAAAGCGATATTCTCTTTTGGCGACGTTTGTGAATTTTTTTGTGTTGAATTCTTTTTTGTTGAATTCTTTTATAAATTTTTTTGATGGCTTTTCTTTTTGATGACTTTCGTGTTGGCTTACGCGAACAATTCTCCATGTTATTTATGATTCTATAAACATAGTATTTATACGAAGTTATTTTTCTTTTATATCCGGCTTTGAGAATTACAGCAATCTTTCAAATTTCTCTGACGAAGATATACTTTCATCAGTTTTACAGATAAGAAAAAATTGATCGCACAATACGATCATGAGTGGCGTTGCAGCACATATAGAGATTAATACTCAACAAAAGTCTCAATAGCAGAGTTATGTCCGCGATCGCAAATACTGAGATTGTACCTGTGGATAAGACTAGCACAAAGATTGAAGACCAACTTAGTTTATTCGTAACAAGAGCAAATAATTATTTTTAGTCTCTCTGAAAATAATATTTTAGAATTCCCAGAAATAAGAAGCCAGCATTATTCTTAGCTATACCTAACTCATTATCAATGCTGGTCAATGAAAAATCTATTCCAGACCTTAAACTTCACGTCTGGAATAGAGTATTAGTCGCCTATATATTTCAGATTTACACCCTTACGGGTTCAGCAGTCACTCATGGGGGAGACCCCCAAGACCGCGCTGTTTCACCAAGTAGAGTATATGTCTGCGATGACTTAAGTTTTTATAAATCAGAACAAAGAATATTCTCTGCTAAGTAGAATGGAGTTTGAATTGGGGTTAGGATTAGGACTTAAGCTACTTTCCCAACAAGACTGGAGATATTAGAGAGGATGAAGAATGGTGTTTTTAGCATACATATCTTGGAACAAAAAAGCAGCCCCGACATTAACCTAAAGCACATCCTTTTTTAAAGAAGTTAGCGAAAACTCAAGTTTCCAAATTGATTGGATGTATGGTAGGTAGTTCACACATTTTGGGTCTGTGGTTCATCACAACTTAATGTTCCCATTATCAGAAGGAAAAAAAAGGGGGGTTTTGTGGGGTATTGGTATATTGTTACAGAAGTGTTACAAAAGTCGTAATTAAGTATTTCAGGGATATATGGAGAGTAATAGCAAATCAATCCAGGTCTTCATCAAAAATTATGAATTTTGTTCAATAATCATAAATTTGAACGCACATTCAATTACAAATATGATATTTGTCTGCAGATAAATTTTTTAAACAAATATTGTAAATTAATATAGGTGGGCATTTGCCCACACTGTAATAAGCTATTTGGTATTAGCAAACATCAAAATCTTAACTAACCTGCAGCTAAATTACTCCAACCAACATAAGGTAACTGCATCGCTGTCTCCCGAATCCTAGCTGCATTAGCTACTAACTGACCGCAAGCATCCCAAGTTCCGGAGATAAACATATTTCGAGCACCTCGATCAATTGAAATGGATGCAGAAAAATCACCGCATAGTACCTGCATCGTTTCTAAATTTATGCTCACCCCTGCTTGAGGATTATTAGTTAAAATTTGTTGTATTTCTTTAACTTTTTCAGGATCCATAGTAACGCAAGGAATACCCATCGCCACACAGTTACCAAAAAAGATTTCGGCAAAACTTTCGCCAATCAAAGCTTGGATACCCCATTTAGATATGGCTTGGGGTGCATGTTCCCGCGATGAACCACAACCGAAGTTGCGGTTGACAACCAAAATATTTGCACCTTTGTATTGGGGTTGGTCGAATGGATGTTTCCCTGCTAAAGCTTTCCTGTCATCTTCAAAAGCATGTTCGCCCAAACCATCAAAAGTTACACAACGCAAAAACCGCGCCGGAATAATGCGATCGGTATCAATATCATTTCCAACTAAAGGAATACCACTTCCAGAAACTGTTTTAACTTCGCTTGTCATTTAGATTAAGTAATGAGTAATGAGTAATGGGTAATGGGTAATGGGTAATGGGTAATGGGTTATGGGTTATGGGTTATGGGTTATGGGTTATGGGTTATGGGTTATGGGTTATGGGTTATGGGTTATGGGTTATGGGTTATGGGTTATGGGTTATGGGTTATGGATTATGGATTATGGATTATGGATTATGGGAATAAGTTGGTAATCAAGATTAAAGAACCAATCCCTAATCCCTAACCCCTAAAATTAATTCAATAATTCGCGGACATCATAAACTTCGCCTTTTACCGCCGCAGCTGCAACCATTGCTGGACTCATTAATAAAGTCCGACCAGAAGCTGAACCTTGTCTTCCTTTAAAGTTACGATTTGAGGAAGATGCACTTAATTGTCTTCCTTCTAACTTATCGGGATTCATGGCTAAACACATGGAACATCCTGGTTCGCGCCACTCAAATCCTGCTTCTTGGAAAACTCGATCCAAACCTTCTGCTTCGGCTTGCTGTTTTACCAATTCAGAACCAGGAACAACAAATGCTTTTACTCCTTGAGCTACATGATGTCCCTTAGCTACTTTTGCTGCTTCCCGTAAATCACTAATTCGTCCATTAGTGCAACTACCAATAAAGCAAACATCTACCTTGGTACCTTCGATCGGCTTACCAGGAGCTAAATCCATATAGCTATAGGCTTCCTCTGCTATGAAGCGATCATCAGCAGGTAGTTCTTCGCTAGTCGGTACAGTTTGATTAATCCCAATACCTTGTGCAGGTGTAATTCCCCAAGTAACTGTTGGAGGAATCTCACTAGCGTCAAAAACTACGACATCATCATATTCAGCATCAGCATCGCTGCGAATAGAATCCCACCAAGCTACAGCTTTTTCCCAGTCCGAACCTTGGGGTGCAAATTTTCTACCTTTGAGATACTCATAGGTAACTCGGTCTGGATTAACGTAACCGCAACGAGCACCACCTTCAATGGACATATTACAAACGGTCATCCGTTCTTCCATGCTCATTTGCTCAAAAGTAGTACCTGCATACTCGTAGGCATATCCGACACCACCTTTAACACCCAAGGTACGAATAACATGGAGAATTACATCTTTAGCATAAACACCGGGTTGGAGAGTACCGTTAACTTCTATCTTACGAACTTTCAACTTAGCAAGAGCAAGGGTTTGAGAAGCTAAAACATCTCGGACTTGGCTAGTTCCAATACCAAAAGCGATCGCCCCAAATGCGCCATGGGTGGATGTGTGGCTATCCCCACAGGCGATGGTCATTCCTGGTTGAGTAAGTCCTTGTTCGGGAGCAATCACATGGACAATTCCTTGACTGCCAGAACCGATATTATAAAAGGTGATACCGTTTTGCTTACAGTTATCTTCTAGCGCCTGAATCATTTCTTCTGCTAGGCGATCGCTAAAAGGACGGGCTTGGTTATCTGTTGGTACGATATGGTCTACGGTGGCGACAGTCCGTTCTGGAAATAATACTTTTAACCCCCTCTCCCGTAACATAGCAAAGGCTTGGGGACTAGTAACTTCATGAATTAGGTGTAACCCAATAAATAATTGTGTTTGTCCTGAAGGAAGTACCCCGACCGTATGTGAGTCCCAAACTTTATCAAATAATGTACCTTTGCTCATACTCAATTCCGTTGCTCATGATGACAGCAATTGACTTCTTTAATCTGCGATAGATTTTGTATATATTATCGCTACACAGAATGATTATAGTGAATTCATCTAAAAAAACTCGGGTGAGCTTGGAAAACTTACACACAAGTGGATTAAAAGAATACAAAACTTTACTTGACTATGCTGACCATATGGATATTTTACCCCGAAGTCTGATGTGATGGTGCAACGGGGAGAATGGGAAAAGGTACTGCAAATTAATACCCTATGCTTATGTAGTCAAGCCTTAGAAAATGTGAACAAACAATGAAATATTCTGACTATCCAGGATGTAGTCTGCATACGACTGCGAAGGAGTTCTATTTATCAACTAAAGTTGTGATGCAGGAGTTGGGAATTGAACTAGAGGAACTTCAGAATTGATCCTGTTGTGGGTTTTGTTTTGTTGTAGGGAGTGCGATCGCACTACAGGTAACCTTTTGTATTGAGCGGGTGTTAGTGGTTTCTAAAACCAAACCAGAATCCTTACTCAATCGACTCCAACACAATTGTTATACAGCCAATTTAGATTTTAACTAGTGTCTCCAAGGCCGACACCAAAGCATCTAATGAGCTTCTCTTATGGGTATTAAGTGACGCGCCTGGATTTCTGGCTACACACTGTGAAACTACTCTCTTTACCTCTTTTTCTATTGTTTCGTTCCAGGGCTTACCTGTATCTAGAAATACACTTTTTATGCGTTCAGACCATTTTAACTTACAACGGAATTTATTATCTTTTAAATTAACTCCAAATTTATCATAAATTTTTTGTTTATAAACAGATATGTCAAGGCAATCTTCAAATTCTGAATTGCTCATTCCCAAACAATTTATCATAGTACAGTTCTTAACTGTTACAAGTCCTTCTTTGCTAGCTTTGTCATAGGATTTCCTGCCAGCATCATCATTATCAAGAAGAACATGGTACACACACAATGAGCTATTAAGTAATGAAAGTTTGTAGGATAAATTTCCAGCCCCCCGTATAGGTTCAATAACCAATAAATTATTTTTCATAAACTTTGCTAACTTTTCACTCAAAAATGGTAAAAGGGATTTGAGAGCTATTGCATCCTCTTCTCCTTCAACTACTAATGCATAATTTGCATTGATCAAATTATCAGAAGCTTTAACTCCGAGAATTTCCCTAATTGCTTTGATACTTCTCGCAGAAGAAGCTTTACCATTATCAATAATGACATTAGATTTTAGAGAATGCCTATCAACGAATAGTGGATTATGTGTAGTAATAATTACTTGACTGGTGGTAGCTAATGAGTTGATGATTTCAGTTAATTGATGAATAGCAGCAGGATGAAGATGAGACTCTGGTTCTTCAATAGCCACTATAGAAGCACTACCTTCTAGATACCTGTTCTTCAGAAGTGCTAATGCAGCTAGGCTTTTTACACCATCTCCTTTGAATTCTATGTTTGTAGGAGTTCCATCATCAATAATTACATTAAACTTTTTTCTTAAAGCAGTTCGCCTCTCTTGCTCTGGGATGTCAATTTTGACTTCAGTCATATTTGGCAAAAATTCTGATAGAGGTTCTTTGATTTTTTCTGCCAACTTATTTAATAATGGCTGTTGAAGTTTTTTGATTGTATCTAGTGCTTTTTGATATGTCTGCTCCTTTTCCAATATTCGAAGTTCTTGAGATAGCATACTATCAATAACTCGCAAAACTTTTTTATCAGTTCTAATTGCGGGAATGTAATTAAATGATATTTTTTTTGCAATGAAATCTGCAATCTGTGTCGATTTAGAATTAAGAGTTTTAGAACCTTTTCCACTTTTACAAACTTTGATAGATGGCTTTTTCTCCTTGCTAAATTTTATCTCTATGGGTAAAGTACCATTCAAATTAGATTTGATAGTATCTTTAAATTCAATAACCTCTTTCTCATCTAAATCAAACTCCAGCCTAAAAATAGATTGATTCCCCTGTTTCCTTTTTTGGAAATTAATAGGAAAATCCCTTTCCCATAAATAGAAACTTTCATCATTACGGTATTTGATTCTGGCTCTGGAAAACAAAAACCTTCCAGGTGCAGCATGTTCTTGAAGAACCTTCATCGCTATAGAGAGAGCCTTAAGGATATTTGATTTACCTTCATTATTTTTTCCAATTAGGATGGTAGTATTAGAAATTGCGATTTTATGCGCAGTGGTAATACTCCGAAAATTAGTTACAGAAAAATTGACTAATCTCACTTCTTAACCTGCTTGTACCTTTGCACTAAGTTATACTCGTAAATAATAATAACTCAGTTACTTTACTAACGTCAGGCAATATTTATACAGGGAGTATTTGCTAGGTTTGCGTGTGTGGGGTATGTATTTTTTTTGTTATCGCTTCTGGTGGCTATCCAACTTAACTCTCGACTGAGAAAGATAATCTCGATACTCATCTAGGAAATTAATCGAAGATTTTTAAATTATTACTTCACAAAAAAATTAACTTATATGGCGTCTACATCTTCTGTTAAACCATTTGTGATTGATATTTCTCCTTCTGAATTTGTCAAATTACCCGAACACCCTTTACTCATCGATGTACGTAGTAAAATTGAGTATGATATGTTTCATTTAGTAGGAGCAGTGAACTTAAGTTTGCCACGTCTTATTATGGGTATGATACCGGTTTTACGTAGCTGGGTTTATCCTCAATGGTTTAGGAATTTATCCAAAAATGAACCTGTTCTTGTGATTTGTTTAACCTCACATCGCAGCCCAATTGCTGCAAAATATCTGGTCAAAGCAGGTTTCATTCAAGTCTTTAATATTACTGGCGGAATGATGGAGTGGCGACGCTTGGGTTTACCATATTCCTGATATAGAAGGGGTAGTAATAATTAGATGCTGACCCCTTAGAGTTGACGATTGACCAAACCTAGAAATATTCACAATTAAACAAAACTACAATTCGCCAACCCCAAATAACGAATACCCTCTGGACTAACTGCAAATCTACAAGGTAAAATTTCCACACCCATAGATAAAGCTTCGCGCAGCAATTTACCATACACAGGGTCAGTTTCATCACCAGGTGCAAAATCCATACAATCACCCCTGTTGATAAAGTAAAGCATAACCGAGCGATGATCTGGTAATAAAGCCATCAATTCTCTGAGGTGCTTTTGTCCTCGTGTTGTTTCTGTATCTGGGAATAAAGCTAACTTACCCTTAACAAATGTTGTATTTTTAACTTCCAGATATATAGAACGTTCCATTTCTTTCCCTGACAACAGAAAATCAACACGACTTTTTTTCTCTTGTCCGTAGGGTACTTCCGACTGAACTTTTAAATAATCTCCAAGTTCTGAAAATAGATGTTTTTCTAGGGCTAATTTAACTACCCGGTTAGGTAAAGCTGTATTTACACCCACCCAAGTAGGTTCGTTATCATGAACTTCGATTAATTCTAAAGTGTAGCCGAGTTTGCGTTTGGGGTTATTACTCTTGGACAACATTACAGCACTACCAGGAGTTGAAACCCCTGTCATTGGTCCTGTGTTGGGACAATGGGCTGTTACTATTTCTCCGCTATCAAGTTTAACATCAACAAAAAACCTCTTGTAGCGCTTAATAAAAGTACCAGCGTAAAGCTCTGGGTAACGATAGAGCCAATCAGTCGATGTTTCTACAGAATTGATTTGTCCTTTCAAGGGATTATAAAATAAGAATAATAATCTATGAGTAATACAGCATACAACTGTTGCTGACCGAAATCAATATACCTGTAGTAGTTAGTTTCATGGGAAATAAAGACGTAGCAATGCTACGTCTCTACGCTCAATCTATTAAATTAGGGATTGATATTGTGGGGTATAGTAGCCCAAAAGCGAGCGTAATCTACCCGTAACAGAATTAATGTTTTGGTTTTGATTAGCTATGACACTTACCATTCTCATGATGTTCGTGTTTACGAGGACAATTTTGTAAATCTTGGTTCATTAATTTTTCAGTGGTGTCCTTCAAGGAATCATTTGCAGCTTTTAAACCGATCCAAGCATCAATGCGTTCTACATCAAAACCGACTTCTCGATGTTCTCCCACTTGAATTAAAGGACGACGAATTAACAATGGATCTTCTAGCATCAATGCTAAAGCTGTTTGTGCATCTAATTCTTCAGGAAGCACCTCCCCAGATCTGACCCTTGGTGCAGCTTTATTAAACCATTCAACTACAGGGCGATCGCCAAAAAATGAATGTAAACTTTCAGCAGTCCAAGAATTGGTTAATAAATTATGAGCTTCCAATTCATGACCTGCTGCTGCAAGCAAAGTTTTTTGTTTTGTATTATTTTTACAACCTGGTTTTTCATAAAAAATAACTTTTGCCATTCTACTATCTCCTAATTAATTATTAGTTAGATAGGACTCTCGAGAAATTCCCCATTCCCCAACTAGAAATTCTTTGCAGTGTGATTCGTGGTGTCAAATTCAAACCTTTCTTTCGACTTTGTTTCGCCGTATAAATTAAAAGTTACAGTTGGTTCTTCGGCGATTGCTTCTACACAATGAATTGCACCAGGAACAAAACTGATAATATCCCCCGGAGATAAAATAAGTTCTTTGGTAAATTCTATTTTACCGTTAAATTTAGGAGTTGGTTGTCTTTGCCAGAAAGTATTTTTTTCTTGACCTTTTAAAATTGCGACTACCCCCCAGGTACCATGGTTATGAATATTAGAAATTGTTCCAGGTGTAAAGGTAACCATTTGTACTGTAAATGGAAAACCTAATTCATCATATAAAAGTTCTACAGAAGTACCTGTTGTAAAATTTGGCTCTGGATATTTACTTCTGACCCAATAGGAATTAGTAATTAAACGTCTTACTAATATACGAACTTTTGTAAGAAATTCGAATTCTGATTTAGTTTGTTTTACTGTATATTCTAATTCAGTTAAAAATCGATATAGATAGTAATCTTCTTGTAATAAATCCCATTCCCTTACGGGCTTACCAGCCTGGTACTTCCCATCTTCAGTAACAAGCCAATCATTTCCTCTCATATGTAAAATTCATATATAAAATTCACAACTCTGTCTGAACTTTTACCCATAGGGTATAGTTTAAAACTTTACCTATTACCCATTACTCATCTAATCATCTTCTTCTGGTGGACGTGTCAAAATATCAAACAATACCCCAGCACCAAATTCGTTATTTTTATCAATTTCTTTAACCTGTATACAGATTTTTTTAGCTTGTTCCAGTTCCCCCAACTTGGCTAAAACCAATCCAGAAGCAGCATAAGCATTTAAAAAGAGTCGAATTATCGCTTCTTCTTTTCGAGCAATCAATATTGGCTTTAATTCTTCCCAATCATTGGTAAAATTTTCTAATTCTTTAATTGTATCTATGACTTTATTGGCAATTTGTAATGCCATAGGATAATTATATTTATAGTAAAAGTATCTGTATGCTGCAATTAAAACATCTGTATTTTTTCCAGTTTTGGCTAAAGCTTGATTTATATATTTTTCCGCTTCAGAATTATTCTCCCAATTATCCGCAGCTAATATCAACAACTTTTTGATATCCTCTGGAACTTCGAACCAAGAAAACCTATCCTTATCTACTAACATAAAAACTCCTTGGTAATCAGTTATCAGTAATTAGCTACCAGTTATCAATTATTAGTTTGAGATTACTATAGGAGTCATGTTTAAATTTTGTAAATAACCAAAATATATCCCTATAGCTAAAAAATATATCCTGTTCAAACTAATTTATCAAAAGTTAGCTGTTAACTGTTAGCGCAGCGTGCGCGATAGCGCATTAACTGATAACTGATAACTGAAAAATCAGAATCTTGTCAAAATGTAGAGCAAAGAAAATAAAACAATCCAAATAATATCTACAAAGTGCCAGTAGATTTCTGCCATTTCAATGCCAATATGTTTGGTGGCATTATAGTGTTCGGGGCGACGAGAACGCCATAAAACTCCCAGAATTAATAACAATCCAATAAATACATGCAAACCGTGAAAGCCGGTCATTAAGTAAAAGCAATTAGAAAAAATATTGGTTGTTAAGCCATATCCTAATGTCAAATATTCATAAACTTGACCTAGTAAGAAAATAGCACCCATACCGGCTGTTATTTTGTACCATTTTCGCATTCCCTTGAGGTCATTTTTTTTAATCGCAGCATCGCCGAAATGAATCACGAAACTACTAGAAACCAAAATAATTGTGTTAATTGTTGGTAATATCAGTTCTACCTCAGTTTCATGGGGAGGCCAAACATCAGCCAAACCTCGATAAAACAAATAAGCGGCAAAAAAACCACCAAACATTAGGGATTCGGAAACGAGAAAGGTTAACAGCCCTAAAACTCGAAAGTCTGGATGTTCTTCGTGATGGCTAGTATCTGGTGTGGGTGCAAGTGTCATATCAGTTGATGGTATTTGGGTTGTATTACTGGTCGGTAAATGGTGTCTACTTTATTATTTTTTTCTCTCTAGTAAGGAATGTAGCCTCGGGAGGCAGAGCCTCCCAGAAACTTTTGTATAGAACCTGGAAAATTCTGTTACTGCTTTTGAGTTTGTGAATTGGATTTGCGAATAAAAATTACATTCGCATATTTCTTCAAATACTTGGCTCGACTTTAGTGCCCGATCGCACAGAATTATCGTCCTCTTCATTGAAGCCATATTCATAGGGTCCGTGGGTAACCACAGGTAGAGTATCCCAGTTTTCAATTGCAGGAGGTGAAGAGGTTGTCCATTCTAAAGAAAGAGCATTCCAAGGATTATCTCCGGCTTTACGTCCAAATCCCCAACTCCAAAGAACATTAAGAAAGAAGGGAATCACTGATGCTCCTAAAATGAAAGCACCGATAGTACAAATTTGGTTCAAAGCTATGAATTGTGGGTCATACATTGCTACCCGACGGGGCATTCCTTGCAAACCCAATTCGTGCATTGGCAAGAATGTTGCAAGAGTTCCAATAAAGGTAAGAACAAAGTGAATTCTACCCAAAGTTTCATTTAAAAACCTACCGGTGATTTTAGGAAACCAGTGGTAAATTCCAGCATAAATCCCAAATACGGAACCGCCAAATAGAACGAAGTGGAAGTGAGCAACTACATAATAGGTGTCATGGACATGAACATCAAAAGGTGCAGTACCCATGGTGACGCCACTTAAACCACCCAAAACAAACATGGATAGTAAGCCGAGGGCAAATAGCATTGCACTAGTGAAGCGAATTTTGCCCCCCCACAAGGTTGCAACCCACCCGAAAATCTTTACCCCTGTGGGAACTGCAACAATTAAAGTGGAAATGGTAAAGAACATCCGCATCCATCCAGGAGTACCACTTGTAAACATGTGGTGTACCCAGACGAATAAACCAACTACGCAAATTGCTACGCTAGAGTAAGCGATCGCTTTATAACCAAAAATTGATTTGCGGGCGTGGACGGGAACAACTTCCGACATAATTCCGAAAATTGGCAGAATCATCAAATATACTGCCGGATGAGAATAAAACCAGAATAAATGTTGATAAAGGACTACATTACCACCACCATCAGGTTTAAAGAAGGAAGTACCAAAGTTAAGGTCAAACAGGAGCAAAACTAAACCCGCTGCTAATACAGGTGTAGAAAGTAATGCTAAAACAGAAGTTGCCAAAATCGCCCAACAAAATAGGGGTAATTGATCCCACTTCATGCTGGGAACTTTCAATTTCCAGATGGTGACCACAAAATTTAAGGCACCCAAAATTGAAGAAGTTCCGACCAAAACAATTGCTAAAATCCACAATGTTTGGGCAGTTGGGGCAGTAACTAAACTGAGGGGTGGATAGGCTGTCCAACCTGATTGAGAACCACCACCAAAATAAAAACTGGCAGCTAATAATGCCGCAGCAGGGGGATTCAACCAAAATGCAATAGCATTTAGTTTGGGAAATGCCATATCTCTAGCCCCAACCATCAGTGGTACTAAATAGTTACCAAAACCACCAATTGCACTCGGCACAATCCACAGGAAAATCATAATTGTCCCATGGTTGGTCATCAAAGCATTATACAGATTAGGGTCGACAATATCCGGGTCTGGTGTCGCAAGTTCAGCGCGCATAGCAACAGCCATCAGCCCGCCAATCAAATAAAATATAAATGCCGTTACCAGATATTGAATACCAATCACCTTGTGGTCAATATTAAAGGTAAAGTAGTGGTACCACTCCCACTTTTCAGGGTGAGCGCCATGATTAACAGGAAGTTCAGGCGACTGTAATTGTGTCTGTGTCATAAGTTATATTTGCGATTTCACTCCCTGCTATAGACAATGAATTACAAGGAGTTATTACAAGGAGTTAATTGGAATAGTCCTGTTGATGAATAGCAGCCAAAGTATTAGCATTAACTCCCAGTTTGCGGGCATATGGAGTGAGAATCTCTTCAGGGCTTAATGCTATGGTATCGGTTACTTTATCAGTATTGGTAGCGTTAGCTAACAACCAATTTTCAAAGCTTTCGGGGGAATGAACGACGACTTGCGATCGCATCGAACCGTGATAACCACCACACAGTTCGGTACAAACAATTGGATAGGTACCAGTTTTGGTTGCAGTAAATCCTAATGTAGTGGGAATACCAGGAATTGCATCTTGTTTGAGACGAAACTGTGGAACCCAAAATGAATGAATTACATCTGTAGCTGCAATATTCAGTTTAACCTTTGTACCAACAGGAACATGGAGTTCTCCAGAGGTAATTCCGCTTTCGGGATAGTTAAATATCCAAGCAAATTGCATTCCTGTCACATCAACCACTAGATCTGGTTTTTTGCTGTTTTCTCCTGTAATTCCAATGATGGGACTTTTGAGTGTTTTTGCTTGTAAGCTATCTCCACCCTCATCATTTAAAGTTGCAGCAATTGCAGTACTAGATTTGTTTAAGTTTCCAGCAATTTGTTCGCTATTACGCGGTTTAATTCCTCCCATTTGGGTATATACATCGACACTATATATACCCAAACAGATAACAATAATTGTTGGAATTGCTGTCCAAAAAACCTCTAAAGCAAAGCTTCCTTCGATGGGAACTCCATCTGCATCATCTCCGCGACGGTGACGAAATTTCACCAAAAAAATTATAATTGTTCCTTCTACTACTAAAAATAAAGCAGTAGCGATCGCAACCATAATATTGAAAAAATTATCTACTAAAGGTGCTTGCTCGGATGCTTGCACCGGAAGTAAAGAGTGGTGTTGACCAACCCAAATACTGAAAAGAGTGACTGTAATTCCAGCCACTAAAGTTAGGAGTGAAACAGGAATTTGTAGCATAAATACCTGCTAGTTTCAATATGAGCCAAGTGTTGAGTATTGAGTGTTCGGGAATTTTAAATTGAAGTTGTTTTTGGAGATATTACTGATATGTATCCCCGTTAACAAAAAGCCAAAAATAATTTTGTCAGATGCCAGACTCAATAGACAGAATTATTTTTGTCCTAGGAAGTTAGCTCGAGCAAAAAATCCATAAATTATTTCCGATTTAATACGACTAACTGTCCTATTGACATATTAAAGTGTGATTGTATTTTACTTTTAAATCCTAATATTTATTAAACAATTGCTTGTAAAAGTATTGATTATTTAAGTTTTTTATATAAAAATAACTACTCACCTATATAATTAAACCTAGGCAAGTAGCACTTAAAATATTCTGATTTTTCTGTATTATTTATTCATATTTTACAATCTTTATATGAAGTAAATACAAATACAAATAGTATTCATATAATCACCTGTAAACTGTTCCTATAATTTGTACAACATCAAAATTAAAATATTATTCTTATATATTATATAAATGTTTGCCATAAACTTTTATATTAGAAAAATATGTTTATTCTCCTCTATTTATAAATGTAGGCGCTCCAATAAACTCCAATAAATTTAATGGAAACGCCTCATTAAATAAATAACAACCCTAAGCAGCCACAGATTAATTACAACAGTACTAAGGAAACAGTAAATCAAAATATCCCATTGTAATTATTGACAAGCTATATCGCAAATAAATTAATTTGGGATAAGTTACCTTCTTGGAGTTTCCTAATTATTTAAAGCTGCATGGGTATAACAATTCTTAGGACAAATTCTAGAACAAGCTTTACAGCCAATGCAATTATCCTGATTCGCAATCACCATTACTTTTCTTTCAATTTCATCATCATCTTCATCATCAACAAATTCACCATCTTCATCTAATGCTTTTAATGTCAGCACATTATATCCACATACTTTATAACATCTGCCACAACCAATACATTTATCTTTATCAATTGCTTGCGCAAATTCTGGCGTCCAAGTTTTACCACCAAATGTTAGTCCTGTTACTGCTGACATGATTCAACCTTCTAATGAATGCATAGTGATTTATTTAAATTCATTCTAACTTAATAGTCTTTATTGAAAGTGATAAAAATAAATCATTTTATCTTCTACATAAAGTTGCATTTTTATTAATATCTCAAAACATAAAAATCTCTTACAAAGAACTAATGCAAATATTTTCTATTAATGAATAATAAGAAAAACTTTGTTAAAGGTCAACACTTGCTATAACTTGATTTTTACAAGTACTTGATTTCTTTAAAGTTTCAACATTTGGTAGATAATTTACAAAGCAAATAGATAACTATCCAGATTTAATTTGCTAGTTATCAATTGAAGGTATTACTGGTTAAATCAAAACATATTTTATCGTTAATAAAATATTATCTTTAAGTTATAGACTAACAAGTTTGCATTGCGTTATTTAATATACTTAACTTTTTTATTTGGTCTATATGTTTTTACATAACAAAAATAGGTTTTAATAAATTCCCCGCCCATAAAAATTATTATATTATCTTTATATTTATGAAATCATAAAAATTAATTTAGAAAACAAAATCATTAACTTAGATAACAAAAAAATAATTTATATAAACAAAATTTATTTCAAATATTTAATAAACTTGAATTTTTTAATTATTCGATGTTAATGAATAACAGTTTATGTAAGGGCTTTACCCCAATAATTAGATGCAATGAGAGTCGGTCTTAAAAAGTAATCCAAAAAAGATTTATAAGCTCATTGCGAACAAACTTATCTAAATGTTTATGAAATCTTATAAAAAAGCAAAATTTAAATCAGGCTCAAGTTTAAATTTTTGATAAAGAGTTGATTGGATGCAACGTCCGCAAATAGATATATTAATGTATTTGTCGAAACAAGAAAATACTTTCTGTTGCCGACAAAAATGTGGTGGTGTGTAGTAAAGTAACAGGACACATCCAAGTGGTACTTGAGTCCGACATCTCAGCGAGTAGAGTAGGAAAAACTTCAGCCTTATGCCTTATACCATTCCTAACAAGAGTTGTGTTGGATGTAACATCTGCCTTCTTCAGTGTCCTACAGGTGCAATCAAAGTTGAAGGAGATGGATATTGGATCGATCCTTTACTTTGTAATAACTGTGAGGGTTATTATTCAGAACCCCATTGTGTAAGCGTATGTCCAACGAGTTCACCTATTCCTTTACAGGCAAAAAGAGGAAGATGTAAAGTTAACTACACAGAGCCTACTAGTCCATATCTGTTTGCGAATCAGGAAACTAATCCTTTCGCTTCAGCAATTGTAATTTGGGAAGCTTGCAACATTTTATCCCAGAGAGCATCATTGCCTTGGGAAAAAGATGGAGAAGATAACTTATGTTATCGTCGACCAGTTAAGCAAGGAAGAGGAGAAATCGCTTTTTACATAACTGATGCTCCTGATAATGAAACAAAAATCAAAGACTTAGACACAATCGCAGCTATTGATATTAAAGCAGCCTGTATTCTATTAATTTTTGCAGCCCATGCAACAGCCCAAGAAAGACCGTGGGAGCAAGAATTTACAATCGATGACCGCCAGATAGAAAACTATTTAGGATTAGAAAAACGAAAAGACCTGACCAAGCTCTCTAAGTTGAACTTAATCAAAAATATTATTCATCAAGCTTGTTCCCTAACAACTAAAATTAATTGGCCACAACAAGGGAGGATTAAAGGATTCTCAATTCCCGAAAGTCGTTTATGGCATTTAACAAAAACCTATCATAGTTTGCAAGAAGATGAACTTGGTTGCAAACATCTTGTAGGCTTAACATTTAAAATCAGAGCAGGTATCTGGGCAAAATACTTTTTAAACAAACAAGCCTGCAAAGAAAGAAAAGCATTTTACCAATACGGTAGTTTGCCAAAATCTCTATTAACTACTGTAATGAGTTATTGGCAACAGCATGAAGGTGCAGTTAGAATGATGCTGTGGTTATTATTTAAAAGCAAAGTTGGTAGGGAGCAGCGAATTACTGTACCAACTTTGATGCGCATTGCTTATGGGGAGAAAAAACTTGCCCTTGCTTGTACTCAAAGGGATGAACGTAAGCGGCTACTACGAACTTATGAAAACGATTTAGAAATACTTAACCACTATGGCATCAAACCAGTGTTCGATCCGGTAACTTATCCAGCAGAAATTCAACCTTTATGGGCAAAATTGGTTAATATTCCTGAAGATCCAGATGAAGCGATAGAATTTTGGATCGAAGACGGAGGAAGTCAAAGCAGTCTTACAGATGTCAGTCCTCGTGGAAAGTGGAATATGTTAATGAACGGTCGAATTTTATCCTTTGATTTTCCGCCACAGTGGCAACAATACCAGAGTGAAGTGAATAAGAAAAAGCAAGGTTCAAGGATGAGAAGAAAAGTAAAAATAGTAGGAGGGCTTTTAGGAGAACAAATTTCTCAAGCACGCAAAAAGATGAATCTTTCCCAAAGAGAATTAGCTAAACTGACAGGTAAAAGCCAAAGTTGGATCCGAGATATTGAAAATGGTCGCTTTAAAGCAAAATTAGAAGACCAAACATTATTGAGAAAAGTACTAAAAATGGCTTAGTTTATTAATTTATTTCATCTATAACAATTAGTTTCACTCACCAGGAATCGCATCTACAAATTTTAGTAAGTCAAGTTCAGATTCTAATATCTCAGACAAAATACTCTTAGAAAAATATTAGCATAAATCTTAGAAAGAAAATAAATATGTTCTTTAATAGAGTCTAATGATTATCATTTATATGCTAGCAGCAACGCCAATTTTGTGGGCTTTCAAGCAAAATTGGATCTTGTAACATACAAGTTTTACTATTTTTCCAGTATTCAATTGCAATTACAGCATTTCCCGGATTTGCTGTGAGTAATGCTTGTTTAAACTCATCTCTTTTAGATGAAAGCTGTTTTACAAGAGTTAGAGGCTGAAGAATTTGCTCAAACATAACCTTTTCACTACCAAAATATTCAACAAGTGGATATGGATCGTTTGCCACCATCAGCACAGTATCCATTGGTTGTACTAATGTATATTCACAGTCAAAATCAATCTCAAGTTTTATAAATGCTGGTAATTCATACAAAAAATAATAATCAATGAGAAAATTAATCTCCTTTCTATTACGTAATATCAAAATATCAGAAATTTTCATTATCTCCCAGATAAATAGATTTTAGATGTACAAATATTACTTGAATCAATCAAAAAAGTTATTTTTTTATGAGAATAAATCGGGAAATTATTAGTAAAATACTTAATAATTGTCCGAACTTTTTAATTTTGTAAATTTAATTTTTGAGGTTAGATCTTATAATTTTCACAGTTTCAACTTAATAACGGTAGTCGTACAGAAAAGCAGCTACCAATACCCAATTTGCTAGTAACAGTAATTGAACCACCATGATTTTCAACTATAGCTTTCGAAATGGCTAATCCTAGTCCAGAACCATTATCTCGATAGGAACGGGATTGATTTGCTCGCCAAAATCGGTCGAATACCCGTTCAAGATCCTCTGGTGCAATTCCTATACCTGTGTCCTCTACTTCGACTCCCAAATTTGTTTTAATAATGCTAGTTCTTACTTCTATTTTCCCTCCTGAAGGAGTGTAATGAAGTGCATTATCAATCAAATTCCGAAAAACTCTCCTCACTTGGGAAACATTACCTAAAAGATAAAGATTATTATTTAATCGTGTTTTGAGATGAATTTTTCTATCCAGTGCTTGAGGTTGATATAACTGCAGCAATTCAGCTAAAGTAATCCCCAAATCAAACTTATCCCATTCATTGCGGGCAAGATTTTCGTTTTTTGTGCTTCCGTCATAAGTATCGCTACGAGCTAAAAAAAGTAAATCTTCAGTCAGATCAGTCATCTGACTGACAGCACTAGCGATCGCTTCAAATTTTTCGATATCTTTTGGACGCATCGCTTCTGGATATTTCAGCGCAACTGCTGCATTACTTTTAATAGCCATTAAAGGACTGCGAAGCTCATGGGAAGCATCAGCAGTAAACTGTTTTAAACGTTGAAAACTTTTCTCTATTGGTCGCATGGATTGATGAGTCAGAAACATCCCTCCAATACTGCTAAAAATTACAGCAATAACAATTCCACCTGCTAATCCCAAGTCTAATTTTTGTACGGTTTGCTTGAAATCTTCTAATGATTGACTTACTCTCACATAACCAAAATGACGACTACTATTGATGTCTCTCATGGATAAAGTAAATGTAATCAATTCAGTTTCTTCAAGCTGAAAGTATTTCACATTATTTTGAGGAGAAAAGGGTAAATTTAAATCATATTTGCCTTGTCGCTGAATAAGTTTACCTTGAAGATCGAACCATTCCAAAGTTTGCTTATGAGCAATCAGTTCTTCAGTAGGAAAATCACTTCTTATCTTAATTAGACCTCCTTCTAGTTTTGCATCATGAGCTTCATCTGTGCTGAGAATTATTAGTTTTTGTATTAATTCTTGTTTGAGACTTTGGATAAAAAATATTCTTACAGTAACAGTAAAAATTCCTAAAATTATTGTAAATACAGTTATGTAAGAAAATAACAGCTTATATCGAGTCTTTTGAAACATAACTTAGTTAGTAATACTTATAATTTAATCAGAACTAAGACGATACCCCACTCCATATACATTTTCAATAAAATTATCAGTTTTCCCTGCTGCTTTGATTTTATTACGTAGGTTAGTAATATGAGTTTTAATTGTTCCTTCACCAGATGACTTATCAAGTTCCCAAAGTTTATCAAGAAGTATGGATGGAGTGACAACTTGCTCTGGATGACGTAAAAAATATTCTAGTATTAAGTATTCCTTGGGGGTCAATGAAATAATTTTATTCTTATAAGTAACTCTATGGGTAGTCGGATTTAGTTGTAAATAATTGTGACTTAAAATCGGTTGTTGAATTTCTCGACTTCTGCGACATAAAGCTCTAATTCGTGCTGCAAGTTCTTCTAATTCAAATGGTTTGATTAAATAATCATCAGCACCAGCATCTAGTCCAACAACTTTATCGGTGGTGGTATCTTTGGCTGTTAATATTAGAATCAGTACTTTTGATTGAGTGTCTCTTAACCTCTTGCACAGGCTAATACCGTCTAATCTAGGTAACATTAAATCTAATAAGATTAGGTCATACTCAGCTGCTTGTGAGTATTCCCAACCCTCAACACCATCTCGAGCAATATCAACAACATGGTGTTGATTTCTTAGGTCTTCCGCTAACGGTCTAGAAATGCGATCGTCATCTTCAACAATTAGGATCCTCATTATTTTATTTGAAAGTCAGATTACAAATTTTTAGAATTAAAACTTCTGATAAATTGAGATAAGGTGTAAAATGGATTGGTTTAAACTTAGAAGATAAGTGTCAAGAACTTTGCAAGTTTTGTAAATATTTTTACTGTTAGTAAAATTTCATCTAAGGTTGATTTATGTAGTGATTACATATCCAATCCTACAAAAATCCTAAATAAAAATTCCAAATATTAATTAACTAAACTCTAAGCGATAGAACCACATAAATTATTTTATTATAAAAAATTATTAGAGTACAAAATAAATATTATTTTTATGAATAATCAAATATCATCTAATATTTTTAGTTGAAATTTTAATCTAATTTAATTTACACTGAACTATTTATTATTTTTGTGGGAATTTCTTTTTGTGGGAATTTCTTTATATTTTTATTAAATATATATTTTTATTAAATAATAGCCGACATAAATTGCTGACATATTTTTATAGACATACATTAAGCTTCTCTTATCACTATCACATAAGAGCTTTATTGTAGAAATACTAAACAAAAATAAATTTAAAATTTAGTGATTTAGACAGATAATATAATAGTAAATGCATTTTTACTGCTTAATACAAGATTATATTCAAACGCAGAACTAAATGATTCTAAAAGGTCTTTTTGTTGAAGTAAACATTTGTGATTGTTTGTTATAAATTATGTGTTTATTATTTTTATAGATCATTATTTTTATACAATCTAAATTAAGTTTTAAATTATGTATTTGAATGATTGACTTTACCTCATCATCAAGAAAAGAGTTGATTAATAAGCTGATAATTTGTCATTACAATTAATACTTATGCTAAACAAACTATAACTGGCAATAAATTATATTTCTATCTTTTTGTACGAGCAAATATATTTAACTTTTTCTTTTTGCTTATTTTTTTAAGTAGAAAATGTCTTATAAGTTATATTTTTGCTGATATAAAAATAAGAAATAAAACTCTTTTAAGATATTTGCTTAAAGTGCTTGATAATAATTGTCGAGCAAAAATTTTGCTTAAATTCGCATCTCATAGTCAAGGGATAATTTATTTATGAAAAGTAAATTAGCTGTAGTTTTTGCTGGTGCTATGCTAGCTTTCACGACTGGTATCTCACCGACCTTAGCCTTGAGAAATTCAGAAGAACCTTTTTATGATACAGCCATACAAGAGATTGAAATCAATGACACTATTTCTTTAGAAGAACACTCCCCAACCATACCAAAAAAACAAACTTTAGTTGCTCGGAGTAGACGAAGAGTATCGTTCAGAACCAGATGCGGGAGTTGGCGAAGAGGAAGAAGATATTGGTGGAGAAGATGCACGAGGTATCGCTGTATAAGTTATAGAACTCGTAGAAGGGTTTGGTCCCGCAGACTAGGGAGATACAGATGGATATGGATATCATCAAGACCTTCTTGTAGGTTCTACCGTCGCTTCACTCAAAGAGCGTAAACTTTCCAGATATCTTTGCAAACAATGCTCGTCCGAAAAAATATGGGAAAAATTTCAGTAGCTATTTTTATAAATTTCTTATGAAATGACTGTTAAATAAAGGCTTGTTAGATGTAGATGCCCCTGAAATTTGTCATCAGCCAAAGCTTGAGGAATTGTAACACGGAATACAGCTAATTTAAAACCTTTTTTCAAGAATATTTTCGAAATAGAAAATTAATATTAGGTATCAATTTCACTGATATCTAAGCAAAGACATTTTTTTGAGATTCAGAATAAGTAGGTGAGTAAGAAAAATCATAACTTGTTTGTAGTAGCGCTAAAGCGCTACTACAAGCCAAATACGAGTATTTTATATTTCTTTACATAGTTTACTTTTTTCTTGCCTACTTACTTAAACCAAAAGCTACCCTGCTTTTTACTTATGGGTAGCTTTTTTACGAATATTTTTGTCTGTTCCCAATGATTGTAAAGAATGAAGTACGGCAAAATTGCCGCACCCTAAGATGATTACGAGATTAATGTTTCCTATCTGGGAAAATTACTGAAAAATTACTTACTCTCAGTAAAATCCGCATCAATTACATCATCACCACCTGTTCCCGAAGCAGAACCACTATCGGATGAAGAACTAGCACCAGCAGAGGGACCTCCTGCTGCACCTGCACCTGCACCTGCACCTGCAGCATCGCCACCAGCTTGTTGATAGATGTTACTGCTAACGGAGAACAGCGCTTGTTGCAGTTCTGGCATACATTTTTGGATTTGATCGTCGTCTTCTTTAGTAACTGCTTCGCGCAGATCCTTGATCAAACCTTCAATCTTAGTTTTGTCATCTGCAGGTACTTTATCACCCAGCTCTTCAATTTGCTTTTCGGCTTGATAGGCTAAGGAGTCAGCTTGGTTTTTGCGATCTATTTTCTCGCGACGTTCTTTATCTTCTGAGGAGAATTTCTCAGCTTCGTCCACCATCCGTTCAACTTCAGACTTATCAAGAGTGGAAGCACCGGTAATACTGATGGACTGTTCCTTACCTGTACCCTTATCTTTTGCCGTAACGTTTAAAATACCGTTAGCATCGATATCAAAAGTTACTTCAATTTGAGGTACACCACGGGGTGCGGGAGGAATACCGTCAAGACGGAAGGTTCCCAAACTCTTATTGTTGCTGGACATTTCCCGTTCTCCTTGGAGAACGTGGATTTCTACATTGGTTTGACCATCAACTGCGGTAGAGAAGACCTCAGATTTCTTAGTAGGAATTGTGGTGTTACGAGGAATAATTTTTGTCATTACTCCACCCAATGTTTCCACACCCAAGGATAGAGGTGATACGTCTAGTAGTAAGATCCCGGTAACATCACCACCAAGTACGCCCGCTTGAATCGCCGCACCAACTGCAACTACTTCATCGGGGTTAACGCTTTGGTTTGGTTCTTTACCAAGTACTTTCTTTACAACTTCTTTTACAGCGGGGATACGTGTAGAACCACCAACTAAAACTACTTCATCAATGCTGCTTTTACTTAACTTCGCATCACGCATTGCGTTCTCAACGGGAATGCGACAACGGTCGATCAAGTCAGCGCAGAGTCCTTCAAATTGAGCGCGGGTTAATGTGGTATCTAAATGCTTGGGACCATCTTGAGTAGCGGTAATGAAGGGAAGGTTAATTTCCGCTTGGGTGACACTAGAAAGTTCAATTTTTGCTTTTTCTGCGGCTTCAGTTAAACGTTGCAGAGCTTGCTTATCTTTGCGCAGGTCAATACCTTCTCGTTTTTGAAAATCTTGTGCTAGATAATCAACAATTTTCTTATCGAAGTCATCACCACCAAGGTGAGTATCACCAGAAGTTGCTAAAACTTCAAATACACCGTCACCAACTTCGAGAATAGAAACGTCGAATGTACCACCACCAAGGTCAAATACCAAGATGGTTTCATTGCTCTTCTTATCCAAGCCATATGACAAAGAAGCAGCAGTAGGCTCGTTAATAATTCTTAAAACTTCAACGCCGGCTATTTTACCAGCATCTTTAGTTGCTTGACGCTGGGAGTCATTAAAATATGCAGGAACTGTAATAACAGCTTGAGTTACTGTTTCACCAATATATTTGCTAGCGTCATCAACGAGTTTGCGTAAAACCTGTGCAGAAATTTCTTCTGGTGCAAACTGTTTTTTCGCTTGAGGACAATCTAATTTAACGTTAGCGTTACCGTCACGCACTACTTTATAGGAAACTTCTGTAGCTTCATTGGTAACTTCATCATATTTCCGCCCGAGAAAGCGTTTGACGGAATAAAAAGTATTTTCGGGGTTCATTACCGCTTGGCGCTTAGCGATTTGCCCTACCAAGCGATCGCCATTCTTGGCGAAAGCTACCACACTAGGTGTTGTCCGAAAACCTTCTGCATTGGCAATAACCGTGGGTTTACCACCTTCCATAACTGCCACGCAGGAATTAGTTGTACCTAAGTCAATTCCAACTACTTTTGCCATGTTATGTGTGGGCTCCGTATAACTACATAAAGAATGAATCAGATTATAAAGGGCTAAATTTTCATATAACTGGGTCTAATAAAATTTCCAGTTTAATAATTTATGAAAATTTTGCTGGGGTTACCTGGGACTTTGAGCCACTGGCTATCCACCACTTATGCTGATATATATACTGAGCCTGTGTAGCCAGTCGATGAAGGGTGGTTTCCCGAACCTTCATGAGGACGGTTATGCTTCATAAGCTGTTTGCGGGCTCAAAATACTTTGCATTTACTCTGTCTAATGTATGAGAATTAATACCGGCAGCCATTGGGGTGAACCGTAACTCATAAGTCGTATTTGCCGTCTTTGGGGGATTGGTGACTGGGGTGAGCCCGCGCCTAACGGCGTTAGCATAGCGTGGCGTTAGCCATATGGCGACTGGGCATTGGGGATTGGCGACTGGGGTAGCCATATGGTAACTATTGGGAATAGCACTGCGTGCCGCCTTGGGGCATATCACGTGGCGATTAGGGATTAGTAACTTTTTATTTCTTCTTTTTTAGTAATTACAAATATGAAAATTTACGACTGGATTATTATTGGTGGGGGAATTGCTGGTGCTGCGATCGCATATGAATTGCAACAAAAAAACTTTACGGTACTGCTAATAGAACAAGATGTTCGATCCAATAATGCTACTCGCTACAGTTACGGTGGTCTAGCCTTTTGGTCTGGTACTACGACTATCAATCATCAGCTGTGTGAAGAAGGAAAAATTCGCCATCAGGTACTGTCAGAAGAATTGTCAGGAAATACTGAATTTCGCGAATTGGATTTATTATTGACGATCCCCGTTGATATGGATCCCCAAAAAGTTAAGGAAGATTACACTCGTTTTGCAACTCCTCCAAAATTATTGACAACCCAAGGAGCTACTGAGTTGGAACCTTTATTAAATCCAGAGGCAATATCGGGGGCTTTAACTGTTAAACACGGTCATATTCATCCAGGAAAAACTACCCAAGCTTATCTTCAAGCCTTTTTGCGATCGGGAGGAGAAATCGAGATTGACAAAGTTGTCACATTCCAAAATTTGGAGAAAGTACAAAGTATAGGGGGAAATTCTGCAACTATCAAAACCCTTAAAAACACTTATTATGCTGCCAATATTGCTGTTTGCGCTGGTGGTTTTAGCCGCAATTTACTAAAAGCCTCGGGTATAAATGTACCGATATACTTCACCCATGCCGAAATCATTGAAACTCAACCTGTAGACCTGCATTTGAGTACTTTGGTAATGCCGGCAAATTTACAACGGTTTCAATTAGAATCAGAATCGACAAAAAATGATGAATTATGGGATGAACCAGGTAATAAACTGGGTAATATTTTAGATCCTGGAGCCGTGCAATTTTTAGATCAAAGTTTGCGGTTGGGTCAAATTAGTTATGTATTGACTGACCCCCAGAGCAATATGGATGCTACAAACGGTGAAGCCTTGCTACGCGATCGCATAAAAAATATCTTACCCGTAATCGGTAAATTACCTGGATCCTTTCATCATTGTTTAGTAGCCTTTAGTAAAGATAGTTTGCCTCTAATTGGTTCCCTTCCCGAACAAGATAATATCTACATTTTTTCAGGTTTTAGTAACCCTCTAGTAATTATTCCACCCTTAGCAAAGCGTTTCGCTAATTGGGTGGTGAGCAGCTTTGAAGATGATATTATTCCTCAATTATCTCCTGAGCGCTTTGGAAGAGGTAATTGGTAATTGGTAATTGGTAATTGGTAATTGGTAATAGTTAATGGGTAATGTGTGACTAAATATTCAGTCCCAAAAATTAAAATCAAAAAAAATTAACTTAAATAGTGATGAGTCATTTCAAGTCTTGTTACTCATTACTGTGCGCGATACCTAGAGGCTTCGCCGACGCCGCAGGCTCTAGCTATAGCTGCGCTACCTACGGAACTGCTACCTGCGGATCCGGTACGCTTCCGCTAGGCGCTAACATTACTCATTACTTGTTACTTATTACTCATTTTTTATCCTAAAATCCTGGAAATCATACTGTTTGCTTGTCCCACATAACCACTACCAAATAAGTTGAAATGATTGATAATATGATACAAGTTATATAAAATTTTCCGCTTTTCATAACCTTTATTCAAAGGGAAAACTTTGTTGTAACCGCGATAAAATGCTGCAGGGAAACCGCCGAAAAGCTCTGTCATGGCAATATCAACTTCTCTATCGGCGTAATAGGTCGCTGGATCAAAAATTACTGGTTCCCCATCTTCTGTAAATCCAGCATTACCTCCCCATAAATCTCCATGCACCAATGATGGTTGAACTTGATGACCTGATAATAGTTTGGGGATAGCATTTAGTAACTGTTGTGCTTGGGGAAAATGACTACCGCGCCGCTTTGCAAGCTCAAATTGATAAGCTAATCGATTTTTGATATAAAATTCTACCCAGTTTTGCGTCCAAGTATTGATTTGGGGGGTAGCACCGATTGTATTATTGATATTCCAACCAAACTTTTTCTCGCGACCAGTATTTAAATGATACTTATGCATTGCAGCTAATCTTTGTCCCATTTCTTCCCAGGACTTAGGATTACCCTTACCCATGCTTAACCACTCCATTACAAAGTAACAAGAGTTACCGGCGACCCCAGAACAAATTGGTTTAGGAACGCGGATAGTACCGACATCATAAATTTCTTTTAAGCCCAACGCCTCTGCTTCAAACATCGCGAGTTTGGCTGCTCGGTTCATTTTGACAAAGTAGCTGTGCTGTCCATCAGAGATAAAGTAACCTTGGTTGATGCACCCACCACCAACCGAACGCCATTTCTGGGTTTGGAATTTATTACCAGTAACTTGGCTTATATGGGTGTCAATTTCAGTCCACATAATTAAGATTAAATTTTGGGGTCGGGGAATTTTAAGTTTGGAATTCTGAAGTTTGGAATTCTGAATTTTAGCTTTTGCCAGGGAAACAACCCACCACCATACTATAAATGTGTGAGTGAAATGCGCCCCACCGCCCTAACATAAACAACTCATAATTCATGACTTTGGGCTAGCGCCGTTAAGCCTTACGGGGTGGCTGGGCTAATATCTGTTAGAATGCGTTATGCCGCTAACATAATTTATAACTCATCATTTATAACTCATATGAAAACACAATATACCTCGCGCTAGCGCTACACACCACAAAATAAAAACAGATTTACTATAACTGAAATTATACAAACACATACTGGCATTATTTTGTAGAACTAATGCAGAAGGAATCGTCCAAGAAATAATCTGGGAAGAAAAAGTCAGATAATCTGTTTTTTATACTATGGCGATCGCCAAAACAAAAATTGTTAGTATTGCAAAATTTGGCTCTTTAAGAGTTACTCTTCAAGAGTCATTCTTGGGGGTCGTAATTTATCATTTTTATAATTAATTTTTCCATTTGTACCCCGTAGATATTGCATATATCATTTATACTGCTGGCTTGAGTGAGATTACGCCATAAGCCTCTGGTGAAAGATATTTCTGTGCTGCTTGCATCAAGTCACTAGTTTCTTGAGCTTGAATGTAGTTTGGATAATCAAAAGCTACTTCTAGATTGTCAAGTAGAGTCTGATAATAACCATATAAACCAGCGCGATCGCTGGGTTTTTCATTAGCAAAAATAAATCTATTTGCAACTCGCTTGCGCACCCGAGCAATTTCTGATTCTTGAATTGTCTCCTGACTGAGTCTAGCAATATGTTTGACAATCGCTGCTTCTACTAAGGGCAAATTTTCTACCGAACAATGGGCGGAAATATAAAATGTTCCTTGCCACTTATTAGTCATGTTACTTGCAGAGATATAGGAAACTAATCCTTGCTCTTCCCGTAAATCCCTAACTAGTCTGGATGTAAGTCCTTGACCCAAAATCCCAGCTAATACATCTAACGCAAAAGTTAATTCCAGTTGATTTAACCCCGGAACTCGCCACAGCATCATTAAACGCGCTTGCTGTAGATTTTCATCAATGAACTCTTGGCGAACAATTTCTGTAAATGGTTTTTCACTATCAGGCTTGCTACTACCAATTATCCCATCGGAATAATCGTTAGAACTTTGGGGTAAGTGAATTCCCTTACGACTAAAGACATCCTCAAATCCCTGTTTGAGAATATCAATCAATTCTTCTTCTGGTAAATTACCCACCGCTACCGCCGTAATTGCATCGGGTTGATACCAATGACTGTGGAAATCACGCATTTGCTGCGGCTTGAGTTGACTAATTATCGACTCTGGACCTAGTACCGGACGCCGATAAGGTAAGTTCTCATATGCTAATTCCATTGCTCGACGAAAACTGCGGCGACGGGGATTATCTTCCGAACGTCTAATTTCTTCGAGCACTACCAATCGTTCTCGTTCGAAAGCATCATCTACAATTGTCGGATTAATTACAACATCAACTTGTAGGGGAGCTAAATCGGCAAAATCCTTTGGAGCTGTAGTGATGTAGTAGTAAGTATAGTCCTGACTTGTTGCAGCATTAGTAACTCCACCCCTTTCTTCTACTCGACGCTCAAATTCACCTGCGGCTAATCTTTGGGTACCTTTAAAAACCATGTGCTCGAGGAAATGAGCCATGCCATTAATCGTATCAGTTTCTACTGCTGACCCGACTTTACTCCACAAACTAAGGTTTACTGCTGCTACCGGAATTTGCTCCGCAAGTATTGTCAAACCATTGGACAACCTGTGAATTTTTGGAGCATTTAGACGAGGAAATTTTAATAGGGTTGAGGTCATTGGTCGCGCTCAGTGAAGCTTTTATTTCTTATATTACATATTGACTTTAATAAACACCGAATCCTTACTTTCAGTATAGAGTTTTCACTTAGTTACTAATAAGACAATTGCATCTGTTTATAAAATCACAACACTAGAAAATATGCAAGCAAAACCAGAATAAAATCTACCCAAATTTCAAAGAGACATACTATAACTATAGCAATCTATATTTTACAAAACAAAAATATTCTTTAAGAAAATTAAAATCCTTAACTAAATTAAATTAAAAACGTAACTAATGCAAACAGAGTAAATAATAATAATCGGCTATTTTTTGGGAGCCCCTCTATTGTTAATTTGATAAGAAATCTCAATATTAAGGGAGTATATACAAAGCAGTTACATTTAAGTTTATTGTCAAATTTTATATGTTTATTGATGGGATGATCTTCAATGTTTGTAATCTAAAAAGAAAATATTGCTTTACAATAACAATTTAAATCAATTGAGTAATGTATATTTTTATTGCATTCGCATCAACTACACTGATTGTAGTTAATGTTACAGTATTTTTCTAGAATTGGTAATAAAAATTTTTCCATCGTAATCTTCCGGTAAATATCAAAACTAAACCATCAGATATTCATAGTTAATTAAACGTAATTAAAAAAAATATGATACATGATGGTAAGTTATTAACAGTAGATAAATAGTAAGTAATAATTATTTCATGTTGGAGTCTACAGATGAATACTTCAGGATATATTTACTTATAATTAAATTAGATTTTTTGTTACTCAGTGCCCTCTTTAGTTTGTAGCGACTACCCTTACTAATTGACTGTTCAAAATTTCACAATCATCTAAGATTATTGGTATGCTGTAATGCATCAAGGTAACATTCAATTAGCTTCCAAATATGTTATTGCGACAGTGGGAAGAGAGAGTAGGATGAAACTTTATTTATTTGGGGACATGGAATTGTGAAGTATAGCAAATAGTGATTCTTTAAGGATGTCGATAAAGCGTGTTGGTGTAATTGGTGGCGGTCAACTAGCGTGGATGCTCGGTAAGGCGGCAAAGAAATTAGCGATAGAAATAATCGTACAAACGCCCAATGCTCGAGACCCAGCCGTTAGCGTCGCTAGTGATACAGTGTTTGCTTCAGTTGCTGATGCCGACGCAACGGCTAATTTAGCAAAAATATGTGATTTAATTACTTTTGAAAATGAATTTGTTAATTTAGAACAATTATCAAAATTATCACAACAAGGAGTTTCTTTCCGTCCGAAATTAGATTCATTGAAGCCTTTATTAGACAAGTATAATCAACGACGTTTTTTGTGCGATTTAGGATTACCCGTACCCAAGTTTGTAGCATTCGACGTAAATATGGATGCTGGCGAAGATTTAATTTGCCGACATTTGGGTTTGCCACTAGTAATAAAAGCTCGCCGTCATGGTTATGATGGTCAGGGTACTCATATTGTTGAAAATTTAAAAGACTTAAAAGCAAAATTATTGTTTTATAAACAAAATTCAACCACCACAAGTTTGTTACTGGAGCAGTTTATCCCTTTTGAAACAGAGTTGGGAGTAATAGCTACCCGTTCTGCTATTGGAGAGATTGCGATCCATCCGGTTGTGGAAACTCAGCAGGAAGAACAAGTTTGTCGTCGGGTGATCGCTCCTGCTGATATTTCATCTCAAACGGTGGAGGAAATAAAAAATATTGCTTCGACTATCCTAAATAAATTGGAAGTAGTTGGAACTTTCGGAATTGAGTTTTTCTTGAGTGCTGAATCTGGATTATTAGTAAACGAGATTGCACCTCGCACTCATAATTGCGGACATTTTTCTATTGATGCTTGTGAAACTTCTCAGTTCGAGCAACATTTGCGAGCGATATGCGATTTTCCCTTGGGTAATACAAAAATGACTTCTCCAGGGGCTGTCATGGTAAATCTTTTGGGAACAGAAAATTCCGAAAGTGACTGGGTAGAAAAATGTCAACAAATAGAGCAAATTCCTCAGGCAAACCTACACTGGTATGGTAAAGCTGAATCGCGTCCCGGACGTAAATTGGGACATGTCACTGTTTTACTGAATGCTCAGAGCCGCAATGATGCTCTTAATGTAGCTCATCAAGTCGAATCTATTTGGTACTCTTGAATCTTTTTTCAATGAAATAATTGGTTTAAATTGCCAATTACCGTTAGCGGCTAGCAATAGCGTACCGGCTTGGACGCGTCTAGCGACAAATGCACGCGGCTTGCGTCGTTAGCGCAGCTATAGCTAGAGGCTATAACTACGTTACCTATAGCTGCGCTACGTTCCGAACGGATCTGCCATCCCCGCAGGCTCTAGGTAATAACCTTACGAGTTGCGCGCCCCTTTGGGACGTTCGCCGTTAGCAAAGCGTGTCGTAGACATAGGCGCGGGCTAACACGCTACGCTAATGCGTGGCGTTAGCCATATACCGGTTTCCAATAACCACTAGACAATTTCGGATTAAAGGCTATAATAATGACGGTTGGCTGAGACGTTGGTGACTGCCATTAAAGTTTTGTGATCTATGACTTTAATAAGTAAGGGAACCAAAGTCGTCTTGTAGCGGTAAACCGGACCAGTATCCGGAAACTTCAAACGAGATGCAAGGTGCCCACCTGGTTTTACCAGGTCATAAACTTAGGTAAAACGGCGTTGCGGCTAACCCAAATAATTTAGCTCCTGGAGCCAGTAAGTAGGCTTGGGAGCTTTAATTTTAATTTGGGTGTTTATTTTAATTTGGGTGTTTATTTTAATTTGGGTGTTTAATTTAGTCTTGGAATTAAGTTTTTAGATTTAAATTTCTAGTTTTAAATTTCTAGTTTTAGGGTTTTAAATTTAAATTTCTAATTTCAGGGTTTTAGCTTTAGGGTTAAATGCTGGTTCTTAATCATTGCTTACACCACTAATTTTAATGTCAAGCTAATATCAACACAATTAAAGATGGGACTTGAAATTATATGAAGTTGTACATAATGTGTAACATATGTGAATAATAAGAAATTATTTATGTAACTCAATACGAAGGTGTTGATAAAAGACGTTAACACTAGATGGGTATAATTATATTTTATACAAGGTATTTAATAATATATTAAGATTGAATCAGAAGAACCTGTTACCATAACAAGCACAGATTAATCGTATAAGTAGACTCTAACTAATGAGTTTACAAAAGCTAAAATCGCAGAGAAATTGGATAAAAATGTCCTTTAAAGCAGCAAAACTTATTAAGGCACTGAAATAAAGACGTGTTTCCTGCTTCGGTTTTCAAATTAGATAATGGTCTAACATTCGTACATCAAGAGGTTTCTACCACTCCTGTAGTTGTGGCAGATGTTTGGGTACGTGCTGGTACAACCTTGGAACCTAAACCTTGGTTTGGGATTGCTCATTTTTTGGAACATATGATTTTTAAAGGAACTCCAACATTACCTGCAGGAGTCTTCGACCGAAAAATTGAGAACCAAGGTGGGGTCACGAATGCTGCAACAAGTTATGACTACGTTCATTATTCTCTAACGACAGCGGCAAATCATCTCCAAGAAACCTTGCCAGATTTGGGAGAATTAGTTTTGAATGCGGCAATACCCGAAGACGAATTTCTCCGGGAGCGAGATGTGGTGTTGGAAGAAATTCGTCAAGCACAAGATAATCCCGATTGGATGGTCTTTCGGTCTTTGGCTGCTGATATTTACCAAAATCATCCTTACGGACGCCCAATATTAGGAGCTGAAAGCGAAGTACGTCAGCATTCTCCGGAAGCGATGCGATGTTTTCATCACACTCACTACCAACCGGAAAATACTACGGTAGTTGTAGTCGGGGGAATAGAATCTACTTCTGCATTGGAATTAGTCGATCGCGCATTCGAATATTTTCCCAAACGTGCTGATTATGAATTACCACAGCAAATAACAAAACCAGTATTGTCGGGTATTACTCGTCAAGAAATGAGTTTGCCCAACTTAGGACAAGCTAGATTAATTATGGCCTGGATCACACCAGGTGTTGAAAATTTAGATGTAGCTTATGGCTTAGATCTACTTTCAGCAATATTGGCACAGGGACGAACATCTCGACTGATTAGAGATTTGCGGGAAAACCAACAGTTAGTGCAGTCAATTTATAGTAACTTCGCCTTACAGAGAGAATCGAGTTTATTTACCATTACAGCTTGGTTAGATTCAAAAAATCTGGAACGGGTGGAGTTACTAATTCGCAATCATTTGGAAGATTTAATTTCTTTTGGATTGAGCGAAGAAGAAATTACTCGTTCTCAACGACTACTATGTAACGATTATGCCTTTTCTACTGAAACCCCCAATCAACTGGCGGGTCTTTATGGTTATTACAACACAATAGCTGAGGTTGAGCTTGCAGTTGCATATCCCGAAAAAATTCAGTCCTTTGACAGCCAAAAATTGCAAAAAATCGCCCAAGAATACCTCTCACCGAGTAATTATGCGGTGGGTATATTGAAACCCTAATAAACGTTATCAGTCATTAAATGTAGATTGTTCGCTAGTTTTTATTTTTGACTAGTGTTTAATGGCTTGTGACGAAGGACAAAGGACAAAACACAAATGACAACAATCTCGCTGCTCAGATCTACCATCAATCGCACTGTTCTTCCGAATGGAATTGTAGTGCTATCCTCAGAAAATTCAACTTGTGATATTATCGCAGCGCGGATTTTTTTCCGGGCGGGGAGTTGCAACGAACAGCCCCAGCAATCAGGTTTAGCCCATTTACTTTCAGCCGTTTTAACCAAAGGATGTTCCGGACTCTCTAGTCTGGAAATTGCCGAGAAAGTGGAGTCAGTAGGAGCAAGTTTAGGTGCAGATACCACTCCTGACTACTTTTTATTGTCCTTGAAAACCGTCACCACTGACTTTACAGAAATTTTAAAGTTGGCTGCCAAAATTTTACGAACGCCAACATTTCCCCAAGCAGAAGTAGAACTCGAACAACGTATCGCCCTACAAGATATTCGTTCTCAAAAAGAACAGCCATTTTCGGTGGCGTTCGAGAAACTGCGGCAGGTAATGTATCAAAATCATCCCTACTCCATGTCAGTACTGGGAAATGAGACGACCATGGCGAGTATTTCTCGGGATGACATAGAACAATATCACAAAACCTATTTCCGTCCGGATAATATGGTAATTAGTATTGCCGGAAAAATTACCTCTGATGAAGCTGTCGCTTTAGTTGAAGATGTTTTTGGTGATTGGGAATCTACAACAGAGTCAAAGCCACCAGAACTCGAGCTACCAGATATAAGTGCTGCACCACAACATCAAATCACTCCTCAAGCAACTCAACAATCTATTATTATGTTGGGTTATTTGGGTACTTCGGTGCTTTCTCCCGATTATGCTTCCCTAAAGTTAATCTCAACGTATTTAGGAAATGGACTTTCTAGCCGTTTGTTTGTAGAGTTACGGGAAAAAAGAGGTTTGGCTTACGATGTTTCGGCTTTTTACCCCACTAGACTATTCCCCGCTTCATTTATAGTTTATATGGGTACAGCTCCTAACAACACCAGTACAGCCCTTGCAGGATTACGTAAAGAAGTTGATTTACTTTCAAGCAAAGAAATTTCTGAATCAGCTTTAATTGCAGCAAAGAATAAAATTCTGGGACAATACGCCCTCGGGAAGCAAACAAACGCCCAAATTGCTCAAATCTATGGTTGGTATGAGATTTTAGGTTTGGGGATAGACTTTGATCGCAGGTTTCAAGAACAAATTACCGCTGTGACCCAAGAAAATGCACTTGCTTGTGCTCGTAAATACTTATGGGAACCTTATGTGTCCTTAGTGGGTCAAAAAGAAGCGGTTAATACTGTGTCATTAGTATAGTGGTTTGATTGAAAAATGCAGGATTCATGAGCCAAGACAGATTGCTCTTTTTGAAGCTATGCAGAGCGATAAAAGGAACTGTGTATACCCCAAAAGTGTGAATATGTTTGTGAATGTGTTTTTTGTTTTTATAAACAGTTTTAAGATGAAACGTTTTTAACATTTGGCATAAGGCAATTCGATCCTGTAATCTATAAACTCCCAAGACACTGTCGCTGTAATTGGAATAATTTCAGCAATATTTACCAGTTCTAGAAATAATTACTAAATTTTCGAGATAATTCTTCATTAATTTTAGGAATTATTCATTAAATCTAGGATGATTCACCAACTCTAGAAAAATTTCAAAACTATATTTCAAAACTGTAAAGCATGAAGTATTCGGGGACTAATTCCACGATCGCGATGGAGAAAGCAAGTATTTTCAACAGCTTGCGCTCAGCATTGTCATTGAATATATCTCCTAGCAGTCAATTTCATTTATTATTACTTTGTTCTTTAATACCTTTGGCGATCGGCTCTGTTAGTGCTGTCTCAGTTGGTGCACAAGAGCCAAATTACCAAGTAATTATTAAAGGAAAAGTTTCTCGCCCAAATTTACAAGTGGGTAGTAAAGGAGCATTTGTTTCAGAATTGCAAGCAGCTTTGAAACTCTTGAATTTTTATTCAGGGGAAGTAGATGGAGTTTATGACAAAAATACCGCTAACGCCGTTTCTAGTTTTCAGGTCGCTGCGGGTTTAATTCCAAGCGGTATTGTTGATAATAATACTTGGGAAACTTTGTTTCCTATTCCACCTGCTGGAGAAAGTGCAAGTGGAAATAATAACTCAGACTTTCCCGTTCCTTCGGAAGTCGCGACTATTAGAGGAAATGAGATCGATTCTGAAGAAGTTACCCGAAATATTCCAACTCGTCCAGAACCAAGACCAGTAAAACCTCCGAGAAAGAAACCCGCGAGAAAAAGTCCATCATCAAATCAAAACTCCACTTCATCTTCTAGTAAGAAACCCAGTTCTTCTAAAAAACCTGAAATTCAATATACTGCACAAGGATTTCCAATTTTACGTTTGGGAATGCGTGGTGCAGAAGTATTAAAATTACAAAAACAATTAAAAAGACTGGGTTTCCTGAAAACTGGTATAGATGGAGACTTTGGCTCCCTAACAGAAACAGCAGTTAAGGCATTACAAAAACGTTACGGATTAGAAGCCGATGGCGTTGTTGGTGGAGCAACTTGGCAAATTATTAATCGACAGATTAGACGCTAACCTAAAGTAAGATTGGTAGTGTTTTACAGTACACAGCCTATAGGTGGGATAATTCTGATATATTAAACTAATTTTTCCCGATTACTATTCCCCAACATCGAATTGACAGCAGGAAGAGAGTTATTTTTCCACATTTTTCTGTAGGGAAGTCATATACTGATATTCTTTGCTTGTTTTGATGCAGGACAAGTCAGTCTTTAGTTTAAAGCATTGATTTTAATTAAAGTATTGATTTTGAGGTTTTGGGGTGCAATAAGTACTCATGTATCAGATAATTCTTACTTCCCGCTGATTAATTAAAAAAGGTTATGCGACGTTTTTTATTCACTTGGATAGGCACTGCTTTTGCCTTACTTATTACTTCTAGTATTCTTCATTACATCAATATTGGTTTTAAAGTTGATAATTTTATGACAGCCTTATTAGCTGCATTAGTAATTGGGATTGTCAATGCTATTATTCGACCAATTCTGAGAGTTTTAGCTTCTCCAATTACTTTATTAACTTTTGGCTTATTTACATTTGTGGTTAATGGTTTTACTCTCTGGATTGCAAGCGTCTTGACTCCTAGCTATGGTTTTATCATTGAAGGACCAATAGCAGCTTTGTTGGGTTCAATTGTTCTATCTTTTGTTTGTAGTTCTATTAACTATATACTTAGACCTACTTGATAGAAGATGAGTAATGAGTAATGAGTAATGAGAATGGGTAATGGGTAATGAGTAATGAGTAATGAGTAATGAGTAATGAGTAATGAGTAATAGGTAATGGGTAATGGGTAATGGGTAATAGGTAATGGGAGATGAATTTATTTCGTTTTAATCAACCTCCTGATTCCTGTCTCCTGATTCCTGACTTCTGTATTATGTCCTACGGACACGCTATAGCTATAGCTGCGCTACCTACGGAGCCGCTACCTTACGGATCCGCTAATGACTTTTTACTTTTTACTTTTGACTTAATTAATATACCCTCGTGGAGTTATCATCCATTCACAGTAGTTACGTGTACTTTGGTTACCAATTAAAACTATAGTTAGCATATCCACAGAAACATCCAATAATTTATCTAAAGTAGTGATAGTAATTTGCTCGTCTTCGCGATAAGCCGAACGAACTACTGCAACTGTTGTGTTTGGATTGCGATGTTGTAAAAAAATATTTGTGGCGATTGTTAATTGTTCCGTACGGGTTTTCGATTTGGGATTATATAAAGCTGTGACAAAATCGGCAGCAGCAGCAGCTTGTAAACGTTTTTCAATTACCTCCCAAGGCGTCAGTAGATCGCTTAAGCTGATGGCACAAAAATCATGCATTAATGGCGTTCCTACCCGGGAAGCTGCTGCTTGCAAAGCAGTAATACCAGGAAAAATTTCGATCCCAGGAGTTTTCCCATCCCAACCACAAACTTGTAATTCTTCCAGGACTAATCCCGCCATACCGTAAATTCCACAATCACCTGAGGAAACAACAGCTACACTTAAACCCCAATTAGCCAATTCAATTGCTCTTTGGGCTCGTTGTCTTTCCTTTGTAATTGGTAATGCTTCTATTATTTGCCCTGTTCTTAACAAAGGGCTAATTAAATCGAGATAAAGACCATAACCAATGACTGCATCCACAGATGCGATCGCAGTTTTGGCTGCGGGTGTAATTTGTTGTAATTCTCCGGGTCCAGTACCTACAAGTAAAATTTTGCCTTTTCTACCTGTATATTCTCTTTCCGATTTGGTGACAGCAACTGTCACTGCACCAGGTTGTCCTTCTAAACGAAAAATCTGTTTGGGAATTAGCATTTCCCCTTTGGTTTTCCCCTGACTGGAATTCAATATCTCTTCAGTTAATTCCTTGTCAGTTAATTCCTTGTCAGTGTGGGAAGGAATTAAAGCAGCCAATAAAGCTGCAGCTTCGGCTACACTAGGTGTTCCCACTTCCTTCGCGACTATTTGGGAAGGATTGGGTACCGATATATTTTTGAGAATTTCGCGGCTAAAAGTTCTCAGGGGTAAATTATTGTTTGCGCACAATTCTACTAAACCCACTTCATCCGATTTAATATCAATGGTGGCAATACCTGCGATCGCATCTTTTGCTAGTTGATATTCTTGAAAAGTATTTTTAATTGCAGCTTCTATTACCTTTCGTGGCGTTCCTCGTTCGCAACCAATTCCAACCCACAAAACTTTTGGATACCAGGTAACTATTGATTTTTCAGGTTGCTCAGTATAATTCTGATCTTTGAGTTTAAATGGTGAATTCTGCGTAGAAGATTTATGGGTAGAAGGTTTATGGGTAGAATTTTTATCTGTAAAAGACTTATAAGTAATCCAAATTTTAGCTGTAGTATCAACAGTTTCTTCAAAACACAGAGAAGATTTTTCCACACCCTTTGCTGTTCGCCATATAGTAGAACCAGCTTCTTGAACTACTTGTACAGGTTCGCCCCTCACTACAGATGCACTGACAGCAGTCCAGTCTCCTTTACCCCTACACCAACCGAAGGGAACTCCCAACATATCCACAGCTGGTAATTCTAAACTAGCTGAAGCACCAGTTAATATGGGCGTTGCGCCAATTTTTGTAGCAATTAGTTGTGCTAATCGATCCCCGCCCCCTTGATGTCCACCACACAAACTAATGACAAATTGTCCTTTTTCGTCAATCACCAACACTGCGGGATCGCTGGATTTATTTCCTAGTAAAGGTGCTATTAATCTCACGACTGCACCTGTAGCCAAACAAAAAACAAATGCCTTTTGGTTGTACCATAAACTGGCTACGTGTTTTTTCAGGGAAGTATTGTAAACTTGTGTTCCTGTAATTCCAGCACAAGACTCTGGAACCCAAATAGTTGCACTATCTTTTGGTATTCCTGACGAAGACACACAAAGAGATTGCAGTTTATTTATACCTGTAGATGCGATCGCGATTAAAGCAAGTGGAGCAAATTCAGCTAACAACAATTTGTATTACCGATAATTTTTCTTTCTTGATTTACGCCATTTATCCAATAAAATTCAAGCTTTTGGAAAGAACACAAATCTTTAAATCTTTATCATTTCAGTTTTTCTAGATGCGATCCCATAAATAACATTATCGAATATCTGATATCTTGCAGCATTCTCAATGATCGCCTTGGAATAAATTCCCAGGCTAATAGGATAAGTCTGATTTATCAGACTAGGTAAGGTTTATAGTGGATTTTAACCTACTTATTCTATGAGCCTTGTTCGCTAGAGCGGCGACATAAAGCGTGTTGAAATTTATTTTAAGGTGGGATTTTGAACGTATTGCGCGACAGTCCCCATTCTCATCCGCACGCTAGTGCGTGAACAGCGACGCGGAATGGGGAAGGATAGCGCTCCGGCTAAGGTGATTCTTGGCTTTGGATATATGTTTTTAAAACATCAATCGGCGCACCACCACAAGACGCTACATAGTAAGAATTAGACCAAAAAGATACTTTTCCCCAGTAATGCTTTTGCACCTCTTGTGGGAATTCTTTTTTTAACATTCGTGCTGTAGAACTTTTTAAACTTCCCACAACAGATGCTATTGAGTTTTTAGGATGGAAATCTAGCAATATATGGATATGGTCTGTTTCACCATTAAACTCTATTAATTCACAACCCATCTTTTCTGACACTTGCTTGACCATTCCCTTAAGACGGTCAAGCATTGTTGCGTTTAATGCTTTGCGTCGATAATGAGTTACAAAGACAAAGTGCAACCGTACACTAAAAACACTATGAGAACCTTTTCTAGCTTTCATGTTGACAGGGTGTAACCGCATGACTATAATAGCCAATATAACAGATAGGTCGTTAGCGGCTAGCGTGAGCGTACCGTAGGTATTGCGTGACCGCAGGTCATGTTGTTATGGCTACCAAACGAATTACTTTTAGACTTTACCCGTCAAAAACTCAAAATGATAAGATGCATTACTGGCGTAGGTTACACAAAGACCTGTACAACGCTTGCATTGAGCATCGTAGGACTTCTTATAAAAAATTTGGTAAGTCTGTTGATTATTACGATCAGCAAAATTGTTTACCAGAATTCAAAGAGCAGTGGGAAGAGTATAAAGAACTTGGTAGTCATGCATTGCAAGACACTGTTAAACGTGTTGATTTTGCATTCAAACGATTTTTTAAACTTAAGTCTGGATATCCAAAATTTAAAGCCAGTCGTAGATATAAAGGATGGACTTATCCCTGTAAATCTGGCTGGAAGGCTTGTACCAACGGGAAGAACGGTTACCTGAAAATTACTAACTTGGGTAATATTAAAATGCGTGGTCAAGCGCGTGACTGGGGAACACCAAAGACTTGCACAATTATTTTTAAGCAAGGTAAATGGTACGCTTCAATCACTGTTGGTTGCACACCTATCCGATATCAGACTGATAAAGGTGCGATTGGTTTAGATTTTGGTACTCACCACGCAATCGCTGATTCCAACGGCGATATAGTAAGTAATCCTAGATTTGTTAAAACTGCTCAGAATAAAATCAACAAAATCGCTAAAACCAGTCGTCGTAAGCGTTCTCCAAACTTCAAGAAAAAAGTTAAAGCTTCTCGTCGCTGGAAAAAAGCAAATAAAGCTGTAGCTAAAATACAGTCAAAAGTAGCTCGTCAAAGACAAGATTGGCAACACAAAGTTTCTACACAGATAGTTAGCTGTAATAGCCTGGTAGCAACTGAAAAGCTAAATCTTAAAGGGATGACACGCAAATCGAAAGGTAAGAATAAACGTCAAAAGTCCGGTTTAAATAGGTCTTTACTCGATGTTGGTATTGGTAACTTAAAAGATTTGATCGAGTATAAGGTTACCGAAGCTGGAGGGTTTTATGTTGAGATTCCAACCAAGAAAGTAAAACCTTCTCAAACTTGCCCTAATTGCGGTCATCAGAAAAAGAAAACGTTGTCTGAGCGAGAACACCATTGCGAGCAATGTGGATATCGGTGTGATAGAGATGTCGCTGCCGCAATGGTAATGCTTAACTATGCAAGCGGAAAATGCGGTCTTGGGGTTTCCCCAAGTGGAGCAATTTTCCAAGACAGGGGTATGGAACGTGCCTCTACAGACGTCGATGAGAAAACCTCTACTTATTGCGGAAGTTTTAAGCAAGTTGCTCAAACGAAGCGTCAGAAACGTGTAGCTTGCCCGCACGCTAATGCGTGAACAGTCGTAGACGGCTACACGTAGTTCATTTTAATAACATTGGTGAAAGTTATGAGATATGACTTATTTATATTCTTGTTTATGGGTTAAATTTGTGTATCCTTAATTTATATGCAATAAAATGCATATTCAACAATTAGGAGCAAAAATTATTTAGGCAAGAAGTGAGAGTAATATGTCCTTATCCCATGCAATATTAGCTTCCTTATGTGATTCATCAAGTAGTGGCTATGATCTAGCTAAGCAATTTGATGGTTCCGTAGGTTTTTTCTGGAAAGCAACTCATCAACAAATTTATCGAGAACTCCGTAAATTAGAACAGTCAAATTGGATTAAAGCTGAGGAAATCGCTCAGGAAGGTCGTCCAGACAAAAAAGTCTTTTCAATTACAGATTTAGGAAAGCAAACTCTTCAGGATTGGATCGCTCAACCAACTGGAATATCACCAGCGAAGGAAGAAATTTTAGTTAAGCTATTTGCTGGTTACTTAGTACCTAAAGAAGTGATGATTCAGATCTTAGGAGAGCAGCGTCAGCACCATTGGGAGAGATTGTTAACTTATCAAGAAATTGAAGCTGAATATTTTCAGGATATCGATAATTGTCAATTATCTGAAAAATATCAATACCTGACACTGCGTAGAGGTTTGAGATGCGAAGAAGATTGGATTGCTTGGTGCGATGAAGCAATTAATTTTTTAAGTAATTAATTTTTTGATTAATTAGTTTTTTTAAAAAATTAACAAGAATTAGGTTTTTCAATGCATAATATCTAAGCGAATAATAGCAAACCTTTAAATACCTGCTTCTTATGCTGACATTTGTTGCGAAACTTTAAGGAATGTTGCATTTGACTTGAATCTCCCCACTTAGGCGCAAAATGAGTCAAAATACCGTGGTAACATGCTTCGAGTGATATCAAGATAGGGAGAAAACCTTTGAGTCTGAGGGTTGCTGTTGTTGGCTCAGGTCCAGCTGGTTCGAGCACTGCTGAAGTATTAGCAAAAGCTGGAATTGAAACTTATTTATTTGAGCGCAAACTAGATAATGCTAAGCCTTGCGGTGGAGCTATTCCTCTGTGCATGGTGAGTGAATTCGAACTTCCTCCAGACATTATCGACCGTCAAGTGCGGAAAATGAAGATGATTTCGCCTTCTAATCGGGAGGTTGATATCAACTTAGTCAATCAAGACGAATATATCGGTATGTGTCGCCGTGAGGTACTTGATGGCTACTTGCGTAATCGGGCGGCAAAATTAGGTGCAAATTTAATTAATGCTACCGTTAATAAACTTGATATTCCTACAGATAAGACACAGCCATATACTATTCATTACATAGATCATTCTGAAGGTGCGGCAAAAGGTATTGCCAAAACTCTGAAGGTTGATTTAATTGTTGGTGCGGATGGTGCTAATTCCCGAATCGCAAAAGAAATTGATGCAGGGGATTACAACTATGCGATCGCATTCCAAGAGCGGATTCGTTTACCTCAGGAGATGATGGGGTATTACGAAGATTTGGCAGAAATGTATGTTGGTGATGACGTTTCTACCGACTTCTATGCTTGGGTATTCCCCAAATATGACCACGTTGCTGTGGGTACTGGTACCATGCAGGTGCACAAAGCCAGTATTAAGCAATTACAAGCTGGGATCCGTGCCCGTGCTGCTAAGAAATTAGTTGGCGGTAAAATTATTAAGGTAGAAGCTCATCCAATTCCCGAGCATCCTCGTCCTCGTCGCGTAGTTGGTAGAGTTGCTTTGGTTGGTGATGCTGCTGGTTATGTTACCAAGTCTTCAGGAGAAGGTATTTACTTTGCAGCTAAATCCGGACGGATGTGTGCTGAAACCATCGTTGAAATTTCTAATGGTGGAACTCGTATTCCTACAGAAGCAGAACTGAAGCTTTATTTGAAGCGGTGGGATAAGAAGTACGGACTCACCTATAAAGTTTTGGATATTCTGCAAAGGGTATTTTATCGTTCCGATGCTACCCGTGAAGCATTTGTGGAAATGTGCGATGACCTTGACGTACAGAGATTAACCTTTGACAGCTATCTTTATAAGACTGTTGTCCCGGCTAATCCAATTACACAGATGAAAATTACAGCTAAAACTATCGGTAGTTTAATCCGCGGAAATGCTTTGGCTCCTTAGTAAATGCTGTAGTCAAAAATTTTAAATCTAAGAACACAACAAATTCAATTCATTATTGGGAAATGAAGATGGTTGGGGAGATAGATTTCTTCTTTACTGTCTTTGTTTCCCAAATTGTTTATTACACTAATGCGATCGTTCTTGTATACCCGATTGCATTGGAATTCAGTAGAAAAGTAGATGATTAGACAAGCTACTATCCAAGATGCATCTGCAATTGCTCAGATACATATCCATACATGGGAAATTGCTTACAGCGGAATTGTTCCTGACTCACATTTAACAGCTTTGTCCGTAGAAAATAGAACCCAGCGATGGTTAAGCACTTTATCCAAGTCATTGACAAATACATTAGTTTATCAGCTAGATGGAAAGCTTGTGGGTTGGATATCCTTGGGTATTAGTCGCGATCAAGATGTATCGGAAGCAGGTGAAATCTACGCGATTTACGTCCAACCTGAGATGTGGGGATATGGGATTGGCAAAGATTTGATGAAGTTTGGTGAAGAACAACTTTGGCAACGTAAAGTTAAGAGTATCGTGCTTTGGGTACTTGAAGATAATTTCAGAGCGCGAAAATTTTATCAGAAGGGGGGATATACTCTCGATGGGACAAAGAAGGAGTTGACTATCGGAGAAAAGATGCTATCTGCATGCCGATATGTCAAATATAACGATGATTAACTCTTACTTATAAGTTTAATTTTCAGGTTTAATCCTCTATTCCTCATTGAGGTTTTTCCAAAAATTAGAAACTTTACGACTAGAAAAACCTTTCCGTCGCCATTGATTTGATGAATTAAAAAAAATCAATAAAAAAATCAGAGAAAAAATTCAGAATAAACATTAGATTTGGCACTCAGTAAAAACCCGGTGAACGGGAGTGCCAATGTTTGCTATTTGCGCCCCAGAGTTCACCGTTATTTATTCGACCTCCGACGCAGCTACACTTGCATCTGATGGGGGACTGCTTGGTAATTCCAAACAATAACCTGCACCATACACTGTTTTAATGTACCGGGGATGGCGTGGATCTGGTTCCAATTTAGTTCGCAGGTGGCGAATATGAACGCGAATGGTCTCAATATCGTCATCTGGATCGTAACCCCAAACTTCCCTGAGTATTTCACTGGGAGAAACTGTTTGTCCGTGACGTTGTAACAAACAATGTAGCAGTTCAAACTCCAGGTGTGTTAACTTAATAGTCTGATTAAACCATATCGCCTCAAACCTTTCTGGAACCAAGGTTAAAGGTCCGTAGTTAAGAATTTCGCTATGCTTCGCAGCCTGTGGTATGCGATCAGTACGTCGCAATAATGCCCGTACCCTAGCCAGCATTTCTTCCACTTCAAAGGGCTTAGTGAGATAATCATCTGCCCCAGCGTTAAAACCTTCTACCTTATCTTGAGTTTGACTCAAAGCTGTCAGCATCAACACCGGGATTTCCGAAGTGCGATCGTCTCGACGCAATCTTTGACAAACCGTAAATCCATCGACTCTAGGTAACATTAAATCTAACATGATCAGGTCTGGCTGCAATTGGAGTGCCAATGCTTGACCTTTAATACCGTCTTCCGCTTGGCTGACATCATAACCAGCCATTTCTAAGTTGACAGCAACTAATTCTGAAATCGCCGGGTCATCATCTATGACAAGAATTCTTGGCATTATTAAAAAATCATTACTACTTATTAAGGATAAATAAGAATCTTTGGGAATTACAAAGACTGCTGTCTTGATTATAAAAAAGAATTTAAATATAACATAAATATTAAGATAAAAGGATTGTGAGTCATTAGATAGAACTTTACTAATATGTTGTGTAATGCCGCCTATAAACCGTCTCGGTTTTTACAAAATGGTGTGCGAATGACTATATATTCTGCTTTGTGGGGCAAAAAATACTGGGAAAAAACCTCAAATAGTCCCGATTTGCCTTATAAAGAACATATTTTTCGCGGATTCCAAGATGTACCCTTATACGGCTTGGTTGCGATCCCCGAAAATCCTCGCGGTACCATTATCGCCACCTACGGCATTACGGGCGACCTTGAAAGTGAGTGGTCACTCAGGATTTTGGCACGTAAAGCATATAATCGCGGCTATGCAGTGATTTTATTTGATTGGCGCGCCCATGGTAAATCAGCGGAACTATCCCCCACTTTAACTAGTGATGGTTTATTTGAGGGGGATGATTTTGTTCGCATAGCAGCAGGTGCTGCAGCAATTGGTTGTCCAGCAAAGTATTGGTTCGTTGGTTATTCCTTGGGAGGACAATTAGCTTTATGGGGTAATAAAGCAGCAACAGAACTCAAAAAACAAACTACCGATATTGGAATTCAATCTGATGATATTGGTGGAGTTGCAGCAGTTTGCCCTAACTTGGACTCTAAGCGATCCTTAGCTTACTTAGTTTCCTATCCTTTTGGCAAATTCGTTGAATCCAGAATTGCCAAAAATTTGAAACAACTTGCTTGGAAGATCCATGAGGCTCACCCTGGAAGCTTAGACCCGGATGCGATCAAACGTGCTCGGAGTATTTGGGGCTTCGATCACGAGTTAGTAATTGATCGATTGGGTTTTCCCAGTGTGGAATCTTACTATGATGCCAGCAGTGCTTTGCAGTTACTGCCAAACATTTTAAAACCAACTTTGATTATTTATGCCGAAGACGATCCATTTTTTCTCCCAGATATTGTTGATGACTTAAAAACTGCTTGTAGTGGGAACCCAGCAATTGATTTACTATTAACCAAATATGGCGGTCATATTGGTTATATAAATAGCAAAAAAGGTCAGCAACAAGCCAATGACCCAGACCCCTGGTGGGTATGGAACCGTATTATCGAATGGGTAGAGATGCAGTGATGGAGGATTGGGTGAGCCCGCGCGCCGCGAGCGGCGAATGGCGATTGGGGATTAGGAATTAGGTAAAGTAAGTATTGCTTAGTGTTCGCAATTGGAATTGTGGGTATAAGATCGAGTATTTTTCTCCCTCACTCCCTTAGTTTCCTCTATTCCTTTGCTAAATACACTTCCCAATTCCCCACCCCTCAATTTTATGAATATTGCCAGCACTTTAAACTAAACCCAGAACCCTTAATTGCAACTGCAGCAACAGCATTTCTTTGGGGAACTAGTTCTAGTAAACTCCAGTTAGAATCTGTTTTCAATTTGGCGCTTTCTCCAGGGGAGAGATTTATTTCAATTTCTTGTAACTGTGCTAACCCTGCACCCGTTGCTTTCAAATAAGCTTCCTTACAAGTCCAATAGCGAAAAAAGGTTTGTTGTTTTTGGTGCGGTGGAAGCGATCGCATTATTGAATATTCCTTAGGAGAAAAAAACTGTTTTGCAAGGTTGAGAACATCAGAAATTGGCGAAATATACTCTAGGTCTATCCCAATTGGGCGATCGCGATTAACTGCACATAATGCTAAATCCTGAGAATGAGATAAATTAAAGTGCAGTTGATTTCCTCCACAAGTCTCCGCTAAAACAGGTTTACCTAAAGGCTCATAACAAAACTCTAATTTTTGTGGTTCTATATCCAAATAACGACCCAAAATACTGCGCAGCGTAGCACGACCGGCGATGAACCTTTGGCGATGTTGCTCTTTATAAAATCGGTCAGCACGAGCGACCTCATCTGTTGATAATGTTTCTAATAGCTGTTGTACCCTTTCTTCTGGTATATCAAGATTGATTCGCCAAACGTGGATCTCATCTTGCAACAGAGTTAAATTTGCTGGCACAGGTCGCCAGGTATCATTCATAACAGTCGATTTACTCATTAATAATTAACCAATGCCCAAATTTGAAAGGAGAATTGTTCAATCCGACTGAGTTTAAATTCACCCAAATGCGGATTTTAATTTTTTTAATCAACCACATCCAATTTGAAAACTTGAGCGTTGACCCAATTACAAATTATAGATATGGATGGGAATGAGGTTTAATTTGCAAAGACTTCCCAACTTAAATGAATGCTTACACCAAACAGTATTCAATAAATAAGGTATTCTCTGTGGAAATTTTCTTGCATAGATTAATCCAACCTGTTTTGGTCAGGCTTATACGAATGAAATATCAAACATTTAGTCTGCAAAAACGAAGGTTGAACCTGAGGTAATCAATACAAATGTGAAACTTATAATCCATACAGCTTGAAATGTTTTCCCTCATTTTTAGAATTTTTATCTAGAATATAATTCAAAACTGCGGAGTTAGTGATAACTTGATTTTTTGCAGCCATATACTAGATGATGTCTTTGCATTCGATATGGTGTCTTCCACTATTTATCCAAAAATTTACTGGGGAAAACGAAAAAGATGATAGTCAGTCAAATTGATTGCAATTTTCTAGGAAATTGACATCAACAAATAGAATGATTGAACTCTTCCTACACACCTCTCAAAATATCTGGCATTCAACCAGATAAGCTTACTCTTAAGTTAGCAATTAAGCATTTAACGATAGATTCCCACAATCATCAACTTAACGAAGTTTATTCCACTATTTTCATTGCTAATCAAGAGATAATTGTCAAAATTAATGTTGTTTTTTGACCTTCCTGCCATTATATAGCTTGTACAGTTTTTCATCATAACTTTGTTTGTTAATGATTATTAAACATGAAATATAAATATCTAAAAAGTCCATAATTAACGATAAGTGTGCATATATTGTTGCTTGATTTTTATCCGCAATTATATTTAAATATTTTGTTACACTTATCTTGAATATATCGTTGAAATAAATCTTCTGACTTAATTTTTTTGTTATATAATCATTCTTACTACGCATTTATTACTAGTAGTTTATAAGTCTATTTTTATTAATTAAAATATTGTATAAATCCTTAAAAAGTTAACTACTAACATTATTTATTTTTATTCATTATTATTCATAAGCTATAGCAATCCTAAATAATTTATGATTTACGCACGGGCGACGTAAAAAAGCAATCGCGAAAATCTAATTTATCGTCGTGTTTGCGTAAGTACTGTCATTCATCAAAATAATATTGTAAATAGGTAATGTATCGCATCTATAAGGAATCTATTCGTTTGAAAATCTGCAGAGAATACCTATATTTAAATATATTTATAATAACTTTTGATTGTCACTAAGAATTTATAAATTTCAGTTCGAGCGAATTCTAAAATAAGATTATCAACTAATAAATAAAGTATAGCTATATATCGAGTATTGTCTAATTTTAAATTCCTAGAAGTATTTGTACATAATATTTTAAGTCATTTTTTATATTGTTCTCAGTGTTTTCATGCGTTCGCAAAAATACAAATTATACACACATAAAAACAGAATATTAAAACAAGGTTTCAATTTGATTTTTTTAAAGCAGTAAGCGAAAATACTTATGGCTGTGCCACTCTAGCAAAAGACCATGGTGAATCTGCATCTACAGGCTATAGAAAAGGCGGAAGAGATGATAGACTACACAAAAATTTCTCGATGTGTAGCCCAATTGCAAGAATTTATCGCTCTCCACCCAGAAGCTAATGAAGTAAGAAAAGCATTAGCAGTTAAGCTTGTTTATCAAGGCTACTTTTATGAAGAAATACAGACAATTTTAGGTGTATCCCCTAGTTCCCTGCAATTTTGGAAAACATCATATGAAAAATATGGAATATACGGGTTGCGCTTGCGGGATAAAGAAGTCCAAAAAGTATTAATAAAAATATCCCAGAAACTAAAATCAAATGACTTAATCGATCTATTAAATGGTAAATATCTTGTACTACGTATTCCTAATTATTACCCCGCTCGAGAAGCAAAGAAAATTAGTCAAGAACTCATCAAAGAAAGAACTTTAGAGCGTTATAAAAGAGTACCAGATGTAGGAGTACAAAGAACTGGGATTACTTTTTTTGAAACTAGTTGCTCTTTAGAAATGCTCAAATGTTATTACGAGCAAGCTCAAGTTTCGATCCAAAGTCTTCGACAAACCTGTTTTCCTCATTTGTCACCCCTCGATAAACTCAGACTTGAATTACAAGAAATCTGGGTACCGGGTGCTCACATTGAAAATGTCCACAATCAAACGATGTTGGCTGGAATTTGTCGTGTATTCGAGGATAATTTTGAATTACCACCCCACCAAGATATCTTTGCGCGGGATATCTTGGATGTTGGTATTCCTCCGGCTCATCCCTTTGACAATTTTATTACTCAGTTATCTGCAAACATTTATCTACAAACTCCTAAATCTGGAGGTGAGTTAGAGGTTTGGGAACTGAAGCCATCTATCTCGACAGGAAAAGCAATTCGCGATAAACGCCTGGGAGCCGTTCCACAAAGGGATCGAGAATACAAATATGAAGGGATCATTGATCGCAACAGTTTACCAAGTGCGACATTAAAAATTAAACCAAAAGTTGGAGAATTGATTCTATTTGATTCTGGAAGAATTCATAGTGTTCGCCCTTGTCAAGATGGTCCACGAGTTTCTATGTCTATGTTTATTGGATATCGTTCTAGGAAAAAGCCTTTGACATATTGGAGCTAGTATTTATAGCAGAATTATGGCACGGGTTATGTGACTGCAGCGATTAAATTAACAAACTTTGGTCGCAATAAAAACAAGATCGATATCACACTAGTAACAGAGTGTTAGTAGTACTCTGATAAAAGGTTATTAAACTCACACTAAGGCCTTTAAGTAATATTCATGTGAGTTAATGAGTACTCCTAATGACTTTGGCACGGAGAGCAACGTGCTAGTGTGTGTGTGTTAAATAATAAATTATCTTCCCAAGACTTGGGTCTTGGGTCTTTTTATGTGAGCTATTCATTTCTGACGTCTCACTTTACCTATGTTTTGCAGATTCTCATCTCATGAGTGCGGGTTACTTTACAGTTTCCGTGCTCCCAAATTACGGCATTTTTAGTTCGTCCTTGTCAAGATGGTCCGTGAGTTTCCATGTCTATGTTTATTGGATATCGTTCTAGGGAAAAGCTTTTATATATTGGAGCTAATGCTTGTTGACCGTAGGGGCGTACTGACCTGTGCCAAACAGGAGTGGACAGCATCCACAAAGCCAATCTCACTTTAAAAAAAACTTCCTTTAGCCCTCAAATTCTTGCAAGAAGAATTCGGAGAAGGTAAACGACTCAGATATATGTGTCAAGACGAAACTCGTCTTGGGTTAAAGACTATTCGGGGGACGTTTAATTACCGCTCCTGGTGTAAAACCTGTTGGAAAAAATCAGTGGGAGCGTGATTATTTCTCTCACCTCTTATGACCACATTCTCGAAGCTTTATTTAGCGCATCTTTATAAAGAACTGGTATTAGGAAATAATTAGCTAATTGCTTTTTGTATTCCAGTTCAAATACCTGCAATTCCTACATAGTGAAGATGTAGAGTCAGGGTGTGAGATTGCTTGTCAAAGAAAGCACAGCTTATTACTTTTTTTGACTGTAAATAAACAGAAAAACTAATAAACGAGAGATGTATAAACCCTAACGGCGAATATTGAACTATTTTGGCTAAATATGCTTGTAAAATGTGTAATAAAAACAAATTTGAGCTTTTTAATTACGCTTGCTAACTACTTGATAACCATCTACTATACCCAGCTGTAGGGTGATAATAAAAAAGCCAATCACCTAAAAGAAGCTAATAAAGGTAGGGAAATGAGTTATAAAGAATTATCTCAAGAAGCTTTTAGCCCAAGTAACGGAATTTTAGAAACAAAAAATCCTTTGGATGGTTACAATCCTTTAGAATATAGCGATCTAATCAATAGTTCAGGAAGTTTCAGTATTCCTGTTCTTGATAGCTCAATTGAAATGACGCCATTCGACTCAGATGTAATTGAGTCTAGCAACTTAGTAAACCCAAGCACTTCTACCTTGACAACGGATTCTTCTGCAGAAAAAGATTTGTTGACAGGGATAACAAATTCTCAAGAATCTTTATTAAGTGATGCTAAAGACTCGCTCACTAAAAGGAATTAGCCCCAAGTTCTGTATTAAGCCTAAGAGACGCAGATGAAAGTGACGGTGATGGCGGCGAAGGCGGCGAGGGTGAAGGCGGCGAGGGTGAAGGCGGCGAGGGTGGAGGCGGCGATGGCGGTGATGGTGAAGGCGGCAGACCTCCTATTTTTTTCCCACCCTCAGTAGATTTTGAGGCAAACAGCGAGTTTTTCCTTCAGGATTCTAAAAGCGTTATACATTAACTTTAGGAGTAAGCTCACTCGTTACAATTGCAAATTTCATTATGATAACCAAATTAAAAACAAGTTTTCTAATATTTGGTTGGGCTATACCTACCTTCCTTTTATTTGGACTGCTAAGTTATGTTCATAGCGACCAATTCCTAGGTAATTGGATTTTACATCCCTCAGAATACCCCTTAAGCTACACAATTTTATTTTGGGTAGTTTTTTCATTTTCTGCGATATTAAACTGGATGCTGGGTAACATACAAAATACTAAGAGATTAATATTCATTCTGTTTTTTATATTTTTAGGCTCAGTATTTAATTTAATTGTTCTGCTATCATGGCTATTCAAATTACTTGTGCCGATTACAGTATTTATCTTATATATGGTGAATATTTTTTTAATCTCACTTGCTAATAATATATTAGATTTAATAGGTGTTTCTTATACATTAAAGGAGGGCGGTGGATACGATGTGCCTGTATTCGCCTTAATAGCCATTTCTTTCTTACTATTTTTTATTTTAAACAAAAAACTAAATCTAAATACTTTAAAAGAAAAAATAATATTGGTTAGTTTAACTGCTAGTGTAGGTTTTCTTCCAACAATAATTAACCCTTTAATAGCTTGCATAGTTGCAGAAAGAATCTCTTCATCACGTATAAATCCAGTACCAATAGCTAAAAGATTAGTCCTAGGAGTTCCGTTAATAGTATTGGTAACTATTTCTTTTGTTGCAGTTGTAGATAATTATCCTCTTCCAGGATTAATTATTCCCCCCGAGATAAGAACTTTCTACGCTGGCAATTCAAGTTATTTTATTACTGAATACGAATACCAAAATGCCCTCAAGGATGTTAAAAATTGTGATTTGATAAAAAATGAGATAGGCGAAATTAAAAGTATAGCTATATTCGAGGGTGATAATTATACGATTATGGATGGGCTAGGCGGACCTGATGGGAATTACCTGCATATTCTGGCAACAGGAGAAGACAAACAAGCTTTTATTAAGGGCTGTTTTTCAGCTTCTATTGGTCCATTCTGTTCTTTTAGAGATGCTAATATTAAGGCTGAGGACCAAAACCAAGCAAAGATCTTCTCGAGCAGTGAAGTTAAAAAAATAGATATTTCTGAGTGTTTGCAAGATTAAAAAACCGCTCCTGGAAGCAAGCACTAAAAGCGGTTTTCACGTTGATTCTATTTCTTACTTTTCACTGAGTCTGGCTACCTCATTCAATTGGGAGCATCTCACTTTTGCAAAAATATCAGATGGTAAGCTGACTATTGAGATAATTTCAGTAGACCAGATGCGCAAAATTATTTTTCTAAGTCAAGCAATACAAACCTATTCACTTTTGGTGTTTAGCGCAGCTTCACATAGAAATGATATGATTGATTCTCAACAAGAAAAGTCCCATACTCCCAAGTAATTATCTACTTGACAATATGGAACTGATGGACGTTAAACCTAAAAAAGTCAAATCTAAAAAACTAACCTAATTCCAAAAAACCATTTTGAATTAAGTAAGTAGAGTAAGCCATAAATAACTGAGAGTCTATTGGTGGACAAACAACATTACCGGGAGCAAGTGCGTCTACGGTCGCTTCAGTGCTAACAATAGGTCTGTTTGCTTGCAAGTATAAATCTGGTATGGTTAGTCCCTCTTCTGTCCAAGGTTCTAAAAGGAAAGGTCGTAGAGTATACAGAGGGTTATCTGGAGAGGATAAATTTTCCACTAGCATATTTTGCCACCTTTCGTAAGGAATGACAGCGATGGAAAACCCTAAGGATTTCAACCAATCAATCAAGGTGGTGAAGGGAACTGGTTCTGGATGCTGTAGGTGGAAGGCTTGACCGAGGGATTCTTTCTGTCGCGATAGGTGAACGATCGCTTTACTGACATAATCGACTGGGGATGCATCCAACATATAATCTACGTCGGGGAAAACTCCCATTTGGATACAACCTTTGAGAGCTAAGTTAATAAAATCATCTGGATTGCAAACTCCGGTGCGACTATCTCCAGAAATTAATGGTGGTCTGTGGATGGTTACGGGAAGTCCTCTTTCACCTGCTATTGTCACGAGTTTTTCTGCTACCCATTTGGTTTGGGAGTAACCGAGGAAAATTCCTTCCCAATGTTTGAATTCATCGTTTTCTTTGACAACTTGACCAGCATAAGCAGGGGACTCAAAGATTGCAACGCTGGAAACATAATGTACGGGTTTAACTTTAATTAAACATCCCAAGCGTAAAACTTCTTGGGTTCCTAGAACATTGGCTGCTTTGAGTGCTGAGTAAGGATAAACATAATTTAATTGTGCCCCACTATGATAAACTGCATCCATGTTTGCAGCTAACATTTCAAAAGCTTCTTTACTGATACCTAGTAATGGTTGGGATAAGTCGCCTAAAACAGGGATAACTCTGGGACTATATTCTTCATGCCAAATAGCATATTGTTTAAGTTTATTTTTGAGTTTATTTCTAGCTTCTTCTAAGTTAGCAGCCCGGACTAAGCAATAAATGTCTGCATCTGTTTCCTGGAGTAATTGGTAAATTAAGAATGCGCCTAAAAAGCCAGTTCCTCCTGTTAAGAAAACATTTTCTGGATTAGCTGTAAAGTGAAAAGATTTGGATGCAGGATAGATAGTTTCGTCAAGGACTGCTTCTGCTGCTAAATTCGGTACAGATTTACTATTTGCAAAGGGTGAAGTATGATTATTTTCAACTGTTTGGCTATTATCTTTACCCGATACTTCAATTTCTTCGGCTAAACGTTGGGAAAGTGCTTCAATATTTGGGTAATGCCATAATAATGTTGGTGATAGTTTTAATCCCAATTTTTTTTCAGTTTGGGTGACTAAAACCATGGCATTTGCCGAGTCTAAACCATAATCTTCTAATGATTGTTGAATATCTATTTCTTCGGGGCTAACTTTAATAATTTCTGCTAACTTTGATGTCATCCAGTCTTGGATTTCTTCGGCTGTATTTAATGTTTGTGAAATGTCTGAAGTCATCATTAATCACACCTCTAGTGTTGGAATTCTAGTGTTGGAATTCTAGTGTTGAAGTTCCAATGTTGAAAAATTAGGAACGTATTGAGTGTAGTAATCGGATAGTTGTAATCCTTGAATTTTGAGATTTTGAATTCTGTATAAGTAAGCGGTTCCTTTCATGATGTGATTCGCAACATCAACCACTCGGCGATTATTTGGTTCGGCTAAATATGAATTTCTTACCCAGTCATTAAAGCTTCCCATCGCCGGGCCACACCAAATTTGATAATCGACTTCCCGACCTTTTTCTCCTGAGTTAGACCACCGTGAGGATAGTCCCAAATAGCGACGGAAAATCAACGCCATTTTCATTTTTGGATTGCTATTTGCTTTTTGGAGTTTTTGGGGATTTTTTTGGGATAAATAATCAACGGTTGCTTTCCATGCTTCGTCAATAGTTTGACGGAAAACTTGTTTTTCTAATTTCTCTCTTTCGACTGTGGGGATATCTTCAATTGAGTTGTAATTCCGATATATTTCATATAGTTTTTGCGCTCGCATGGGAAACATTGTTCCCCGTTTGAGTACTTGGAGTTTGACCCCCATTTCAAACATATCTGCTGCTGGAGCCATCATCACATCAGCCATAGCAGCTTGGGCTAATAATTTTTTAGTATGCGGAGAGGTTCCGGCTTCAATGCAAGACTGATTAATTGAACCAGTAACTACATAGGCTGCACCCATCATAAATGCTGCAAGGGCGGATTGGGGGGTTGCAATTCCTCCCGCGACTCCGACTCGAATGGGTTTTTTGTAGTTATATTTTGCCTGAATTTCGTCTCTTAAGGCAATTATTGAAGGTAAAAGACAAACTAAAGGTCGATTGTCTGTATGACCACCGGAGTCTGCTTCGGCTGTAATGTCATCGGCGATCGGGACTTTTGCAGCTAGGGTTGCTTGTGATTCGGTAATTAATCCTTGCTCCAGGAGTTGCTTGAGGATTTTAAGTGGTGCTGGTTGCATGAATTTACTTGCAACTTCGCGACGAGAAATTTTAGCAATGACTTTATTTTTAATTTCTATTTCTGAGGCGGAGTTTACACTTAGCCCTGCAGCGCGATAATAAACAATATTGGGTGTTAAATCTAAAAATGCTGATGCTTCAACTGTTCTTACCCTATGTTTGAGGTACAAATCTACAGCTTTACGTTCAATTGCAAGATCGTTGGGACTATGAATTAAATTAAATGCGTAAGGTCCGTTGGGTAAAGCTTGTTGAATGCGGTTAATTGCGGCTTCTAATCGTTCTGGAGTTAAACCACCTGCACCGAAAGAACCAAGGATTTTTGCTTTCCCTAGGGCGATAATCATTTCCTCTGAGGCGATACCACCAGCCATTGCTCCGGTTGTGTAGGCGTATTTAACATTATGAAAGGAGAGGAAATTGGGGTCGCCTAATTGTTTGATAGATAGGGGAGGAAGGTCAAATAAAACTTCTATCTGTGCCTTTTTACCATTATCAAGGGGACAATAACCGTCATTAGTTACACCAATTTGGTCTTCGACTTTGACGATGTAACATGGTTTATTTAATGTTTGGAGTTTATCTCTAATATCTGTAGGATCGAAGGATACACAAGCTAATGAACCTTTCCAACCTCGATGTTGATTGGATGAGGAAGTGTAATAGCCAAGACCATTATTTTGTTTGTTTAATGGGAGGTTTGTGATGTTCATGTTGGGGATTTGCGACTGGGGATAGCACTGCATACCGCCTTGCGGCATATTGGGATTAGCGTTAATGGATCCGGAGGTAGCACAGCTAGAACCTGCGGCGTCGGCGGAGCCTAAGGGCGTGGCTTTAGCCATATTGGGGTTAGGTTACTTCTTACTTATTTACTTACTTATTTACTTACTTATTTACTTACTTACTACTCATTACTCCTTACTCCTTACTCATTACTCCTTACTCCTTACTCATTACTCCTTACTCATTACTCCTTACTCAATAGATGTTCTGCACAAATTAGTTGCAATTGAATAATGTCACCAATTTGTTGGCTGAATTCATGTCGAGATTTAAGGAAAGATCTATGGGTTTTTTTCGCTAATGAGTTGTTGGTAGTTAATTGTTGATATTGAGATTTATTTGAGTTAGAGAGCTTGACTGTATGGGCTAGTTTCTGCTCGATTGGACGAGATGGAATTTCGGATTTTTTGGCGATCGCTTTGACTATTGTGCTGGAGACGTTTTTACTGGAGGTATTTGCACTGGAAAGATTATTCATTGGCGATTTCTCAAGCTTGGTTGGAGATGCAGATTGTTTTTTGCTCAATGATGGAGTGGGTTGAGTTTTTTTGTTTGCGGGAATGGTGCTTGTGTTTATCGTCTCTTGAGTGATTTTTGATTTTGCTTGTTTTTTAACGGTTTGTTTTTTAAGGATATTCTGAAAGAGTTTTCTGTTTTCTGCTGTTAAAATCTTCTCAGTAAAACTCTCCCCTCCCAAGGTAACTTTTCGTAGTGTCAATTTTGATTTTTTGCTGGTTTCTTCTGTTTGACTGTAAAGTGGCGATAAATCCATAGATATTTGATGACTTAAGAGTTTTGCTAGTGCTTTAATTAATCCTGTACGGTCGTCTAAACCCCTGCGGTTAAGGGAGACACAAACGTGTGGTTGGTTATTGAGAATTTTGTCAATCCATCGCGAACAAACGTTACCTGCACCGGTTTCGATAAATATTTTGGCTCCGTCTTTATAAATACGATTGACGAGTTTGGGAAAATCTATTTGTTGCGATAAACCTTGAGCGATACTCTCGGCTATTGTGTTGCTTTCAATGGCTATTGGGGCGTATTTAGCAGAAGAATACAGGGTAATATCAGATATATTTTCTGCAACTGGTAATCTATGAACCCTGGTGATTTCGCCATATTCAGAATGCATCGCTTCGCAGTGGATTACGTGGTCGAAGGGAGCGCGAAAGGCGTTACAACCTAAGGTTTTAATAACTCGTTCGCAAGCTTTAGGATCTCCTGCAATAATGACTTCTTCTGGGGTATTAATTTGAGTTAAATAGGCGTACTTTTCGTATTGGAGGAATTTTCTCAGTTGTTCTGGAGTTGTCATTAAAACATAGTTACCCCAAAGGTTTTGCTCTCGATTTAAAGATTGCTTTTGAGGTGGTAATCCCCAGTATTCCCGTACGGCGTTTTTAGCACCGGATAATCTATTACTAAATAGTGGAGAGGAATGGAAGGATTTGATGGCTTGATTGAAGTCATTCCAGACGCCAATCGCAGACATCATACTGGTTTCGCCTAGACTATAACCGAAGGCAAATCGGGGTTTTATTTGGAAGTCTTCACGGATAATCCTAGTAATTAATTTAGCAAATGTGATATCAGTTTCAAAGATGGCTGAGGAATCCTCTAAAAGTTGCTGTTCGAGTTTTTCCAGCTGTCTCATGGATAATTTATTTAAGCTGCGAGGAAAGACCATACTGGAAACATCAGCAGCAACACTATCAGCACTTTTTATTGCTAAGTCATCATGGGTTTTGGGAAATAAACGGAACAAATCGCGACCGATACCGATATAGGAATTAACCGCAGCAGGATAAACAAAAGCAATTTCTCCTTGTTTTCCTAAGGGTTGGGCTGTAAAGTAACTACCTAAAGGTGTTTGCCAATCTTCACCCTTTTCAAATGCGAGGTTAATTCCTTTAATTGCGGCTCTTAACTCTCTGGTTAATTCTTGGTGATTCCGTCCCAAAATCCCTACAGTGTAGCTTTTGTGGGAATATTGTTGAAATTTATGAAAAGTTTGATTTGCAACTGCAGCAAGATTATCTGCATTATCAATAGTATTTTGTAATTCTTCGACCTTAGCTATTAATAGCTCGCGATTTTCACCTGCGATCGGGAAGAGATAAAAGGGTGTTTTTTGTAAATAATTACTGCTGCGTTTTGTTTGTTCAGGTTCTTCGGAAAGAATTATATGGGCGTAATTCCCATCGCTTCCCATACTATTAATAGCTGCAATTCTTTTGCTTGCTTGTTTACCAACGAACCAAGGTCTTGATTCTGAAGCGACATAGAACGGACTACCCGACCAGATTTTTTCCTCTTTGACACCAGACCATTTGGGAATTGCGGGAATATATCGATAATATAAGCACAAAGCGGTTTTAATTAAACTAGCAATTCCCGAGGCTACATAGGTGTGACCGATATTAGCTTTAACCGTACCAATTGCACAAGTTAATTCATTTCCAACTTTGGGATAAGCTCCAATTAAACCCGTAATTTCTGCTTGATCTGCTTCGGGAATACCGCTAGCAAAAACTTCCAAATATTCAACTTGGGATGGTGTAATTCCAGCAAGATTGCAAGCTTTTTCACATACTTGCTGAACCGTTTCTGGATTCTTGTCAGTTAATAGATTTTTATCAGTTACTAAATTTTCTTGTGGGTGTTGCTGTGCAAAACTAATTGCATCAATTAATGCATAGATCCGCTGATTCTCCTGTTTGGCGATTTCATGACGTTTGAGAACAACAGCACCCGCACCTTCACCTACGATCCAACCAGTAGCTTTAGTATCAAAAGAACAAGTGTTAACATTATCATTGACCTTCGCTTGTTGATTCCGAAGCAAAACATTCTCTAAACCACCAGCTAAATCAACTGCACCGACTAAGACAGCGTCAGCTTCTCCGGTAGTTAACAGGTGTTGTGCAACTTCTAAAACCTTAAAGGTAGAATTTTCACCAGCACTAATAGTAAATGTCGGAGCGGTAAAATCCCATAAAGCAGAAATCCGACTCGCCATAATATTAGCAATATAACTGACGTATTCGCTGCTATCTACCGGATTATGAATACCATCTTTAATAATCGTTTCTAATTGGTTAATTTTATCGGTATCTAAGGAAATTTCTCCAGCAATTAAGCCTTCCTTAATCTCCCAAGCTAAATTCCATCTTTGTTGTAATTGGTGAACCGAAAGTTCTGTTTCGCTAGCGATTAAAACTGCAACATTGCTACCTGGATTGATATCTGCATCTTTTAAGGCGCGTTGAGCAACTTTGAGTAATAAAAGTTGTTGTTGGTTAAGTTTGTCTAGTTCGTTGGGTGGAATTTTGCTGGAGACAGTATCAATTTCAAAGTCTTCAATGTAAGCACCCATCGGCGCTTTCCCTTGGGGAAAATTATACTTTTTCAGCAATTCAGTTTGATTTTCAACTCCATGCCATCTTTTTGGAGGTAAGGGAACAAAATGCTGTTTTCCCTCATATATACTGCGTTCAAAAGCATCTAAACCATCGCAACCGCCAAAAAAGGTATCCATTCCCACGATCGCCATTTTCGCTAGCTTCAGTGGTTCTTCCCCATTAACTAGCGTCTCTGAATTTCCCTGCTCGAGAATCATATGAGCATTAGTACCACCCAAACCAAAAGCACTAATACCAGCCCTTTTCACACTTCTACTCTCTGACCAATTAGTATTACTGGTAACAATACTTTGGGGCGAAATTACTTGATTCTCTTCACCCATAGGTTGATCAATATTGATAGTCGCTGGGATCACTCCCTTCGACATACTCAAAAGAACTTTAATCAAACTGACAGAAGCAGCAGCAGTAAGTAAATGACCCACATTGCTTTTGACAGAACCTATCAGTGGACTCGCTTGATGTTTACCGAAAAAGTTTTCTACGGAATTACATTCAGTGGTATCTCCGAGTAAAGTACCAGTTGCATGACATTCCAAATAATCAATACTTTTTGGATCTAGTTGTGCTTCTTGGTAAGCTCTTTCAAACGCCAATTCTTGTCCTTTAGAATTGGGACTGAGCAAATGTTTACCCTTACCATCGTTAGAAAGACCATTACCGCAGATAACTCCATAAATGCGATCGCCATCTCGAATTGCATCGCTATGACGTTTGAGAACTACCATTCCTACACCATCAGCGGTAGCTAAACCCCGGGAATTTTTATCTAAAGGACGGCTAAAATCGTTTTCCGGATAACCTTGAATTCCCGAAAACAGCATTCGTAAGAATAGCGGATCTGCGCAGCTAATACCCCCAGCAATCATTAAATCGGCTTTATGTGTCCATAAATAATGGGACGCTAATTTAGTTGCATACAATGGAGAAGAGCAAGCAGCATCAAGGGAAAAATGGATATCTGAAAGAGACAAAGCTTGAGCAACGATCGCTGCTGGTAAACCAGAAACCATTGCATTGTAGTTTGAGTTTGAATTTAAATTTGAATTTGAATTTGAAGTTGAATTTAAACTTTCAGGTCTTTTTAATTTTTCTACGGAAGCTAAATTAAAGTTTTCATCTTGTAAAAGTTCTTTGAGTGCAGATCCAAGCACCTGCTCATAGATGGGAGCAAATAATTGATTAGAAGATTTTGTTGGTAAGGAAAGGGTACCTAAAATTACCCCACATTTAGCAAGTAAAGAAGTTTGATTTAAATAACCACTATGTTGTAAAGCTTGTTTTGCAACTTGGAGCGACCATTTAAAGGTGTCATCTAAGCTTTCTAAAAACTCTCCCGGTAAACTATACCCATTGGAGTCAAACTCAAAATTACGAATAAATGCACCTTTTAAAGAATAAATTTTATCGGCTTCACCTTTTTTGGGATGATAAAAAATATTCGGATCTATCCCCATCTCCTCAGAAGTAATAGATGAAGTTGAATCTCGATTATTAATAAGATTTTGCCAAAACTCTTCCGGATTTTTTGCACCAGGGAACAGACATGAATAGCCAATTATTGCAATTTTTTCCATAATAAATTTGGGGATTGGGTAATGGGTAGTTGGTAATGGGTAATTTGTAATTCGTAATTTGTAATTGAATGAAAATGAAAAACATTACTTATTGTTTCTTCTTTTTAACTCATTACTCATTACTCATTACTTATTACTTATTACTTATTAATTGATTCAGTAGGTATGATAGTTCCTTTGGTATTTAAAAGGTATGAATATACTAATCCTTGTTCGTCATGAACTATATAATCAGCACTAATGCTACTTGCTGTTTTAGTTTTCACTTCACAAGAAACGTAAAACGGTTTATTTATTGGTGTTGGCGCGAATTGCTTATATGTTTGCAAGCCTGCGGGTAAACAAACTTCCTGATGGTAATACTGAATCCAAATCCATAAAGGATGGGTACTTAAATCAATTGAATAGGGATTTACCCTCATCACAGGGAATTGACCCTTTTGTTCGTCCGATATACCTTTCCAAACACATTCAGTAGTAATTTTTTTCGGACTAATATTTAAGACTTTTGTAATTCCTTGAAATGCAAGTCCATGAAATAAGGGGAAAATTTCCGACTTTCCTTGCTGATAAAAATCATCACCTATAATAGTAATAATGTTATCGGAATTAAGATTTAATGACTCGTAAGTCGGACGTTCGGGAAGTTGTTTAACTAAATGAATCTCGGAAATACTAAAGTTATAATTTATTTTTCCTATTTGATTGTAACTCAAGATTTTTGCTTGAAAAATAATCTCTTCGCTATCAACTTTAGAAAGTTCTTTTATTTCCAGGATATATTCATTCGCTAAAGTTTCATTAAAAGAAATTCCCTTCAAAACCTTGAAGTCTTTGTAGGTAAAAAACTTATAGCCAGGATATAATTGTTCGCAAGCATTAATAATCCACGATACCGCACAAGTCGCCGGTAAAACTGGCTTACCTCCCACGATATGGTCTTCCACAAATGGGTTTTCTACACGGTGGAGTTGACGATGAATTCGATAGGTTTTTGTTTGCGTATCTAAAGGTATAGGTGGTGGTGTAATGGGACTACCAATCACAACCTGCGCTGTTTGATGATTGACAGGATCTAACTCTTCAACCAACATTTGCGTACCAACTTCAACCGGTAATATTTCCACACCCCGACGAGCGAACTCTTTCTTTAACTCTGGGGTTACCATTCCACTGTCCCAACCACCCCAGTTAATTGCAACTACATGACATGATGGGTAACGTTGTTTAATTTGATGGGCTGATTTATTTAGGATTTCATTCGCGATCGCATAATCAGTTTGACCGATATTACCGTAAAATCCCGCCACGGAGGAAAATAAAACTAAATGCTCTAATTGAGTTGTTTCCACACAAGCGAGAAGATTTTCTAATCCTTTAACCTTGGCATTGTAAACCTTCTCGAAATCCTCTGGAGTTTTCTTTTCAATTAACTTGTCAGCTAAGTTTCCCGCTCCATGAATGATACCTGTAATTGCTCCGATGCGCTCGCTAATAGTTGCAATTTTTGTCTTTAAAGCATCAACATCAGTAACATCAACGCTGAGGTATTCTGCTTCACCTCCTGCTTCTGTAATTGTAGCTATAGTTGTTTTAATTTCTCGACTAGAAGTAATTTCTTTATACGCTTTTTGCACACTCATGGGAGTCGGTTTCTCTCCTAGGGAGAGGAAATACTCCATAATGCGTTTTTTTAATACCGCTTCTTCATAGCAGTCAATTGCAAAATCAGGTTCGGTATCCAAAAGTTGCGATCGCCCCAAAAGAATAAACTTACAATCATGGTGTTGGGCTAGTTTTATGACACATTTCGCTGTAATACCTTTAGCTCCACCACTAACGAGAAAAACTGATGAGGAATGAATTTGAGTTGTTGTTGCAATCATGATTTCGGATTTTACGCTATCGATTTATAAGGATTTGTAGAGACGCGACATGTTAACCTAGCGGTTACACTGCGCTAACGCGTCTGTACAGAATTCGGGTGTATGTCGCGTCCGTACAGCAGTTGGGAGTAAAGAGTTTTTTATTACCAATTACCTAATCGCTTATCCCTAATCCCCAATCGCACTAATCAAAGTAACCCTACCGCGTCTACCGTAAGCAACCTCAGTGATATAACGATTTGGATCGTGTAATTCTGAACGAATATATTGTGCTGAGCTTTCCGCATTAATTTCCGGACCCAAATCGATCGCTCGACAAAATACTCTTTCCCATTCCCAATTTAAAGTCTTGGTTAAACCGAAAAGTCCTGCTGCTATGGGACCAAAACTAACTTGCTGTTCGAGTCCAAATGCTCCATCCAAACGAGCAACCGTACAAAAACAACTGCGTCCGCGATCGGCTGTTTGGTTGAGGGATTTTTTCAGATGTTTGGCGATTAAAAATACTTGCTTGATAATTGCTTTTTCTTCTTCTAGGTAGGACACTCTTCCGTTTTGATTGACTTCTAATATGGGATGGAGATGAATAAATGTACCGATTTTACCGAAGTTGATGGCGATTGCTTTCAGTTGTTGTTGCAAATGCTGTTCGCTTAAGTCTTCTAAGGTAATGCGGGTGACCCCTGTTGGTAAGGGTGACTGTTGAGAAATTAAGGATTGGGGGAAACTTAAAACTACTATTTTCCAGCCAAAATCTATTAAGGATTGGACTAATTTGGAGGTAGTGAGGGAACCATCATCGGTAATTAAAGCGATGTGTCCCTCTGGTAATTGAAAGTCTAAAAAATCTGGTCTGGGTAAAATTCTAAGTTTGACTTGACGACGAAGGGGATTGTTTTGGGTTTTAGTTGTTTGAGTTTCAGTTAATTCTTGAGACTGACTGTGTTGGGACTTTTTTTTTTGACCTCCGAGTGAGGCTTCCATGTATTCAACAATTTGACCTATGGTCCTTAGTTCTCCCACTTCTTCGACATTACCCTGAGGTAGATCGGGATACTTATCTTGCATTGCTCCCAAAATTTCTACCCGTTTGATGGAATCAATCCCTAAGTCTGCTTCCATGTCCATCTCTAATTCCAGCATTTCTACCGGATAACCGGTTTTCTCGCTGGTAATTTCTAGCAGAGTTTGGGCTAAGGAAGCAATTTCGATATCCGAACTATTTGATTTTACAATCTCACCTGTATTTTCAACCTCGGGTTGAAATTCACTTTCTGTTTGTGTTGTTTCTAGATCGTTCTCAATTACTGTATCAGCAAATTTTGTGGGTATATCTGCAGTCTCGCTGGCTTTCATTTCAGTAACTGGTGCTGTAGTTACTGAGTCTTGTAATTTGGGATGTTTAACTTCTGATAATTCTATTTCTACCGATACATTACCGGATATTTGGGCTTGAAGAAATTCTACAATTTCACCGATTGTCCGCTTGTCACCCAACTCTTCTAAATTTGCTTGGGGTAGATCGGGATACATTTCCTGCATTGCTCCGAGAATTTCTACCCGTTTGATGGAATCGATACCTAAATCAGCCTCCATATCCATGTCTAACTCCAGCATTTCTACCGGGTAACCTGTTTTTTCGCTGGTGATATTGAGAAGAGTTTGACCGATTTCAGTAGCTGTATTTACAGGATTAGTTGGTACAACCTGAACTTCTAGTGTCTGGAAAACAGATTTAACTTTCGGTTCAAGTTCAACTTTTGGTTCGACTTTCACTTCATCTTTATCTTCACAAACAGATGTAGCATTATCAGCTAAACTTTCAATACTACTTACATCTTTGATCTGACTTTGATAGCCATTGTTAGGAGCAGGAGCAGGAATACCTTGTTGTTCCGATACTTTTTTATTAGATAAAGAATCTACTTCTGGTTCTGCTGGGGAAGAAATTTCCCAAATTTTATGGATGCTGGGAGAAGAAGTATCTTTGCGAGAGGTGATATTGTCTAACTTAACTACACTTTCACCCTCTGTAAGTTTACTTGTTTCACCTGAAGTTTCAGCACTGATTAGTCGAGCGTATTCTTGTTGAATTAGTTGGAAGAAGTTTTTGGTATATTCTGTTTGATGATTGAGATATTCCTCATGAACTCGCAGAGTATCTCCCTGTTGTGAGTGGAACTGCATCATGCTCCGCTCTAAACTTTCCATCAACTGGGATTTTAGCTCAGCTATTTGTTGTGGGGTATTATTTTGTGCAAGTAAATCATTATGTTGTTGCATCAGTTGGAAGAAAGTTTTCACATATTCCACTTGATGGTTCAAATAGTATCCATGAACTTGTAAATTCTCAGTTTGATTCTGCTGGAATTGTTCGAGAACATATTCTAAACTTTCTAAAATCTGTTGGTAATTTACTTGTTTGTTTAGTGTTGGTTTTTCCATGTTAGTTTTGGAAACTGCTGCTTGAGAAACTGATGTGGGTGGATGTTCCGGTACTTTCGGTTGATTTGCTGGAGATGGATGAGATGCTTTTACATCTCGGTTAATCTTTTTCTCTGTCTTATGTACCGCTTCAGATATTGTTTCCTGAACTTTTTCTTCCTCAGTTGTACTTAAAGTAAGTTTCTTTAGAGGAACTTGAGATAGTTGCTGAGGTGATTTCTGAGGTACTGTTTCAGTTATTTCTGATTTTTGATTGACTTCTATTTGATTTGGTTCTAATTGAACTTTATGTCCATCCTGTAAAGCTTCAATAAATCTTTGTTTCGTTTTAGGAGAAACATAGTTAGAACCATTGATAGATACCGTTAACTGCTTATTCTTTTTAGGAGCAGGAATCGGTTCTGGAAGTTGGTAAGGGTCTAAATTTTTCAAAGGTAAACCCACAACTCGCAATTGTATAAAAGCTTCTCGCAAGCATTTATCGCTACTTTTACGCGGACTGGGATTTACAGCGATCGCAACGTGGGGATTTTCACCCAGAATATCTTTAACGAGATTGGTCAGAATTTTTCTCGGACCAAATTCTACAAAGCAATATCCACCTTGCTTGTAAATATTTTCAATTTCCTGTTTGAATAATACTGAATTAGCCAGATGATTTTCGAGATTTTTTTGGATATCTGCTGGTTGCTGGGAATATTGTTTACCCGTAACATTTGTGTAAACCGGTATTTGAGGAGTCTTAAACTCCACACTCTTAGTTGCAATTGCAAAAGACTTTTGAGCAAAAGCAATTAAAGAGGTATGGAATGCAGCAGAAACTGGAAGTAATATTGCAGTACACCCTGCATTTTGCAATGTCTGCTGTACTCGCTTGATTTCTTGAGTTGGTCCAGCCAAAACTACTTGACGAGGTGAATTGAGATTTGCGATCTTAACCCGAGGAAACTGTTTCAATACAGTTTCTACCTTACTCAGTTCCTCTTTTACCGCTAACATCGCTCCGCTATCGTAATTCGGGTCTTGGGGTGCAGCCATTGCTTGACCCCTAGCTTTGACTAGGAAGCAGTAATCTTCTTCACTTAAGACGCCTGCAGCCCATAATGCTGTCAATTCCCCAAAACTATGTCCAGCAACAAAGTCTGATTTAAAACCTGCTTTTTGGAAAATTTTGTACATCCCTGCACTCAACATTCCAATCGCTGGTTGAGCATACTCTGTTCTTTGCAAAGCAGCACTTTGAGCATTTTTTTCTTTCTCATCAAATACTGGACGAGGGAAAACTATCTCGGAAACTGACTGCAAGTTATCTTTGAGCAATAGGTTATCCATGTAACCATATAATTGCCCTAACTCGGGAAAATTCATCGCCAATTCTCGACCCATTTCCAGGTACTGAGAACCTTGACCAGAAAATAAAGCTACTACTTTCCCATCTAGCTTAATACCCGAGCAGCGATAAAAAATTCCTTGGGGATGCTCCCAAGATGGAACTTTAGGCTGCTTGTTGAGTAAATCAATAGTTGTTTTCAGTAGCTTGCAAGCATCAACTAAGGAATTTGCAACAAATCCTACCCTTGCAACTTCTAAAGGAATAGATGTTTCTCTACATTCTTCCAAAAGTAGAGCATAGTCTGTTTTACCAGTCTCTGACTGTAATTTTGCTAAAGTCTCTTGGCAAATAGCTACTAATTTTGCAGGTGTTTGGGCGAATAGTATCACTTCACCAGCAGGTTGATGCAAGCGATAAGCATTTTCTTGCTTGGCTTCATATTCTTCTAACACCACGTGATAATTAGTACCACCAAATCCAAAAGAACTCACACCTGCTCTTCTAGGAGCCTCACCTTCAGCCCGGATCCAAGGTCTAGTTTGGGTATTGAGATAAAAAGATGAATTATTAATATCTAATTTGGGATTTGGTTCGTCAATATTAATTGTCGGTGGTAATACTTTATGGTGTAGTGCCAAAGCTGTTTTAATTAAACTTGCTGCACCTGCAGCTGCTTTTGTGTGTCCAATTTGGGATTTTACACTACCGAGGGCTATATGCTGTTTTTTGCTGTCTGATTCGCTAAAAAATTGATGGAGAGAGCCAAATTCCGTTGGGTCTCCAGCCATAGTCCCGGTTCCATGGGCTTCAATTAAACCGACACTTTCCGAAGCAAAGCCAGCATCTTTGTAAGCCCGTTCTAAAGCTTTGACCTGTCCCTCTTTACGGGGAGCATAAATACTCTTGTAACGTCCATCACTAGAAGTTCCTATGCCTTTAATAACTGCATAGATATTATCTTCATCTCGGACAGCATCTTCCAAACGTTTTAGCACTAAAATGCCAATTCCTTCACCCAACATCATTCCATCGGATTTACTATCGAATGGTTTGACTTTGTCACCAGGGGAGACAGCAGGTGTTTTACTGAAACTAATATAAGCGTTGATTGAATTGTCAGTATCAACGCCACCCGTGAGCATCATATCGCAGCGATGTTCTACTAATTCCCCAATTGCTAATTTCAAAGCTGCAAGAGAACTAGCACAAGCTGCATCAACAGTACAATTGAGTCCGCCTAAATTTAAGCGATTAGCAATTCTACCAGAAACTACATTGGATAACATTCCCGGAAAAGCATTTTCATCCCACTTTACATAAGCGCTCTGGATTTTCTCAATAATACGTTTGGTATCTTCATCGGATAAACCGCTACTTTTAAGTACTTTTCTCCAAATCGGATATTGCAATCTCGAAGATAGGGGTACCCCTAACTTTAATGCAGCCGAACCCAAGACAACGCCAGTGTTTTCGCGATTAAACTGACTTTTTTCTCCATAGCCAGCATTTTCCATCGCCTCCTTCGCAATTACCAGACTTAATAATTGCGATACATCGGTCACCTCTAAAATACTCGGAGGTATACCAAATTCCATCGGGTTGAAATCAACATGAGGAATAAAACCACCCCTCTTACAATAAGTCTTATCCTCTGGATTGCGCTGAGTAGGATCGTAATAATCTTCCACACTCCAATGTGACTCAGGAATATCCGTAATACAATCTATTTTATTAACAATATTTTGCCAATATTCATGTAAGTTCCTCGCCTGAGGAAACAGAGAAGCCATACCAATAATGGCTATAGGTGTATCTTTTAAATGTCTGTTCATCTTATCAACTGGCATAGATTTATCCGACACCATTTTTTTCTCCTCTATAAACCTAATTAAATCCTGCTCACAACTGTTTATTTGCGCAGCTAATTCTTCCAATGCCGCATTAAATGAGTAACCAGACATAGGACATTGACAAATCTTTATTTTTGTTGAGTGTTCAATTGCAAGTAGTATGTATCTACTTATAAAAGTATGAATCCTTAAGTATTAGTTCTTGAAGCTTACCTAAGTTATTTTGCAACTTTCAGCAACCTAAGTTCTAGAGTCTCTGCGTCATTTGTCGCAGAGTTGTACAAGTAAAGCCGACTCCATTAATCTTTTCTGGAGATGGTAGCAGCACGAATGCTCGGTTTCCGAAAAGTTACTGAGAACCAAACTACACTAATATTTAGATCGATCCATTGTCATAACTAGCGTAGCCTAATAGACATCTCCGAAAAAGAATATAAAAGCCTTGTGTAGTCAGGGGTGATATCTCATTTCTGGAGATGTCTAATCAATATACACTAGTTACAATTAAATTAATACACAATCTAAAATTCAGTCACGCCCACAGAGGTGCACCCCAAAGATGCTAAGACCTTCATGGTCTATTAGAAGGTGATCTTATTGCAAGGTGAATTTATGGGGAGACCTACATTTATCTGGAGACCTACATTTATCTGGAAATTGCGTAAATCACCAATATACACAATCCTTTGATCTGTGAGTACCATACACAGACACCACAAAAAAGACTTACAATTCCTCACTCCAATAATACTGTTCGCACTCTGTGACAATTCCCCTCTTAACAGAAGATTATCTGTCTCTCACTTCACACAAAATATCTTCTACATCAAAAACTTCCCACACACCAAAAACTTATATAGATATTCTTTTGTTGGGAAGGGAATCGCGAACAATGTTACTTGCAATTGGTACTAGAAAATTAAACTACCGATAGGTATCCCAAAAACACGACCTAAACAATGTTAGATTCCTCGTACTGGGGTAATAAATCAATCACATTGTTGCAACTTGAGAAGTAATCTTGCAGAGCGATCGCTGCTTGAGAGGTAAACTCAATCCATTCGTAATGGTAAAGATTCTGAGAAGCAGATTCCCAAGGAAACAGTAAAGATTGGGGGGTAATCATCAGGACGGAAACACTTTTTTCGCCAGATTCATTTTCTTCCCCTAATCTAACTGCTGCAACGTAACTCGTGTTGATGACAACGTTCTGTATCTTAATCAATGCCATAGTCAGTTTTGACGTCCAAGATAATCTATTCTATGGAATCCGATAAAGATTATTTGACAAACCCGTTACAAAAAATCACTTATTACCTACACTAATTAAACGAGTATTAACAAAGTAAATGCAATATGAGTAAATTACAGGAAATTATCTATTTCTAGTTCTTCCCTTAGTAATTGTAATTTACTAATTACATATGCATTCTTCCTAAAATGTTTGAATTAATTCCAACAGTAACACACATCTAATAATTTGGATTCATTATTTTTATATTTTTTGCTTTCAACCATATTATTTGAGCAGATTCAGGCAATAATGGGAAATAATTTATTGTATAAATACTTGCCTGTATGTATCGTTATAAAACCTGGTAATTTATTATCTATATATAGGTTTTATTTTGAATAAATATCATCCCCAATGCTAATATTAGGGCTTTTGTATTTCATTTACTGTGCCAATTATAAAGACAAAACTACATTGAGATATTTTCCTAAAATATACTATTATTACTCAATTTTTTCCCAAATATTTGTCATGTGATTATTTACTTGACTGTTCGAGACATACATCGACTTACTAAGTAGTAAATTTTGATTAAATCATGATATTTCCCAATAGTTTTAAAGACAGCTAGCAATTTTAATCGTTGCAGATGAATTTCAAACTCATTAATGTAATAGTAGGTACAGAAGGTAATATTGATTAATTAGTACATACAAAAATAAATATTTTAAATCTTTTATGAATAAGCCTAAATATTATGGATTAATTTTTTTATTTTTGTCATTGGTCTACAAAAATCACTATCTGCACAATCTCATACCATTTCTATGTTCAAATATTGCATTCCTGAAATCTTGTAGAAACTATAATTATCAAGAGGTGAAATCTCAAGATTCTAATTCCCGAACTGAGTTTGGGAAGTAACAAACTAAAACCAAAAATATATTACTATTTTTAAACTTTTTTCCATTCCCTGTTCCCTATATCTTTTGCGCCTGTTTATCAGTCATATTTTGCCAACGTATAATTCCTCGACTAACCCTTTGAGGATTATCGTCACCGATAAAACAAATACGCTTAAGTCGCTGACAAATAGCGAGGATTTCCCCTTCACCCATAAATGGTGCGATCGCACAATCATTCGGACTACTATACAAATGCAGTAAATAATTAACTATTCCTTCAACATTTTCAACATTAACCGGCATTGGTGGTTTAGATATATTTTGACGGGAAAATATGCCGATATAAATGTTACCGATCGCTAATTCATATTGAAAAGGCATTTTATTGGAGCGACAAAAGTCATAAATATAACCTTCTTTTCTCAGAACAGCCACAATACGCGATTCTTCGACTAAATAATCGTGCTTCCAAGTTGAGGATAAAGTCGCTATCGTTAATGCAGCCTCTTTCGGTAGCAAATCTTGAAAGTTATCGCTGCTAGTATCGCCACAATAAACCAAATTTTCTCCCAACTTCCAGCGGTCGCCCAAATTAACTTCTAGTTTTGATAACCTTCCATATAATTTTTTTTGTTGATTTTGGGTTCTACTACGAGAAGATTTTGCTTCTATTAAAGCTTCAGTACTTTTGAGAACTGACAACTGTGCTTGTTTTTGTCTTGTCCTGTAATTCAATACTATTTCAGCTTGTCGTCGTTGTTTTTCTCGATTGGATGATGCTTTAGCTAAAGCCAGTGCTTTTTCCGCTTGTTCGGCTTGAATACGCTCTTTGCTACCTGCTCGGGCGATATTCAATAGTGCTGTTTGACGTTGAGCGATCGGTGTATTCTCAATGATTTGCAAAATATCTGGGTGAATATTTCGGATTATTTGCTTGTCATACTGATAAGTTCGTTCGCTTAAACCACTCTCTTTTGCTAAATCCTTAGCTGTTTTGATTGGTGGTGAAATTATTTCACTACCTGTGATATTCCTACCTGTCAGAGTGTATTGATTATCTCCAACTTTTGCTAGTAGTCCCAAACGCAAAAGTATTTCTTCTCTCTCAAGCCATAGTCTTCCTCTCTCTAGGGGTCTGAGTTCATTACGAATCAAATTCTCATCAATTTCAGCTAAACGGGCGCGATCTGAATCTTGATATACAATAATATGACACTCGATTTCTTTTAAACCTAACTGTTCGCAGGCTTTCAAGCGATGATGTCCAGCGACTAAATTCCAATTATCATCTAAAGTAATAGGATTTAATAATCCATTGGCTCTAATGGATTCCATTAACTCATCAACTTTTTCTTGTTTGATTGGACGGCGATTGTTATTAATACGAATTTTGTTTATCGGTACTGAAGCGAGCTTAGTCATAGTTGAATACCATTTTTTCGTTTATTAAGATACAAGCGATACCATGGCACTAATATAAAATCTTTGGTAGATATTTCTTTTTTTTTACCTGCACTTGCAAGCAAAAAACTAACGTATATTTCCTATTACCTGATTCCTGTAACTTATTTTCTCTTATGCTCTATCAAAATACCTAATGATAATACTTAAAAAATACTAAAAACAAAAGTTCTGTAAACTGAGTTACTTTTTTCAAACAATAGAATATCTATGAATAAAGCTGAAAATAACCTCTAACCTTGAGTAAAGACACCATCAGAATTTATATGATTTTAGACTATAGATCTATGGATTAATCCGGATATTTTGATATAGATTTTTATAGTGATTACAGTATGATTTTCTTATTATCATCTTAAAAATAATACAAATATACCTAACCACTAATATTTTGTTGACAATATTTTTTTCATTTGCCATAATGTAATTCCATATTTTTCAATAAAAATTTAAAAATAATTTTTGCAATATAGTATATTTCGTTTCTTTTTTTGTATTGTGTTTTTTGCTATTTCAATAATCTGAACTAAGATAGGTTTTAATAGGATATTTTCCCATTGGCATTAGCAGATAAATCTTACCCAGATTATATTTATAATTCCTGAAGTAATGGTAGAAATTATTACTCAATAAATCTTAATTTAGGGGATTTAATTAAAGAGAAAAATTTGTATCTAAAACATCCAAATGTTCGCAAATTTAAGGGCAGAATTAGGACATAAAGAAACCCATATAAATTTCTTAGTTTTTTGATTCTTTTTGTTTATTTGTTTTGTTGTCACAGAAAACTGTTTCAATCGATCGAGATAGTTATAGTTCTCCACATATAAAAGTCAAAATATTAGAATAACTGGAATCAGAATATGACAGCAGATAAAGAAAGCCAGCTATCTCCACAACCTAAAAATCGTTGGCGCATAATTTTAGCAACCTTAATTACATTAGGTGCTGGGTTAGTATTTTCATCAATGTTCTGGCGGCTTAGTTCTCAAGTCAATTCTCCCCCAGTAGATTCAGAAAAAACAGCACCAAAAAGAGTTGCAGTTACTGCATTAGGGAGAGTTGAGCCTGAAGGAGAGGTGATCAAATTATCTACTCCTAGTTCCTTGAGTGGCGTACGAGTCGAAAAACTCTTAGTTAAAGAAGGCGATCAAGTTAAAGCTGGAAAAATCATTGCTTTATTAGAGAATTATGCTCGTTCCCGGGCTGCATTACAACAAACGCTCGATAAAGTACGGATAGCACAAGCCAAGCTAGCACAAGTGAAAGCCGGAGCAAAGCAAGGTGACATCAACGCCCAAAGAGCTACAGTAACTCGTTTACAAGCTCAGTTACAGGGAGATATTGCTTCTCAACAAGCGACGATAGCACGCTTAGAAGCAGAATTAGTAAATGCTCGTACAGAAAATAATCGATACCAAAGTTTATATAAAGCAGGTGCAGTTTCTGCTTCTGTTGCTGATAGTAAACGTTTGGAACTACAGACAGCACAAAAACTACTACAAGAAGCGAAAGCAAAATTGAAAAGAACTCAAAATACTGTACGAGACGAGATTGAAGAAGCAAGAGCAAGATTAGATAGTGTAAAAAAAGTACGTGCGGTCGATGTTCAACTCGCGCAAGCAGAATTAAAGAGCGCTGAGACTGCAGTCCAAGAAGCGAAAGCACAATACGATTTAACTTATTTGAGTTCTCCCATAGATGGAAGAATCTTAAAAGTTCATGCCAAAACAGGAGAGGTAAATAGTGAAAAAGGGGTTGTAGAAATAGGTAAAACATCGCAGATGTATGTAGAAGCAGAGGTTTATCAAACTGATATTAATCAAGTCAATAAGGGACAACAAGCTATTATCACTAGTGCAGCATTTCCGAAAAAAATCGAGGGAACGGTTACTGAAATTGGTTTGCAAGTCGATCGACAAAATATTCTCAGTGTCAATCCAGAAACAGAGACAGATAGAAGAATCATTCCTGTAAAAGTTCGCATTAACGATCCAAAAGATAGTGAAACTCTTTCCGGTTTAACGAATTTACAGGTGGATGTTGCCATTATGATTAGCCAAAAACCGGTAATAAGTAATAAGTAAGGAGTAATGAGTAAGGAGTAATAAGTAAGGAGTAATGAGTAAGGAGTAATAAGTAAGGAGTAAGAAGTAATAAGTAAAGAGTCAAGAATTTTTATTCCTAGTCTCCAGTCCCCTATCCCCAGTCGCCAATCGCTTACCATGACTTTTAAAATTCCTGTAGCATGGCTACAATTAGCCCGCAACAAAATTCGAGCGATCGTCGCTGTTGCTGGTATCGCTTTTCTCGTGATTTTGATGTTTATGCAACTTGGTTTTCAAGATGCTCTTTATTCCAGCGCGACCCAAGTACATCGTCATTTACGCGGAGATTTATTTTTAGTTAGTTCTCAGTATAAGGCTTTAACAGCCTCTCAGAGTTTTTCTCGGACTCGTTTGTATCAAGCTTTAGGTTTTGAAGGTGTAGAATCAGTTTGTCCTATATATTTAGGATTTGCTAAATTTAAGAATCCCGATACAGGACAAAAATATTCAATTTATATCATTGGCTTTGAACCGGGAAAACCCGTAATCGATATTCCAGAAGTCGAACAAAATATAGATCGGATCAAAATTCCCGATGTAGTACTTTTCGACCGGAACTCTCGTCAGGAATTTGGTCGTGTTGCAGAAAGATTTGAACGAGAAAATAACAAACAATTAATTGAAATATTTCCTTTTGATTCTCTCAAGGGTTACAAAGTTAGAGTTGGAGGTCTATTTAATTTAGGTCCATCCTTTGGTGTTGATGGAAACTTAATCGTCAGCGACTCTACTTTTTTACGGATATTTCCTAATACTCGTCCCGCAGAGATGATAGATGTTGGTGTTGTTGCTCTTAAACCTGATGCTGACCCTCAGAAAGTTCTGAAAAATTTGCGGGATAATTTACCGGATGACATTAAAATTTTTACTCAATCCGGTTTCATTAACTTTGAAAAACAATATTGGGCTACTAGAACGCCTATTGGTTTTATTCTCAATCTTATGTTAACAATGGCTTCTATTGTTGGTATTGTTATTGTCTATCAAATACTGTATAGCAATATTTCAACTCAATTAATCGCATATGCCACGTTAAAAGCTATAGGTTATGAGAATAAATATTTATTAAATATCGTATTTCAACAAGCATTCATACTAGCTGTATTGGGTTACATACCTGGCTTTGCAATTTCTCTAGGTTTGTATGATTTTGCCATGGAAGCAACAAAACTACCAATTATGATGAACTTGCACAATACAGCGATAGTTTTACTCTCAACAATTTTAATGTGCATTATATCTGGAGCATTAACAGTCAATCAACTCCGCTCTACAGATCCAGCAGATATTTTTTAGAACACTAGCGACTGGGGACTGGCGATAGGGAAATAGGAAAATTCATAACTCCGTATCACAAATCTCCAATCCCTAATCCCCAATCCTCAATCCCTATATGACGCTGTCGCGTCACGCAATACCTAGAGGCTTCGCCGACGCCGCAGGCTCTAGCTGCGCTACCTGCGGATCCGATCCGGTACGCTTACGCTAGGCGCTAACGCTAACGCCAATCCCAAATCCCTAATCGCCAATCCCCAATCCCCAATCCCCAATCCCCAACATGAAAACACTACTCATTACCGATGTTTCTGGATTTGTTGGTTTACGTGCTGCTGAACTTGCGATCGCTAAAGGAATGAAAGTTCGCGGACTGCAGCTTAAAACAGACAAGTCTTCAACAGCAAAAAACCTAGGTGTAGAAGTTATTCCTGGAAGTGTAGTTAAAGCTGAAAATCTTAAAAAAGCTTGTCAGGGAGTTGATATAATATTACACACCGAACAATTAGCTCAAGAAGGTGGTTCCCTCAAAGATTTCCATAAAGTCAATGTTGATGGTACCAAAAATATCTCTTATGCAGCTAAAGAAGTAGGTGTTAAAACTTTTGTTCATCTCTCTAGTGCGATAGTGTACGGTTTTAACTATCCTGAAGATATAACAGAAGATGGTCCACTTACTAATGAGAATAATCCCTACTGCCAAACTAAAATAGAAGCAGAACAAGCTATTTTAGAATTGAACTCTCCACCTGATTTTGGTACGATCGTTATCCGCGCTGGAGATGTTTATGGTCCGGGTTGTATTCCTTGGATTGTCAGACCTTTACATTTGATGGGTCAAAAATTATTTGCTTACGTTAATGATGGAGAGGGAGTTATCAATCACGTATATATTGATAATTTAATTGATGCTATTTTTCTGAGCATAGAAAAAGAAGCCTACGGAGAAGTATTTAATATCACTGATGGACAAAAGACTTCTTGGAAAGAATATTTTTTACTTCTAGCGGAAACAGGGGATTTACCAGCTCCTTTTTCCTTACCAAAGGATGAACTTAAGTTATTTTTAAAAGTCCGTTCTGGAGGACAAAAACTTTTGCGTCAACAGCCAGATATTTTCCCGGAAGCTGTAGATTTTATGTCTCGTCCCCATAGTTATTCTATTCAGAAAGCACGGGAAAAATTAACTTACGAACCAGCAGTTAATCTAAAAGATGGGATGCAGTTGATAAAGCAATGGTTGAAAACTGCAAATCTCAAACAGCTTATGGGTAAATAGAATTTATTTAAGTAAGTAGGCAAGAAAAAAGTAAACTATGTAAATAAATATAAAATGCTCGTAGTAGCGCTTTAGCGCTAAAGCTTTATTACAAACAAGTTATGATTTTTCTTACTAACCTACTTATTCATTGAAAAGAACTTAGTACGAATTTCTTTCAAACTAGCATTTATTAGGGGAATCAAAGGTGAATCAGTTAATTGCACTATTTTGTACGGGTTTATTGATTTGGTTTATCATCCAATCGCTTTTGATGTTGTTTTTCTTAAGATATCTGCGTTCGTATAACAGCAAATCATTACCGGTAAAAGTAAAAGAATTACCGAAAACAGCAGTTATTTTATCCTTACGTGGAGCAGACCCATATCTTTCCAAGTGTTTGCGATCGCTTTTTCAACAAAACTATCCAAATTATGATATTAAGCTCATTGTTGATAGTGAAGAAGATCCAGCTTGGAAAGTTGCGATAAAAACTGTTGCAGAAGAAAAAGCTAGTAATGTGGAAATTCAAGCTCTCAAACACCGACGAAAAACTTGTACTCTCAAATGTAGCTCTTTGGTGCAGGCTCTTTCTACCTTAGATAAGACATATAAAGTAGTTGCTTTAGTAGATGCTGATACAGTAGCTCATTCCAATTGGTTGCGGGAATTAGTTTCTCCTTTATCAGATCCTAAAGTTGCAGCAACAACAGGTAATAGGTGGTATCTACCGACGGGTCAATATTGGGGAACTTTGGTGCGCTACATATGGAACACTTCTGCAGTCGTACAGATGTTTTTGTACGGTATACCTTGGGGTGGAACTCTAGCTATTAAAACCGAAGTCATACGAAAAACAGGATTGTTGGAAAAATGGAAACACTCTTATACTGATGACACAATGATTAGTCGAGTAATGCAAAAACACGGCTATCAAGTTAAATTTGTACCTTCACTATTAATAGTTAATCGAGAAGAAACTAACCTGCCAAGATTACTTCCTTGGATTCGAAGACAGTTATTTATTTCCCGACTATATCATCCTTTATGGCCAGCAGTTGTTGGGGATTCCATATTGACTATAGTATTACCAAACCTAGTATTGGGACTCTTTTTTATTAGCTTTTTTATCGGACAAGGACAAGCTGCTATTTTAGCTTTGATTGGTTACTGTAGCTATTTATTCGGCTTACTTGCACTTATCCTGACTCTGGAAAAAAGTGTGCGTCAAGTTATTAGCAGGCGTGGTGAAGTTAGTCCAAGATTTAATAAAAGTAAAATTTGGAAGATATTTGTTGGAACTCCATTTACCCAATGGTTTTATTTCATTGCATTAGTTTCCTGTCATTGGATGCCAATTGTCAACTGGCGTGGAATTAATTATCAGATTAAAGGACCATTCAAAATTCGCATGATGGAATATCGTCCTTATAAATGGGTGGATCAACCAATAGATCCAAAAATTTCTCTTTGAGGGTTATTAGAGAAGAAGTCAGGAGACAGGAATCAGGAGTCAGGAGATAAGAATTTATCAATAAAAAATGACATCATTCTAGGATCTGTTAGACCTGTTACTATATCCCATTTTTAAAAATCAATTTAATGGGTCTAACGCACTATCTGATATCGGTGGGTTCGCTAAATTTTAAGCAATAAAAGTTATTAAACAGATATAAGAAACGGACAACAAATGAACAAAAAACCTCTTCGTATTGCTCTTTTTACAAGTCTCTATGCTCCGTTTTTAACTGGAGTATCTATTGCAGTACATCAGCGAGCAAACTGGTTATTAGAGCAGGGTCATTTTGTATTTTTGATTCACCCACAAATTAACGAACAGTATCCCGAAAGTGTGGGAAATCGTCCAATGGCTGGTTTGAGTAAATTACAGTTCTTCCCTAACTTTTCTTCCTATGCATTTCCTACCAAACCTCTGATATTTTATAAATCTCTTCCCCAACCTCTGAGTTATCGACATTGGAGTGATACTAAACTCCTACAAGAATTTCAGCCAGATATTATAATGGTTGAAGAAGCTGCACAAATCAGAGGTTTTTATTCACTCTTTTTACAAGGTTATGGTCGTCCGATAGCCCGAGAATATGCCAAACTAACCGGTACACCGACAGTATCTCTATTTCATACTGACATAGTCGCTTATATTAACTATTACCTAGGTGATCCAATTTTTCGTTTAATCCGTCCCATACTTCCAAGTCTGATTAAAAAGTTCAGCGAAAATTATGATTTAAATTTATTTCCTTCTAGAGGACAATTGCTCAAATATCAGCAAATGAAATCTCAACGCAGTGAATATCTTCCCTATCAAGGAGTTAATTGCAAAAAATTCAATCCGGGAAATATTGCTTGTAATCCGATTCCTGAGGATAATAGACCAACTCTACTGTTTGTTGGACGCATTTGTGCAGAAAAAAATGTTTCCCAGCTTTTTGATATATATAAATTAGTTGCTGCCAAAATTAGTAATGTCCATATGGTTATTATTGGTAGCGGTCCTTTATCTGAAGAAATAGAAGAACGTGGAAAAAGTTTAGCCCCCGGTTTGACTGTATGGGGTGAGTCTCACGGAGAAGAATTATTAGGTTGGTATGCTCGTGCAGATATATTTGTTAATCCTTCAGTTACGGAAAATTTCTGTACCACAAATACAGAAGCATTAGCTTCTGGAACCCCGGTAGTTGCTGCAGCTGCACCTTCTAGTTCAGAGCAGATTACACATGGTGAGAATGGTTTGATCGCTGAAGCAAATAACTCACAAGATTTTGCTAATAAAATAATCCAAATCTTGGAAAACCCCGAACTAAAACAAGAAATGTCTCGTCAAGCTCGTCTTGGAATACTGGAATTTGACTGGTCTACATGTATGGAAAAGTTAGAAGAAAAACTCTATGGACTTTTTGAAGAATCTCAGAAGACAGAAGTTAGGAGTTAAGTATTTATTTAATAATTCTGAATCGCGAGCAATAGTTTTTTATCAATGAGGATGGAGACATATCCGGTATGGCGATCGTTGTACCGGGTTTTATTTATTAATGTAGAACGGGGAACAGGAAAAAGTAAAATAGAGAAAAATAACTGGTAGTAATGCAGACTACCATTATAGTGATGAATAAAATGCCAGATAACACCAATATGGTTGTTCAGGATTTTGGAGAATGATAATGTTTTACGAACTAGTCGTCCAACTCCCTGTTTTAAGGTGTTATTGAACCTTTCAAAGCTTGTCTTACCATTTTCTTTACCCAGTGCTTGATGTCGTTGCATTACTACCCAATCTTTTACCTATATCCACGACACTCTGGAGTTCCAAAAAAATTACGTGGTTTACTACAAACTTCGGTTAAATTAGCGCTTAGTTTTTCCTTTTCTTTATTAGCTTGATAGTACAGAAGACGCCAATTTTTCAGTTGTTTCGCAAGCTTAGATCCCGTTAATTCTTCATTCTTTTGCTGATAATCTTTAGCCAGTTTTGTTAATCTTTCGTTTTCATTAGTCAGCTTTACTAATTTTGCATTCCGAGCTTCCACACCTTGAATAGCTTGCTCTGCTAAGCTTGTCCGATGAATGGAAGTAACAGTCATAATTGATGCAGCTATCCCAGATGCAATAGCAATTATTGAAATGAATCTATTCTTTTCACTCCATGTTTTAGCATTTTCCAATCGCTCGATGGATTCTTGATTAAGAACTTTATTCGCTTCATGTTGCGACTTTAAAGCAGATAATGCAGGATTTTCTATCCCACCTGCACTATTTAAATTTACTCCTAATTTGTAGTATCCGGTGAGATCTTTTTCTAATTTATCTTCTATCACCTGTGGTTCAGCAAAACCGTTTTGACCGGAAATTACGGCGAGCATTCGGGCTAAGTCCGGTTTTTCCTGAACTGATTCTGCGATCGCTAAGTTTATATATTCTGAGGTTAAGTTTTCCATGTTAATTTATATTTGATTTAAATAATAATGTTTAATAAATTACAACGCCGGTATATTTTCTTAATTCTTTCCTTTCACAAAACGTCAGTACATTTTAAAAAAAATATTACAGACTATAACGGTTCATCCGTGCTGTGAAATGACTTAAAATTTAATCCAGCTCTTGTTATTTACTACCAAGTCACTCAGTCGAAAAACTGAAAACTGTTTATTTTTTTCTAGGATAAATATAAATCGATTAAATAATTTAGAAAATAACAATTTTTGGATGCTGACTTTTCCCGTGAAGTCTCTTTTATAAGCTGTCAACCCTCACTGTATACTTTCTCTTAGTTTTAAAATTGATCAGCTAGCTGTGGCTATGCATAAACCAAATCAACCTGCTTATAATCGCTCTGATGTTTTTATCATTGATGATTAGCAATGATTGATACAGCTTTTTGCTATGTATTTGTGTGATATTTGGGAGTAACACTTGGGAATCGAGTTTAGCGATTTAGCATGATGTAAGCTGTGGGGGATACACTCAGCTAATCCTATTATGTCCTTACCTTCATCTAAATTTTCCACCATAGATCCGAATAGTAAAGCAGGTGCTCTCAAACGTTTACGTACTCTGAGTCGTATTTTAGATAGTGCGATCTTAATTCCGGGAACAGGTATTGGTCTTGGTTTGGATCCGATTATAGGATTGCTACCTGTTGGTGGTGATTTCTTAGGGATTTTACTTTCTTCTTATATTGTTGTGGAAGCTGCACGTTTGGGTGCACCTGCTGGAATGCTAGCTAAGATGGTTCTAAATATCATTTTAGATGCCCTAATCGGAGCAGTACCAGTTTTAGGGGATCTATTTGATTTTACCTGGAGAGCTAACGACTACAATCTCAAGCTAGTTGAAGAACATTTACAGTTTCCCGGTCACAAAAGGAGTCATAACGTATGGTTTATTGTAATATTGATAGCCGGCTTGTTACTCCTTGCCATTGGTTTAGTTTCCTTAGCAGTAATGATAACTAGCTTTTTGGTAGGATTATTTACAGGTAAATAAAGCGTACACAACAAGTTACTATTCAAAATCAATGCAAGATTGGTGGCAAAAAACCTTTCCCAAAGGTAGACAATACTTAACGATTACTGATGCTAGTGGCTATCCCATGCGAGTAGCTTACGGAGAAAAAGGGGTAGGGAAGCCACTAATTTTATTACATGGTATTGGTAGTTGGAGCTACAACTGGCGTAAAAGTATTGAGCCATTATCCCAACATTTTCGGGTAATTTGCTTTGATGCTAAAGGTTTTGGGTTTTCAGAGAAACCCCAACATCGTCGAGAGGTTGAAGGTCACCAAGCGATTGAATTTGAACGCATTATTAAGGAACTATGTGAAGAACCAGCGACGGTGGTTGCAGAATCTTTAGGAGCTTTGATTGCTTTAGCACTTGCTCAAGAACATCCTCACATTATTGGGCGATTGGTGGTGGTAAATGTTCCAATTTTTACAGAAGCTTTACCTCATTGGGGTATGAGATTATTTTCCCACACACCATTAGAAGTAGTGGAAATAATAGATCGCTTGCGTTTGACGTATTTATTCGCACCTTTAATTAGAGAAGTTATGGCGATGGAACGACGTGAGGTGCTGTTTGATCCATCAATATTAACTCCTGAGGATGTTTACTGGATCACTTATCCGTTTATTGAATTTCCCGGGACTTTAACCAAAGCAGCTGAAGAACTAAAAATAGCAGATCGAGAAATCAAAAATTGTAAGTTCAATCAAACTGGTTTATTAAGCAAGATACAAAATAACCTAAACTCTGTAGATTGTCCCACATTAATATTGTGGGGAGAGCAAGATAGTTGGTTTCCTCTTGCTCATGGTTATAAATTAAATCAATGTTTACCTAACTCCCAGTTAAAAGTTTTAAGAAATTGTCGTCATGATGCTTCATCAGGTGCTTCTGAAGTGGTTAATGAAGAAATTATTGAATTCTTAATGACAACTAATTTTATTTAATTTTATTTAAATTGATTTAAATAAGATTACTAAAAAAAGACGTTGCCTTATAACGTCTAAATACTATTAATTGAATAGAATCTATTTCAAATATTATTTCTCATAAAAACCATAAACATTTATTTTTATTAATAAATAAAAAAAAGGTGGGAGGAAGCATATCAATCGCTTTCAAACTCCCACCCTGACATTTGTCACTGAAGCGTAGAGAATCTATATAAACCATGCTGTACTTTATTTTGGGGGCTAACGTGTGGGTCAAGAACAGCATCCGTATATATTTGATATTCTCATTGCGACAAATGTCAAACCTGATTATTGTTTTAGAATTATCTAAATTTTATTATTTAGATGATTTTGTGACTAATTTTTATCTTTGAAAAAGGTAGAAAATGTATCAACAATTCATTTAAATGGTGTGATACACCCTGACAACAACACCCTTGAAGTCGTTTATCTTTATATAAGATATCCTCCAAATTTTGGTTGAGGTTGCCATTTTGGCAACTTTCTCTAGAAAAATAAAAACTGTAATTAAAGCAGCAAAAACAAAGTAATTATTAGTGCTTGGAAGTAGTTTTCATTGATTTTCTATTAATATTTAATATTTAATTAATGGTATTTTCTCAGGATAATAATTATTTATTCTATCTTTTAGCAATGAATTGAGTTTTCACATTTGTGAGCAAATGAATTGGATCTCTGGACAGAAACAGCACAAGAATAAGTATGAGATAAAAAGAGTTAGGAAGGGTAAGGATTGCAATTACCTATTTAGCAGAAGATAGGAAAGGTAAAAAAATGCAATTAAAATCTTAAATCCAGATATTCTCAATCGACGAAGCGATCGCGAACGCAATTACTTAGAGTCGGGTTTTAGTCGGGTTTTGATGATGAATCGCGTAAGTTAACATTATGCAACGAATATTACTAGTATAATCGAACACTTTAGATAGCAGCCATTAAGTTGCATGGTAATGGAAATATATCGATGGGGATAATCTAAGGTAATATTCTTGCATCCCGTCGCCAAATACCAAAAAAAGAAGCTTTGAATTAGCGATCGCAAATATGGTCAACTAAATGAGAAGACAACAGTTATGATTAGAGTTGCTGAGTCTGAAAACCCACCTTTGAGATTAGCTTTAGGCACTTTTGTTATCAGTGCTATTTGTTACAAGAATTAATCTGTAAAGATAAAATTGGAAACTCAAAAATAGCTTACTGTGAATGTAGCCTATAAACAATTAGTGGTGGGTAAATTGGTTTGTAATAAGGGGAATGTCCTGTTGTGTTGTGTGTAGAAGAACTTTTAAGTGTGGAGTTATTTAAAATACTTCCTAAAAGTAGACTGGAATGGATATGCGATCGCTCTCAAGAAATTCAGATACCGGTTGGGGAGAAATTAATCTCTGAAGGCGATCCAGGAAGAGGATTTTTTATTCTTACGGAAGGAAGAATGGCAATAACCCGCCTCACTGAAGGTGTGGAAATGCCTTTGGGACGACATGAAGCACCGGGTTTCTTCGGAGAAATTCAAGTTTTAACTGATGAAGCAGTACCCGTAACTTTGCAAGCACTGACTAACTGTATCGCCTACGAACTTAAGGGTGAAGATTTTCTCGAATTACTCCATGATTGCAGAGATTTTGAGCGCGAGATATTTCGAGTTGTAGGAAGAAGACTCAGAGGTTTAGAATCATTCATTCGTAACCGAGAGAAAATGGCAGCTCTTGGTACTTTATCCGCAGGTTTGGCTCACGAGTTAAATAATCCAGCAGCAGCAGTGGTTCGCGCTCTTAAAGACGTCACTCCAGCAATTTTAGAATTGCAAAGGATGAATCTTGTTTATGGACAACGGAACGTGGATGACGCTCATACACAAGAATGGCTCAAAATCAGGGATGAAGGTTACGAAGCAATTATTAATCATACTTTAGACCCAGTTACCTTGAGCGATCGCGAAGAAGAAATTTTAGAATGGTTGGAAGATTATGGGGTGGAAAATGCCTGGAATTTAGCCGAACCATTAGCCACTGGTGGAGTTAAAGTTAATACACTTAAACAACTTATAGAACCTTGGAAAGACGACCCTACGGAACTTAGGGATATGGGACTGCGTTGGTTAGCGTTGTCTTTTGATGTAATGTCAATCATCCAAAGCGGTTTGCGTGGGGCTGAGCGGATTTCGGGTTTAGTCAGTTCAATGAAATCTTACTCTTATCTGGACCGTGGAGTCAGTCAAATGGTTGATGTTCATCAAGGTCTTGAAGACACCCTGAGACTATTCTCATATAAGTTGAAGTACGGAGTTGAGGTTCATCGTTGCTATGCTTCTGACCTCCCAAAAATTATGGCTTATGGTAGCGAACTCAACCAAGTTTGGACCAACTTAATTGATAATGCCATTGATGCCATGGATGGTAAAGGGAAATTGAAATTAAAGACTTCTCGTTTTGAAGATTTTGTCAGCGTGGAAATTATCGATTCTGGTTCGGGTATTCCTGCGGAAATTAAATCGCGAATATTTGAACCTTTTTACACAACAAAACCTGTTGGAAAAGGTTCTGGATTGGGTTTAGATAATGTCAGGCGAATTGTGGAAAATCGTCATAAGGGAGCGATATACCTAGAGTCAGAGCCGGGAAAAACCTGTTTTAAAGTTTGCTTACCCATAGCTCTTTCCGAATAGATGAAATAACACAATTGGTATTTGTTTATTTTGGTTTATCACTAACAGAGACGTAGCAGAGACTACGTCTTTACACTTTTTGATAGTCCAAGCAAGATAAAATGCTCTCAAATCGAAGCATTCGCTTTACTTTAATGGAGAATAAGTGTTGATATTCAATACCATTTTTTATGAATGGGGAGCACAGCTAGTTTCTCAACAACCCATTCCTCTTTTAGCAGCAGCAAATACTGAAGAAGGATATGATAAAGCCATCGTTGGAGCTTTAGTTATTACTGCTGCAATTATTTTTATTTTCAGCATCGTCTTGGGAGAAATTTGTACCCGTTTTGGCTTACCGTCGGTGTTAGCAGATCTAACTACCGGAGTTTTGCTTGGTACTTCCGTACTGGGATTATTGATATTTTCCCAATCTGGAGGAGAAGCTAACAGTCTTTTAATTCAATTTCTGGAATTTACGACCGGTACTTCCTCAACAGTTGCACAGGAAGCATACAAGTTTCAAATGGAGGAATATATAGATGAAAGTGCAAATGTTGGACTTTTAGCACTGTTATTTACCACAGGTTTAGAATCTAACTTAAGAGATTTAATTAGAGTTGGTTCCCAAGCTGCAACAGTAGCTTTAACAGGAGTTGTTCTTCCTTTTGCTTTAGGAACTTTAGTATTGATGAAAATTTTTGCAGTTGCGACTATCCCTGCTGTATTTGCAGGTGCTGCTTTAACTGCTACAAGCATTGGAATTACTGCTAAAGTTCTTAAAGATATTGGTAGATTACAGTCCGACGAAGGTCAAATTATTATTGGTGCAGCAATTCTTGACGATATTCTCGGAATTGTCGTACTTGCAGTAGTACTTAGTCTAGTAAAAACCGGTGAAGTTGAAATAATTAACATTTTTTACCTTATTGCAAGTGCGATCGCCTTTGTGTTAGTTGCAGTTGTCCTCAATAGACTTTTTGGTTCTCTTTTTGTCAGTATTATTGACCGTCTATCTAATCCTGCTGCACTGATGCTGTTAGCTCTAGTATTTCTCAATACATTTGCGTTGAGTGCATCTGCAATTGGTTTGGAGGCTATTTTAGGGGCTTTTGCTGCCGGTTTAGTCCTTGGGGAAACTAAGTTTCAAGAGAAATTGGAGCAGCTATTCCGACCCTTCGTATATGTTTACACAACAATATTTTTTGTTACTATCGGAGCAAAAATTGATTTAAGTGTTCTCAATCCTGCAATTCCCGAAAACCGTCAGGGTTTGATTATTGCTGCTTGTTTGATTGCGATCGCAATTTTCGGCAAGATTTTAGCTGGTTTTGCTGTTATTACTAAAGAACCTGTAAACCGATTAGCAATTGGTTTTGGAATGATACCTCGGGGTGAAGTAGGATTAGTATTTGCTGGTTTGGGTGCAGCTAGTGGGGTATTATCAAATTCCTTGGATGCAGGAATTATTATCATGGTAATTGTAACCACTTTAGTCGCACCGCTTCTGCTAAGAATTGTTTTTTCTGAGAATTCAACATTAAAGACTCAGGAGTCAGAATAAAAATATCAACTAGCATTTCGACTATGGGTACGGCTCTTTTGAAAATATGAAATAACAATTTTGTTAACTTCTATAAGCCTGTTTATGCCTAAAATAATTTTTAACGGGTGTTGCTCCCAGGCTTGTTTTCGCGCAGTAGCAAACGTAAAAACCCCCTTTTAAACCATGACACAATTTTATAAAGAGATATGATTCAGGTATCGGGAAATTTGTGTGAACATCTTTTTAGATGACTGGGGGCTGTGTTTATTATCCTGCATAAGTTTTAGGGGTTATGACCAAATAATTACTAATTCGTAATTCGTAATTTGCGAATTAATTATCAATTAATGAATTCAGGGACTTGTACCCTGAATTCATTGATGAAAAAAATAAATTTGATTCATTATTCAAGCCCCAGGATTCAGTTTAAAAACTTTTAACCTCAATATACTTGTTCCTTAACCTCTAAATGAAAGATTTTAAGTGAATATCTTTAATAATGGTTCTGGTAACTTGCTAGTTGATTATGTGTTACCTTCTGAGAGCTTAGATATTAACGATTCTGGGGTGTTTTGGCCAGAGAGCAATGACCCCCAATTCGATTTGGTTGGAGATTTTCCTTTTCCTAGTTCCGACCATCGTCTAGTTTATGCTGATGTTCGTACAAGTAATGATATGCAAACTAATAATCAAACAACTAATAATCAAGATCGTAAAAACGTTAAGGGTGTCAAGTTCCTCGGAGAGGTAACTTTCCCCACTGGATTAGAGGTCGATGGAACAGAATTCGGTGGAATTTCTGGTTTAGCTTACGATGCTGATAAGGGTGTTTACTACGGATTATCTGACGATCGCAGTCAAAGAAACCCTGCTCGTTTCTACAATTTATCTATCGATTTAAGTGATGGTTCTTTAAATGATGGGGATATTACCTTTGATGGTGTTACTACTCTTTTAGATGAAGATGGTAATCCTTTTGCTGAAGCAAGTCTGGATCCAGAAGGAATTGCTTTGAGTAAGAATGGTAATTTATTTATTTCTTCTGAGGGTGATGCGAATCAACTAATTAATCCTTTTGTAAATGAGTTTTCGTTACAAGGTAAACAACTAAGTGAATTACCAGTTCCAGAAAAATTTCTCCCCACAGCAGATCAAAGCAGTGGAATTCGCAACAATGCTGCTTTCGAAAGTTTAGCGATTTCTCCCGATGGAAATTTTCTCTACACAGCTGTTGAAGATGCGCTTTTTCAAGATGGTCCCAGAGCAGATTTAGAACAGGGAGCTTTGGTAAGGATTATTAAATATGACTTACAAACTAAAGAACCTGTAGGTGAATTTGTTTATGAGTTAGATCCAGTTGCTGAAGCACCGCTACTTCCTGATGCTTTCAAAGTCAATGGTTTAGTCGAATTACTTGCTCTTGATAATAATGGTACTCTTTTGGCTTTAGAACGTTCTTTTTCCGTTGGAAAAGGTAACACGGTTAAGCTTTATGAAGTAAAAACCCAAGGAGCGTTGGACGTAAGCAGTGAAAATAGTTTATTTAATGAATCAGAGAATCAATCTTTTGAAATCGATCCAGCAGTAGAAAAGCGGTTATTGGTAGACTTTAAAGACTTGGGAATTACTCCCGATAATTTAGAAGGTTTAGCTTTAGGTCCAACCTTACCCGATGGTAGTCAATCCCTAATTGTTGCGAGCGATAATAACTTTAATGACACTCAAAAAACTCAGTTTATTGCTCTAGGTTTAGATTTAAATACCACCCCTACAGTTCTCCCTACGGTAGAAACTCCCAACACTATTAATGATGAAACATCAGAAGGTGTCTTAAAAGGAGACTCCGACGACCCCGCAATTTGGGTTAATCCCAATAATCCTGAAGAAAGTATTGTTATTGGAACCCTTAAAGATGGTGGTTTAGCAACCTTTAACTTGAAAGGGGAAATTCAACAGACAATTCCAGGAGAAATAAGTCCATCAGGTAACTTTGGTCTTGAAAAACCCAGCGATTCCTACAAAGCAAGGTTTAACAACGTCGATATTATCTATAATTTTCCTTTCGCATCAATGATCGCTGGTTATGAACCAAAAATTGATATAGCGATCGCATCTGATCGAGCAAATGATAGTTTAGCAATTTTCACGATTTCGGAAAACGGTGAACTTAATAAATTACCCACACCGGAATTAGACGATCCAGCTTTTTCTATTTTTGGTGTCGATGACGGTGAAGCGACAGCTTACGGTTTAGCAACCTATACCAGTCCCACCTCTGGTAAATCCTACGTCTTTGTTACCCAAGCAGATGGAAACAAAGTTGCTCAAATCGAACTTACTTCTAAATTGGGACCTGCTGATGAAGCATTAATGGAAGCTAAAGTTGTCCGTACTTTAGAATTACCAATTCCTGAAGACGGAACAGCAGAAGATGGTCAAGCAGAAGGTTTAGTTGTAGACAAAGAATTGGGTTTTCTCTACGTCGCAATGGAAGATGGTGCGGGTATTTTGAAATTTGGAGCAGAACCACAAAGCAGTAATGATTTTACTGTAGTTCAAGGTTCTCAATCCAAAGAAGATTTACAACAAGTTCCATTTAGTGACTTTATTACCTTTGGTGATAGCTTAGCAGATGTTGGTAATGTCTTCCTCATCACACAAGGGACTGAACCACCATCTCCACCTTACTTTAACGGACGCTTTTCCAACGGTGAATTAGTACCCGAAATCCTTGCAAAAGAATTAGGTTTATCAGCTTCTACACCTTCCCTCGCAGGTGGGAACAATTATGCATTCGGAAGCGCTGAAGCTGGTTCTGGTAATTCCGACGAAGGTTTCCCAAATGTTGGTGAACAAATTAATTCCTATTTAGCTACAGACACACCAGAAGCAACTGATGTTTTCTTCATCTCTGCAGGTTCTAATAACTTTTTCCCCGATACAAATGCTGAAGCAACGGCAGAAAATATACCTACACCAGAAAGTGTCTTAGAAGGATTAACTGATAATATTACCACCCTAGCGAATGCAGGTGCCGAAAACTTTATAATTCCTAACCTTGCACCTTTGGGTACACTTCCCTCCTCTAATGCTGCTGGAATTAGTGATCAACTCAACGCCTTATCAGCTCAATTTAACACCTTGTTAGATATTGAATTAGATGAACTTGAAGATGAACTGGGAATAAACATTACTGAATTAGATGTTGCTGGTGAAATCACTACAATTCAAGCTAATCCAAGCAAATTTGGTTTCACTAATATTAATGAACCCGCTTTAAATACAACTACTGGAGCAGTAGTACCTAACCCCGATGAATATTTTTGGTGGGATGCTGTACATCCTACAGGTACTGCTTACAATTTAGTTGCTCAAGGTTTAATTGACGACCTCCCGAAAGGTACAACTCAATTTACAGATACTAGTACTTCTCCCTTAGTCCCTGATGTAGAAGGTTTATCAATATATTATGGCAAAGATGGTACCGGTTACTTAATCGCTTCTTCCCAAGGTGATAGCAGCTACGCAGTATTTAACCGCGAAGGTGATAACGAATATTTGGGTAGTTTTGCTGTTGGTGACAATGGTGATATTGACCAAGCTAATGAAACCGATGGTTTAGATGTTATTAATGTACCTTTAGGTCCAGAATTTCCCAATGGTTTATTAGTAGTCCAAGATGGAGCAAACGACCCCCAAAACGTTGTTCAAGATGAGGAAGAATTAGAAAACAATAGCACTAACTTTAAATTCGTTCCTTGGGAGGGAGTTGCAAATGCATTCGATAATCCCCTACAAATCGATCCTAACAGCTATGACCCCCGCAATCCTCAGTCACCAAAACCAGCATCACCTGAAGACAAAAAATTAATTACCGGTACTGATGGTGATGATTTGTTAGTCGCTGGGAAAGACTTCAAAGGTGAAAACAATATTCTGTTTACTGGTGCTGGTAATGACGAAATTGATTTAGCTGGTGGAAGCAAAAATCGAGTTAACGCTGGTAGTGGTGACGATTTGATTTTTGTCGGTAGCAAAGATAGAGTATTCGGTGGTGCTGGTCGCGACATATTTGATGCTACCGATGGTATGGGTGGTAATCGGATGTCTGGTGGTAAAGGTAATGATATTTTCTTCTTAGGTAAGAATGACCGCGCTTTGGGTGGTAAAGGTGATGATAAATTCTTCGTTCAATCCGGTGGGGATAATGTCATCTTTGGTGGTAAAGGTGCAGATCAGTTTTGGATTGCGAGCGCAGAAATTCCTAAATCTGCAAATACCGTTCTTGATTTTAAAGCTGGTACCGATGTTATTGGTATTTTGGGTAGTGCAAATTTGGGTATTGATGCATCAACCTTGGATGTGAGTGATGATGGTTTTAATACTACCATTGCCTTTGGGGATGATACGTTAGCTGTACTCAATGGTGTGACTGATTTTGATGTTAACACCAGCGTTGTTTTTGGGTAATTGTTTGAAGACGTGTTTGCGTCTGATCTCCCCTAACTCCTCTTAAAAAGTGTTTGCGTCTGATCCCCCCTAACCCTTCTTAAAAAGTGTTTGCGTCTAGATCCCCCCTAACCCCCCTTAAAAAGGGGGAACCAGTCAAATTCCCCCTTCCGAAGGGGGATTTAGGGGGATCTTATCCGAACCGTATTAAATACCGACTTACGTTTATAAATGTAATTTTATAGATGTAATTTTAAAGTTAATTCAATTTACCAAATTGTAAATTTCAAGATTATTCGGCTTTTTGCTCGAAAAAGCAAGATTTTGAAAGTTAAATTATTTTGAAAGTTACACTTTCTTGAGATTTACGCTTGATATTACAAGTTGGTATAAAACGCAAAGCGAGGATTTTGAACCTCATACTAGTGAAACATTAATCTGTATTTTAAGGAGCAATGTAAAATGGCTAACCAAACTATAAGGACTCCAAATTTTTTCCAAAAAACTCTGGTTGAGTTGTTGGGATATATGTTTCGATATGGAATAGATCGTGGTAGAGGTGTTTTATTAAAATCACTATTTCCGAATGGAAGTTTCTTTGAATATGATTTCACGATTAATAATTTAGGAAAACCCTATGCAGGAAATTTAAAATTCGGCATCGATCATCATATTTTCTTCTTTCAATTTTATGAAAAATACATTACCCAAGTTCTGCAATTTGCAGCGACCTATCTTTCCTCTCAAAAGATTGCAGTTAATTTCTTAGATGTCGGTGCTAATGTTGGTTCACACTCTCATTTCATGTTAGATTTCGCAGATTCTGTACATAGTTTTGAACCCTATCCCGAGATTTTTCGTTCCCTAGAAGCGAAGTGTAAACAGCACAAAAATCCATCTTTTCACATTTACCAATTTGGTCTTGGTGCAGAAGACAATGAATTAGAATATTATAAGCCTGATTCCTGGGCTTGGGGTTCAGGTACAGGCTCATTTGTATCCGATTGCACGGGAAACGAAACAACCCCCATTTTGTTACAAATACGTCAGGGAGACAAGTTTGTGACAGAGAATGGAATCAATCCTGTTTCTCTGATAAAAATAGATGTTGAAGGTTTTGAACCCTTTGTCCTTCAAGGGTTAGCTCAGACCCTAAGAAAAGATCGCCCTATCATTATTATGGAGATGTCGGCAATGACTCGCAAAACTATAGCCGAAGCAAATCTCTCCTTAAGTTCGATCTTATATGATGATGTAGAACTGTTTCAAATTGAACCTATAAATAAAAGGGGAAAGTTCAAGTTAGAAAAAAAGAGCTTTGAAACACTTAGCAATAACCATCATGACTTACTAGTAGTACCCCAAGAACATGTCAACGGTCTTTTGGAACACATTCCACAATGGTAAAAATGATTTGAATCACTTCCAAAACATAATTTTGCGATGGCTGAAAAATCTTTATACTGAGTTTGAAAAAGCAAATACTCTTTTGAAGTGAAAAATGATATTTCAGGGCGCACGTCGGTGCGCCCTACGATTTTTTATATAAATTGTTTATTATCTGAACTTGCATAATATAATTTATTCATAAATCCTCAAAACTTAAATAATAAAAAGTTAATAAATTTCCATCCTTTAAATTTAAATATATTAAAAAATCTGATTAAAAAATATAACTAAAAAATATAATAAAAAAATGAATATATCCGGTCAAGAATATAAGAAATTGACAGATGCTTTAATAGATGCTTTCCCCGATAAAGTGTCATTAGAGCAGATGTTATTGTTTGAGTTGAATAAAAGCCTAGACAATATTGCCTTAGGTAAAAGTTTACAAGAAATAGTATTTAATTTAATTAAAAAATCAAAGGCTGAGCATTGGATTGATAACTTAATTTCTGCTGCGTGTAATTCCAATCCTGGAAATTCTAGTTTAAAAGCAATCGCTGAAGAATTATCACTCAATTCCTATATAGAAAAACAAGAAAATAGAACAAAAATTAATAATCTTTATGTGGATAAATTAGAATATCCTGATGGTTGCGTACCTCTTAACTCACCTTTTTACATCGAGCGGAATAATATTAAATCTTGTTGTTTCCAAACACTAGTACAACCCGGTTCTCTAGTTCGGATAAAAGCTCCGAAGTTAATGGGAAAAACATCTTTACTCAGACGAATTTTAGCTTATGGTCAAGAGCAGAATTATCAAACAGTTTATTTGGATCTTCGTAGCATAGAAAAAGCTGTATTTAGCAATCTTGATGGGTTTCTACGTTGGATATGTACCAAGGTATCCTTAGAACTCGAACTCGATAACAATGTAGATAATACTTGGAATACTAATATTTTAGGTAGTAATGATAACTGCACATCCTACTTTAAAAAGTATATATTAAAACAAATAAATACTCCTTTGGTTCTATGCTTAGACGAAGTAGACCGATTATTTCCTTACGGTGAATTAGTCGAAGATTTCTTTGGGATGTTACGCTCTTGGCATGAAAAAGGGAAGATTTCTGATGTTTGGAAGCAAATGCGCTTGGTATTAGCCCATTCTACCGAAGTTTATGTTCCCTTAGATTACAATCAATCACCTTTTAATGCTGGAGTACCCGTAGAACTCAAGGAGTTAAATCAGCAGCAGGTAGTAGATTTAGCCCAAAGACATGAAATCAATTTAAACAATGCTCAACTAGAAGAATTAAACGGAATGTTGGGAGGACACCCTTACCTACTTCGGTTAGCGATGTATCATATGATTACTGACAAAGTAACTTTAGAAGGTTTGTTACAAAAGGCAGCAACGGAAGAAGGAATTTATATTAATCATTTACGCGATCTACTAAATAAGTTGTCACAGGGTGAGGATTTAAGAAAAGCTTTTAAACAGGTTGTTAACTCAAATCTAGGAGTAGAATTAGATTCATTCCAAATCTACAAATTACACAGTTTGGGACTGGTACAACGAGAAAACAATCATGTCACACCCCGGTGTCAACTATACCGCGATTATTTTCGCCGTGTTTTGTAACTGATAATTTGCACCATGTCATTAAGTCCAAAATCCACAGAAATAAATTTCAACACTAAAAGTGTCGCCGCTTTAGCGAACAAGGCTCATAGACAAAGTACGTTAAAACGCACTACAAGCTATACTCAGTATGATTTATCACACTTCCCCTATGAGCCTGGGATTTTAATCCAAGGCGTACTAGTTGTGAGAAATTTTAATCATGACAGCAACTAATTCCACCTCCACTTCCAATTTCTATCAAGTAGGTGCAAGTCTCCCGGTTGATGCTCCTAGTTATGTGGAGCGAAAAGCTGATGAGGAGTTTTACCAAAAGTTACTTGATGGTAAGTTTTGTTATGTCCTCAATTCCCGACAAATGGGTAAGTCTAGTTTGCGGGTACGGACAATGCAACGGTTACAAAAAGAAGGGAGAGTTTGTGCAGCAATTGACCTAACAGGAATTGGTAAGGTAACTGAACAACAGTGGTATGGCGGAATAGTTTACAATTTGTCAGAAAGCTGTCAATTAGAAGATAAATTTGATTTTGATTGGCAAGAATGGTGGGAGAAACATCAAACTATTCTTTCACCAGTGCAATGTTTGAGTTTATTCATAGAAAAAGTATTATTAGCAAATATTCCAGAACCAATAGTCATTTTTGTAGATGAAATTGATAAGGTACTGAGTCAAGATTTTTCTTTAGATGATTTTTTCGCTTTAATTCGGTTTTTCCAGAATCAACGAGTTGATAATCCTATTTTTAAACGGTTAACATTTGCATTGTTAGGGGTAGCAACTCCTGGTGATTTGATTAGGAATAAAACCCAAACTCCTTTTAATATTGGGGAAGCAATAGAATTACATGGTTTTCAAATTGGGGAAGTTGAACCGTTAATTGCAGGATTACGGGGAAAAGTTAATAATCCTCAAGAGGTAATGCGATCGATTCTCGATTGGACGGGTGGACAACCATTTCTCAGTCAAAAACTCTGCAAATTTATGGTACAAAATTCACATGGTGCGTCTGTACAAAATTCACATGATACGTCTGTACAAAATTCAAAAGTCGTAGAGACGTACCATGGTACGTCTGTACAAAATTTAGTGGAGGAGATTGTAAAAGCAAGGATTATTGAAAATTGGGAATCTCAGGACGATCCAGAGCATTTACGAACTATCAGGGATAGAATTCTTTCTAATGACCAACGAGCCGGGTATTTGTTGGAATTGTATCAGCAGATTCAGGAAGAGGGAGAAGTTATTGCAAATAACAGTGTGGAATCTGGCGAGTTAAGGTTATCTGGTTTAGTTGTTAAAAGACAAGGCAAGTTAAGGGTTTATAATCGAGTTTATCAACAGATTTTTGATCGGGGTTGGGTTAAAGTCCAATTAAGAAATCTGCGCCCATATTCGGAAGCTTTTCGCGCTTGGGTTGCTTCTGGAAGTAAGGATGAATCTCGACTTCTGCAAGGAAAGGCTTTAGCAGATGCTGAGGAATGGGCGAAAAATAAGAATTTAAGTTATCAGGATAAGCAGTTTTTAGCTGCTAGTAGTGAGAAGGAAATTCAAGAGAAAATTGCTATTCAGGAAAAGGAAGCAATAGAAAAAAGAAATCAGCTATTAAGTAAGGCTAATAAGAAAGCTAAAAAGCGGATTAGGTATGGGACTGTTGTTTTAATTGTGGCTCTATTGGGAGCGTTAAGTTTAGGGGTATTTGCTGCAAGAGAAGGGGAGAAAGCATTTCAAGCACAAGAAAATGCTAAAAAAGCACAAATAATAGCTCAAGGTGCTAACAAAAAAGCCATAGAAGCAAGTCAAAAATTTGAAAATGCTAGCGCACAAGCTGAAAAAGAAAGAGAAAAAGTTATAGTATTACAGCAAAAAGCACGAGAAGCAACAAACAAAGCTGAAGTCGAACAATTTAAAGCTCAAGAAGCAGAAAAAATCGCTGAAGACGCTAAGCGACAAGCTAAAGAAGCAATAAAGCAAGCTCAAAAAGCACAAAAAAATGCTGATAATGCGACTCAGGAAGCTACAGAAGCAAGAAAGAAAGCTAAAGTTGAACAAGTTAAAGCTGAAAATGCTAAAAAAATAGCCGATAGTGCCAATCAAGAAGCACAAAGCTTACAAAAGAAACTTACTTTTGCAAAGAAAGACGTTGAAAATGTTCAAAAATTATCCAAACTAGCGGGAGAACTACGTAATAAAGAGCTTATATATTGGTCAGATAAAGCTTTAAGACAAGCTGGTTTATCCTTTAGGATTGATAACCATCATCTCAAACAAGCAATGTTATTGGCTTCTATGGGGGAACCATATCAATTACTCAAGCAGCCAGATGAAGCTCAAAGTAAAATTGATGAAAGTCTGAAATATTTAAATAAAAAAGGAAATATTACCTCGGCCCAGGGTTTGCAGATTAAAGTTATTGTTAAAGGGATGCAAGGAAATTTAATTAAAGAGAAAAATAAGTCAAAAGCTATCACAGCTTATCAAGAAGCATATGATGTTCTAAAAAATCATCCAAACGATACAAATCCTTTTACAGACAATCAAATTATCACTGCTGAAAATATTGAATCAGTCCATGAAGAATTACTTAAGCTACAACCTAAGAAAGAAGTTCGGGATTCTCTAAAAGAACATTATTATTCTAAACTTCAATACTCCTTAAAAAGGAAGAATTGGCAAGAAGCTGATATAACAACTTGGGCACTTATACTTGTTATTGCAAATAGAATAGAAATACCGGACAACGAACTAGGACGGAGATGGCTAGAGGTCCCACATATTGAGCAATTTTCCTGTGCTGACCTAAGAAGAATGGACAATCTTTGGGTAAAGAATTCAAATGGATACTTTGGTTTTAGCGTTCAAAAGAAAATTTGGGTTAGGACGGGAAATAGATTGGGTATTAAAGGAGAAGATTGGAATAAAAACGATGAGCAAAATTATTTACGTTTTGAAAGCGAGGTTAGGTGGGGTGGAATAAATGGAAGCGAGGCTGGTCCTGGTACATGGGAGATGTTTATGCATGATTTGATAAGTACAGTAGTCAATTCTGATGGTAGTAATAATCCAAAAGTGATGGGGGGACTACCTTTTGTTGGAGTCGATTTGGGAATTCACCCAGGTCACGCCTTTCAGGGGAGGTACTCTTCTTTTCTTATGCAGCGACTTGTAAAGTGTAACATATAGCGAATTATTTGGCTATAAATCAGTCCCATAGAGGGTTTAGAGGGTTAGCTAATAGGTAAAAAAAGAATAAATTGTTGATGCTGGGTTGTTTATTTAATAATACGGTCAGTGGAGACGTTGCATGCAACGTCTCTACATTATTGGTAACGCCTTTACATCATTGGTGAATTACCCAAAAACAACACTAGTATTAACATCAAAATTAGTCACACCATTAAGCACAGCTAAAGTATCATCCCCAAAAGCGATCGCAGTATTAACATCATCATTAATCACATCTAAAGTCGATGCATCAATACCCAAACTTGCACTACCCAAAATACCAATAACATCGGTATCTGCTTCAAAGTCAAGAACGGTATTTGCAGATTCGGGAATTTCTCCACTCACAACCCAGAATTGATCTGCACCTTCACCACCAGAAATAAGGTTATCCCCACCGGATTGAACGAAGAATTTATCATCACCTCCACCACCAAAAGCGCGGTCTTCTTTCCCTAGGAAGAAAATATCATCACCTCCACCACCGGACATGCGATTTTGACCCATACCATCGGTAGCATCAAAGGTGTCATTCCCTTCACCACCAAATACTCTATCTTTGAGACTGACAAAAATCAGATCGTCACCCTCAGCTGTATTAACCCGGTTTTCACTTCCACCGGTTAGATCGACTTCATCGTCACCAGCACCAGTAAACACAATGTTCTTCTCATTGCTGAGGTTATCTCCCACAACAAATAAGTCTGTACCATCAGTACCCTCAACTAGTTCAGGTTCTTTAGTTTGAGATTCTTCATTTTTTTTTGGGTTTTGACCCAAGCGCGGATCTAAATCTAAGGGTTGATCTAGTTCTAGGAGGATGACTTCATTATTATCGATGTCGGGACCGCGACCAACGGAGAAAGGATAGTTATTATCGTTTGCAACCAAAATGGTGTTTTCGTCCACAACTAGGACATCTTCAATGGTGACAAAGGGAAATTTAAAGGTTGTTTCACCATCACCATTTAAGTCGTTGGGGTCGTCGATGTTCAATAAATCAACAATTTCTTCTTTTTCTACAAAGCCGTTTTCATCGACTTTAGAAATGTCAATTTTGAAAATTTTCTTGAATTCAGCTGCGTCTCCTTGTCCTCCATCCCGTTCAATCACTAAAAATTCATGGTCATTGATGGGGGTAAAGTCACCAATGGGATTACCATCTGTGGTGGGATAGTAACCGACTAAACCAGTGTATTCACCTGATTGTAGGTCGAATTCGTAGATTCTCAGGGAATTTTCTGGATCACCGACAACTGTTCCTTCTAATAAAGGATAAGCTTTGGTGCGGTCAGAACTAAAAGCCATTCCCTCAAAACCACGGGAACCACGTAAGTTAGGTTCTTGGGTTAAATCGTCAACTACGATCCGTCCAGTTTCGGGGAAGTCGGTGAAGAAACCATCTACTCCTAATTCTGTTAACTGGAGGAATTCTTCACCGGTGGTTTGGGGAGTTCCATCGGGATTAAGGGTGAGAAAACGCTCTTCGTCTCTTAAAGTATAGGGATGAACTTGCATTAGAGCATCATGAGCCCAATTTATATAAGGACGAACTTCACCGGTTAACTGAGAGGTAATTTCAGCGACACCGTCACCATTTCCATCTACGGGAGTATCTAAGGGTTCCCGTAAAACAAAACTGTTTTTCCACGGACCAATACCTTCACTGTAGTTATTACCGATATAGTCAAAAACTTCCTTGGTAGCTAGGTCTTTGTAAGTAGTATTGATTCCAAAATCGGGAACGATATCAACTAAATCGCCATAAATTGCTCTCGCAGCAGCTTCATCAAAACCTTCTTTGCTAAAATTAGCAACAATATCATAAGGAACGGAGAAACCACCACCACCTTCATTGATGAAAGCATCTTCCACATCACCGTAAAGCTGAACTAGAGGTAAATTCTCTAAACCAGCAGCAGGAAGGAGATTGTTTTGGAGATCGATTAAATTTGCAAATTCAAAGGATTGAATAAAAATTCGATTTGGATCGGTAAAACCTGTTTCCTGTAAAGTTGCAATTAAAGGTTCCTCTAAGGAAAGACCCTGCTCGTCGAAGAAAGTAGGATGTTTGGTCTCTGGATAAATACCAACTTTGAAACCATACTCCGACTCCATTTCCTGAACCAGTTCAATGACTTCTTTGAAAGTGGGAATTTCAAACTTACCATCAAACTCATCGCTACGAAAGTCGCGAGATTGAACCGCACCTAACTGTTTAATTTCAGCTAAGGTAAAATCTTCTGCAAAATAACCAGTGATTTCCTCACCATCAAGGAGTTTAGTTGATTTGCGATCGCTACCAAATACTTCTGCAACGTTAGTCGTATCATCAAGTAAAGGTTCGTGACGCGCAATTAACACCCCGTCCTTAGTAGTTACTAAATCTGGTTCAACAAAATCAGCACCTTGAATAATTGCTAAACGATAAGCTTCTAAAGTATGTTCGGGGAAATCCCCACTCGCACCCCGGTGACCGATGACTAAAGGTGCTTCACCACTTAAACTATTAAAGTTTTTCAAGTCGGGATTTTGGGGAGAACGTACTTCAGATGCTGCGATCGCATCCCGTACCGGGTCAGCGGTGCGAGCAAAATCGGTGAAGAAACCATCAACACCCAAATTAATTAATTGTTCGACTTCACCTTGTGGAGTTTGGGGAGTACCATCAGGATTGAGGGTGAGAAAACGTTCTTCGTCTCTTAAAGTATAGGGATGAACTTGCATTCCTGCATCATGAGCCCAATTTATATAAGGACGAATTTCACCGGTTAACTGAGAGGTGATTTCAGCAACACCGTCACCATTTCCATCCACGGGAGTATCTAAGGGTTCCCGTAAAACAAAACTGTTTTTCCACGGACCAATACCTTCACCGTAGTTATTACCGATATAATCAAAAACTTCCTTAGTCGCTAAGTCTTTATAAGTAGTGTTAATACCAAAATCAGGGACGATATCGACTAAATCGCCATAAATTGCTCTCGCAGCAGTTTCATCGAAACCTTCTTTGCTGAAATTAGCAACAATATCGTAGGGAACGGAGAAACCACCACCATTTTCATTGATGAAAGCATCTTCCACATCACCATAAAGCTGAACTAGAGGTAAATTCTCTAAAGCAGCAGCAGGAAGCAAATTATTTTGTAAATCGATTAAATTTGCAAATTCAAAGGATTGAATAAAAATCCGATTTGGATCTGTGAAACCTGTTTCCTGTAAAGTTGCAACTAAAGGTTCCTCTAAGGAAAGACCTTGTTCGTCGAAGAAAGTAGGATGTTTAGTTTCTGGATAAATCCCGACCTGCTTACCAGTCTGCGCTTCGACTTCCTGAACCAGTTCAATAACTTCCTTGAAAGTGGGAATTTCAAATAAACCATCAAAAGCAGGATCGCGAAAATCACGAGATTGAACCGCACGCAACTGCTTAATTTCAGCTAAGGTAAAATCTTCTGCAAAATAAGCAGTGACTTCCTCACCATCAAGCATTTTAGTTGATTTGCGGTCTTCACCAAAAACCTCAGCCACGTTAGTAGTATCATCAAGCATGGGTTCGTGACGCACAATTAACACCCCATCCTTAGTAGTTACCAAATCCGGTTCAATAAAATCTGCACCAGCTGCGATCGCAGCTCGATATGCTTCTAAAGTATGCTCGGGAAAATCACCACTCGCACCACGGTGAGCAATTACTAAGGGATCTTGACCGTTAAGAGTTTTCAGATTATTATTTTCTAAATTTTTAGTTCCTACATTATTAATATTAGGAGTCGAAATTGGAGCCTCTAGGAGCTTGCCTGTAGAGTCAAAATGTAGTATGTATGGTCCAAACTCATCTCCAATCCAAATATCACCATTTTTATCGATCACAAAAGATTCAATATCAAAATCAGCACCGGTTAATAACCTTTCGCTACTGTCCTGATTCGTAATATCAAAGGGAATTAAACCGCCAGGGTCGGAAAGTTGAATAAAACCTTCTACCTCAATAGAACCATCACCATTTTCTTGTCCGGTAATTTCTGTTCCAACAATTTCTTCCCTAACAAAATTAGGATTAACTTGGTACAAACGCAATAAATAATCAGCACTATTAGTTTGAGCGCCAAAACCATTATCCGATAAAAACCAGTAAGAACAATCTACACCAGGAGCAAACTGTACTCCACTAAAACCTTGAACAGGTTGACCATCAAAGGGACCAGTTCGTCCATTAGCAGAAATTGGTTCACCATTACCATTATCTGCACCAGATTGAGGTCCATCAGCAAAAGTGTCAGCAGGTAGAGATGCAAACCCCTTAAGTCTAGCCTTTGTCATTATCTTTTAGTTCCCTAGAAATTTGCCCAAAAAATTTTAATTTTTTTATTTACGAAATTTTGTAGAGATCACCTAACCCTCTTAACAAGAACGTGTTTTCGTCCATATCCCCCCTAAACCCCCTAAAAAAGGGAAGAACAGGTCAAAGTTTCCCAATACAGCGGGGGATTTAGGGGAATCTATCAGCTAATACTGTAAATGAGTAACTTGAAAACACCTTTTCAAGGATAATTTAGGGGATTTCTAGAATCAGTATTAAGCAAACACAATGCTGCTATTGACATCCAGATCGGTAACACCATTGAGTATTGCTAAGGTGCGATCGCCAAAAATAATCAAATCTGAATTACTTTTAATACCATCTATATAGGTTCCACCGCTAGTTGCGATCGCATAACCTTCTAAATTCTGGAAGCTTAAACCATTACCACTTCCTTTTGCATAGAAATCAGCTAAGTTTATACCAGTAGCACCTTCGTTAATCTGTTTTGGAATCGCAGCAGCATGGGTAATTTCCCATCCCACACCGTCGCCAATCGTGATAATAACGTTCTTAGCCATTGAAGAGATGTCCCTTACTTAATTATTTTCAGATTGGAAAAATAAAACTATCCTCTAATTATTCAGCATTTTTAGTTTGAAAAAATACTAAATATTTGTGACATAAAATACTTAGCAGCATAATTAACATTATTTATCTTCTTGATTAAAAATATATTAAACATAGTTTAAAAATATTTTTTTATTTCTCTATATCTTCAAGATATTTTTGACTTTTTAATACAGCAAACAGCCAATAAGTAATTTATACTATGTCACTCAAAAACATAAATAAAAATACTATTCCTACTGTCAGTGTAGCCATAAAATCTACTCTTGTAGAATATATAACTGACGCATTCGTTACCTTAGCATAGCGATTCCCCGAGGGATTTATTTCCAAAAGTTTGAGTGCTATTTCCTTGGGGACACACAATACCTACAGTAAGCTTCCCTAAGCACTAATCTAGCGTCGCAATGACAACCTACATTTTGGTAAATTCTAAAAATTGACGTGCTCCCCATTTATACTTACAGCAAAGTCACCAAAATTCCCAATTTCCGAGAAAATTTAAGTTCTAATAAATACTATATTTATACTTATTAAGTATAAAGGTTAGGTCGAAATAATTCTATAATTAAATAACGCTAAAATTTATATATAAATTAACAAGTAAATATGAAAAAACCTGGAATAGTTAATCGCTCCAGGTTTGATTTAATTTTATTTCGCAAGCAATTTTGCAATCAACAATTTAGTTCGCGATCGGGAAAATCAAAAATCTAATTACCCAACCAATTTATCGATTGTGATGACAATATCGTTGAAGTCTTGGTCACCACCATTAGCTTGATCTTCAAACTCAAAGACATTATTACCGCTAGTGCGGATGTGGTCGAAACCATCACCACCAACAGCACCAGGGAATGAGAAGTAAACAGCAGGGTCATTACTGCTATCTCCATCTTGTAGCTGTTCTAAACCACCATCAGCGATAATCATAGGAACAACTAAGGAACCACCTTCAAATTGAATGCTTCCAGTTGTTTGGTTATCGTCGGTAGTAGAAAATTTAGCAGAGACGATTTTACTTAAAGCAGCTTGTAGATAACCATCATCACTAACTGTTACACCGCCAATGCTACCAGTAATATCATCAACCGCTAAGAAGTAAACTTCGTTGTTGAAGTCTGCTTCTCTACTAATGGTGAAATCTACTGTTACCTGACCATCAAAATTGCGAATGTCAAGCATTTCAACGGTGTTACCATTGTCATCTTTAGTAGTGATGAATGAACTTCCACCAGCAGTGGAACCGTCACTACTCAAGAAACTTAACTGACCACCTTGAACTAAGTCTGCATCAGCAATCACACCGTCGCGCACGCTATGAGCTTGAACGTCAAACAAGAATAGTTCACCAGGTGCTTCACCAAATAAGGTGGAAACGTCAATGATACCGGAGGATTCCCAGTCACCAATATCGGTGGGGTCACCGTCGGTCTGACCCTCAGGAACAGCACTACGATCCATTTGAGCGACCCGAACCAACTCACCAGAGTTAGGATCTAAACGCCAGATGGAAGCTTCTTCTCCAGAAGTTTGAGCAAAATTCCTAGTGGAGCGGTCTTCTTGAAGGTAAATAAAACCATCTTTAGCCCATTCTAAGTTATCAGGGCTACGTAAACCAAAGTCAGGTCCGGCAAATTGACCAGCACCTGCATCATCCCCATCATAAAGGATGTCAAGTTTCGCAGTGATATCACCTGTAGCGATATTGTTGAAATCAACATCAATCTTATAAGTGGTACCCCAGTCATCTGAAGGGAACAGACTACCACGACCAGTGGAAGCCATAACTGCTACAGTTCCATCTGTGGGGCTAGTAGCAAGGTCTTCAGGACGAGAGAAGGTGAATGCACCTGCATTTACAGCTAATGCATCTTGTTGAGCTTGGGTCGCGAAACCATCAGCATCGTAACCAAGTTCGTCTTGGATGCTACCATCATCATCTGAATCTACGGCGCTACCAGCTTGGCTAGGATCGTAGATATCAATCTCTACCCAGCTACCAGTACGACTTGCAAAGGTTCCTTTGAAGTCTTCAGGTGAAGTTTCGCCACTATCAGCAGCCCAAGCATAGAGCTTACCATTGACTAGACCGTTACGCTCTAAGAAACTAGCATTTGCACTTCTATCTTTAGTACCAACGTACATTAATAGAGGAGCGCCTTGACGGTCATCACCAATTAAAATTGCAACATTTTCGGTGTTTCCAGTATCTAACTCAGTAACACTTTCCCAACCAGCACGACCCATCCAGGGTACAGCGTACATGGTGTTAGTGGCTACATCTACAACAAATTCAGTACCACCAGAGGTTTCTTCACCGGTAAAGAACATACCATCTTCTAAACCGCGACCTTCACCAAACTGATGAGCTTGAATGTACTGAGCAGAACATAGACGATTGAGACCGCCAAATTCCAGGTCAGAAGCTTCGTCTACAACTTCACCTTGACGGTTAATAATCTTATCGTAAGCTAAACCAGTATCTTCTAACTGACGGGTTTGTTTGTTGATATCAAAGTAGCTTATGCGAGCACCAGTTAGGAAAGTTCCATTAGCTAATTGATAAGCATAACCAAGATTAGAACGTAGTTCGTGGTTAGCTAAAACGCGAACGGTATCGCTATCTAGAGCAAAAGCACCTAGACCATCTAAAATTCCAGGGGGAGTATAAACTCCTTCTTCTGTCTCAAAACTTTCACCAACGGTGAATAGGGGATCTACACTATAACCATCAAGACCCTGCATTTGAGCCGGAGATGATGTATCAAAGGTGTTCTCTGGAGAAAGTTTATTAACTGTCTCAAGAGGATTAGTTAAGAATGCAAGCTGACCACCTTGAACGAGATTGGAATCTGCGATCGCGCCGTCACGAATGCTGTGAGCTTGGACGTCAAACATGAACAGTTCGCCAGGATCTTCGCCAAACAAGGTGGAAACATCGATAATACCGGAGGATTCCCAATCACCAATATCATCGGGGTCGCCATCTGTTTGACCTTCGGGGACAGCACCACGATCCATTTGAGCGACGCGGGTGAGTTCGCCAGATTCTGGATCTAACGCCCAAATAGAAGCTTCTTCTCCAGAAGTTAAACCAAATTCGCTGAAGCTGCGGTCTTCTTGGAGATAAATGGTACCATCATCAGCCCATTCTAAGTTGTCAGGGCTGCGCAAACCATAGTCAGGACCTTCAAACTGACCAGCACCTGCATCATCACCATCATAAATGGCATTTACGTTAGCAGTAATATTACCATTTGCTAGATCGCTGAAATCTGCATCGATAATGTAAGTGGTTCCCCAACTATCTTCTGGGAATAAGCTGCTACGACCGGTGGAAGCTAGTACCGCTTGGGTTCCATCTGTGGGGTTGGTTGCTAAATCTTCAGGACGAGAAAATTCAAATGCACCTGCTGTTGCTGCTAATTCGTCTTGCTTCTCTTGAGTCGCAAAACCTAATGCATCATAACCCTCTGTACCAGCAAGGTCAGGATCGTAAATATCGATTTCAACAAATCTACCATCACGGTTTTCGCCAGTACCGTTGAATTGAGTAGGAGTGGTTTCACCGCTATCTGCAACCCAAACATAGAGCTTACCATTTGCTAAACCGTTACGCTCTAGCAGACCAGCACCTTCAGTTCTATCTTTAGTACCAACGTACATTAATAGAGGAGCAGCACCACGGTCATCACCGATTAGAATCGCTACTGTCTCAGTATCCCCAGTATCTAATTCGGTAACACTTTCCCACGCAGCACGACCCATCCAAGGTACTGCATGCAGGGTGTTAGTTGCAGGGTCGAGAACAAATTCAGTACCACCACCAGTTTCTTCACCGGTAAAGAATAAACCATCTTCTAAACCAATACCATCACCAAACTGATGAGCTTCAATATACTGAGCAGAACATAGACGATTCAAACCGTTAAATTCTAGGTCAGATGCTTCATCAACAACTTCCCCTGCGCGGTTGATAATTGTGTCGTAAGCTAAACCTGCACCAACAACCTCACGACTTTCCTTATCAATATCGAAGTAACTTACACGAGCACCAGTTAAGGAGGTTCCATTTTTCAGGGTATAAGCGTAACCAACATCAGCAGTTAACTCATGGTTAGCCAAAACCCGAACGGTATTATCAGAAAGTTCGTAAGCACCCAAACCATCAAGAATACCTGGAGGGGTGTAAGTATTAATGGTTTCACCAACGGTAAATATTGGGTCAACTTCATAACCATTAAGACCCTTTAACTGACCCTGTTCTTGTGTATCAAATGGTGTGTTAGCCATGAAGTAAATTTAGTTCTCCTATTGTCTGCTATTTAGCGTTAGTAATTCATTGGGGCTAACGTCTTAAGTTGTAGCACCACCAATGAAGAAATTATCTGTATTTCAATTTCCTAAAATCTATTCTTTGTTTCTCTTCAATAGAGTAATTCTTTACGCCAAAGAGGAAATAAAATAACGGCAAAATCAACAAATCTCACAAGATAAAACCATGAGAGACATATTTTATAATATTTCATTTCCCAATTAAATTTAGGTTAAAAGCGATTTAATTTGTAACTGAATGTTTTTGCTTTTATACAAAATTAATTATATTTTTAAATCATATGAAAATATCATTTACACAATAAAAATATAATTATTAATGCATGAAAAAATATCTTAATATTCTTGTTTTATAAACATATAAATAATTTTCTTATACATAGTTTGTGAGGATAATTTTCATTAAATAACCTAGTGTTTTCAAATTGTTCAAGTCATTAAAAGTTTTGATTATCACGCTATATAACTCATATATAGCAGGAATTTATGGCATATTTACTTCACTTAATATTTTTGATTAAATTCTGAAAAACAACCTATCTTAATGCAATCTTATATCAATAAAATATAAATAAATTAGTATGCAAAAAATGTTAAAAGCAAAAATAATAATTTTATAAAATCAACAAAATATTATTTAATCGAATATTATTTTTATTTAATGATTTATCTCATACAATTATTGTAATCATTTATTTGTAGTATTTAAGTAATATTTAAAGTGTCAATAACAGTTTACTCTGCGTATAAAAATTTTAGTGATTAAATCATGACAACGAAAAACTCTTCTGTTGCAAATATGATGCAGGTATAACAACAGAAACAATAAACTAATTTGAACTGCTATATCTTTTATTTTGAAGAAATCCCAAATTGTGAAAAACATATTTTGTTATTACATTCGCGTAGCACTTTCTTTGGGAGATGGTAATTGCAAGCTCGAGAATTTTATGATTACTTTCTCTCTTTAGAAGACGCTGCACTAATAACATGCACTTAACGCAAGCTGTGCTGATACTATAAGAAATAGAATGCGGGTAAAATTTACAGGACTTACGCAAGTGTCACAATTGGTGGTTGGTGCGTGACGCTATAAGTCTGATTCTTACGTTCAGGTATTTTTACAGCGTCACACACCCTACAGGAAAAATATGCCAGTTGCGTAAGTCCTA
>NZ_JASJDK010000229.1 GCF_030065675.1 Mastigocoleus sp. MO_188.B34 | reverse complement strand
ACCAAACTTATCTCTGTATTGAAGCCAAGAAGTTCTGTAAAGTCCTACAGTATCACCGGTGACCTTATCAAGGACTTGGTACGCAAAATTACCCAAAGTAGAAGCAGCACCTCAAGCAACCACCTTTGCTGCTGCTCTGGGTGCTGCTTCTACTTTGGGTAATTTTGCGTACCAAGTCCTTGATAAGGTCACCGGTGATACTGTAGGACTTTACAGAACTTCTTGGCTTCAATACAGAGATAAGTTTGGTATTGGAAGACATCCTCAAACAGGTTCTCACAAAGTTAAAGATATTTCTTTTTGGTATGAAATTATTCAGGAAGAGAATGGTAATTGGTAGTTGGTAATTGGTAATTGGTAATTGGTAATTGGTAATTGGTAGTTGGTAATTGGTAGTTGGTAATTGGTAATTGGTAATTGGTGATGGGACTTACTGGACAACAATACAAACAATTAAGAGATGCTTTAGTGGAAGCTTTTCCATCTCAAATAAGACTGGCTGAATTAGTAAAATTTCAATTTGGCAAAAATCTTAATGCGATCGCAATGGGAGATGACTTAGACGCTATTGCTTATAGGTTAATTCAAACAGCAGAAGCCCAAGGATGGATTGATAAATTAATTGCAGGTGCTAGGGAAGCAAATCCTGGAAATCCCAGTTTATTTGTTGTTGCACAGGAAGTTAATTTGGCAATATCTCTACCATCAAAGCTATCAAAAGTAGGTGGGTTAGAAAGAATTGTTAAGAGAACAAATAGTTTTCTAGATGTAAATCAATGGCGAGAAAAGTTAGGTATTATTGAAGCACAAGTTTGTAGAATCGAAATTACCAAAAAGAATAATTTCCCATCATCTTTTGGTACGGGTTTTTTAATCGCACCAAATGTAGTGATTACGAATTATCACGTTATTGAACCTGTAATTTCAGGAAAAGCGACTCCTAGCAATGTAATTTTGCGTTTCGATTATAAAAAATTACCAGAAGGGAAAGTTATTAATCCAGGTATAGAATATCGCTTAATTGAAGATGAAGATGAGGATGAAAATTATTGGTTAATCGATCAAAGTCCCTATACGGATAATGATTTACCGACAATTGATGAATTAGATTATGTATTGTTACGGGTAGGAGATGCTGATGGAAAGCCTCCCGGAGAACAACCTGTAGCAAATAATCTTCCCAATGCTCCTAAGCGGGGATGGATTAGTTTACCGGAAGATCCAAATTATGAGTTTTTACCCAATACTCCAATATTAATAGTACAGCATCCAGATGCTCAACCATTAAAGCTAGCATTTGATACTGATGCAATTATTGATATTAATGAAAACGGTACGAAGGTTAAATATAAAACTAATACTGAACCCGGGTCTTCCGGTTCTCCATGTTTCGATATTAATTGGAATTTAGTGGCATTACATCACAGTGGCGACCCTAGTTATAATCCATCTTACAATGCTGGAAGTCCTTTTAGTGCTATTTGTCGGCGCTTAGAAAAGCAGGGTTTATTAGAAGAATTACGTAGTGGGACAGCGATGTGGTGATTTTGAACTCTAATTATTGAGATAATTTGTTACACAGTAAACCGTAAATAAACACAACCACTTAAGTACAATAAAAGTATAATTTCATATCTACATAAGGTATTTAAGTAGTTATCGATGAGTTCTGTAAAGGTTCCCGGTTATCTTCTCAAACAGATAAAAGAAGCATTATGTAGGGCTTTCCCCAGTAAAACTAAATTACAAATGATGGTGCGATTTCAATTTAGTCAAAACCTGGATGAGATTGCACTTGGGGAGAATTTAGATGAAATTGCTTATAAGTTAGTCGAACATTTTGAGAAACAGAATAAATTAGAAAAATTGATTAAGGGAGCATTTAAAGCAAATGGTAATAATTCTGGATTAGAAAAAATAGTAAAAAAAACTCATATTACTATTAGTTTATTAGAAATATTACAACCTTTAGAAGATAAATATCTTGAAGAAATGCAACGAGCTGCTTATGAAGCTTGTTATTCCGAGAATCATTTGGATCCTTGTTGGAAAAATAATACTCTTGATAGTTTGAATGATATTTTAGATGGCTTAGATAATATACCCCAAAAAGAAAATCATGAACAACTTATTTTGCAGTTTGTAGTTGGTTTTTTAGTGGAAGTACAAAATAAGCTACCTTCTGGAGAAGAAAAGAACTTAAGACAATGGTGTGAAGATAACTTTAATGATTTTTCTCAACTGCTTGAGCAGATAAAAAATGAGAGATTACAAAGAGAAGAACAAAAGAAAAATACATCAAGCGATCTCATTGTTATCTTACGACCGAGTCAACAATATAAAAAAAGTTATTTAATTAAAGCTTGGTTTATCCCTAATGGGGAACCAGGTAAATCTAATCCTGAAACAGGTGAAGGATATATACCAGTTACACCAGAGGAAGAGGGTCACAAAAAATTTGAAGAAAAAGAAATAGCTAATTTATTAACATTTTGTTTTCATCAAGTTTATCAAGAGCCTACTTTCTCTCGCGATCGCATGAGTATTGAGTTTTTCTTACCTTATGAACTTTTGAATCAACCAATTGATGATTGGAAAATTGCGGATGAGGGTTATCCTCCAAGTCCTATTGGTATTGAATATAAAGTAATTGTTCGCTCCTATAAACGTTTAAATGAATATATCTACAGAAATGATTGGGAGTATAAATGGAATAATTTTAAACAGTTCCCTTGCTCTAAATGCTTTGTTTGTGGTGATGACTGTTGTTCAGACAAATTGTATTCTAAATTACTTGATAAAGGTATTGCAGTTTGTAAATTGATTAAACCACCGTCCCAGGAAATTTTTAAATTTATCGATCGAAGTGCTATTCCTGTAGCGTTATGGATTAGAGAGGAGTTACAAAACTTAGATACTCAAGGGGAAATAGATAAACTTTTTGAATCTTCAATTATTCAACTACCAGAGCGGGTTAAAGAAAAACGTTTGCAGGCTGCTAGAGATAAACGAACTCATGTCGGACATCATATCTCCTTACTATGGGAAAATCCTTATATATTGCCACCCAAGGAAATTAAATATACAACGCCATGACATCTTGGAAAATTTTTCAGGGTACTCCCGAAAACCCACATGATGGTATAGATAAACTTCCCGAACCTCCTAGTTGGCGTAGGTTTGATCAAGAAAAACGGGGAATTACTTATCAAGCAAAGGGGGAAGAAATCGAATTAGTTAATGCAGCACTATATTTACGTCGTCCTTTATTGGTGACGGGTAAACCAGGAAGTGGAAAAACTTCTTTGGCTTATGCTGTAGCTCAGGAATTAAAATTAGGCGAGGTATTGCGCTGGAATATTACTACTCGCTCTAATTTGCTGCAAGGATTATATAGTTATGATGCGATTGGTAGATTACAAGATTCTAAGTCAAGCGACCGCGATAATTTAGATAAAATTGGTGACTATATTAAGTTGGGTGCTTTGGGAACAGCTTTACTACCTTCAGATAAACCCAGGGTATTGTTAATTGATGAGATGGATAAGAGTGATATTGATTTACCCAACGATTTATTAAATATTTTTGAGGAAGGAAGATTTGAAATTCCGGAATTAACTAGAATCGCTGATAAATTTCCTGAAATTAACGTCCAAACCCACGACAACCAAATTGCGAAAATTGTCAGAGGAAAAGTTCAATGTCAGATTTTTCCTTTTGTGCTGCTTACTAGTAATGGTGAAAGAGAATTTCCACCTCCTTTTTTACGACGTTGTTTAAGGTTAGATTTAAGAGAACCAAATCCCCAAGAGTTAGAAAATATTGTGAAGGTACATTTGGGGGATAGTATTATCCAACAAGCGAAACCAATTATTGAAAAATTTTTAAAGAAAAGAAAGTCAGGAGATTTAGCAACAGACCAGTTATTAAATGCAATTTATATTTTATCTTCTACTGCTAACACCTCAGATTCCCCTATCGTTGAAGCCGCAAGAGAACAGCAAGACGGAAAGGAGAAAGAGCAGGAAAAATCACAATTAATAGAACGATTACTGCAATCCCTCAGCAGCACAGAAGGAATTTAACTGAGGTATTATGATTGAACGCGCCATCAAAATCTTACAAAAAACTGGATTCGATTTTACTGCTCGCGAGTTAGCAGAGATTTTTTGGTTAGCTGTTCATTTAGACGAAAAGTCTTCTCAAGTCAAACAGCAAGCAGAAGACAAACCAGATTTTCCCCCATTACAGCAGCAAGTTGAAAATGAACCAGATTTTCCACCAGTACAGCTAAAGGTAGAAGAGGGACAGGAATCGACCCCAAAAACCCAACCTCAAATTAAACCCCCACCTCCAAAACTTCCGGTTACCCTTCACAAACCTCGAAAACCTACCTCTGAAACTACAACGAATCTAAGAACATCAGGTCGAAAAGGTGTTTCGCTGAAAGTACCAGCAGCACCAGCGTTAAGAAATACCCTAGAGTTGGGACGCGCACTTCGTCCGTTAATGCGGAAAGCAGCATCCCCAACAGAACAGATATTAGACGAAGAAACAACCGTTTACCAGATTGCAGAACAAGATATTTGGGTTCCAATATTTCAACCAAAACCTCAAAGGTGGTTAGAATTAGCTTTGGTAGTGGAAAAAAGCAATTCAACAGCTGTTTGGAAACCAACTATTAGAGAGTTAGAAAAACTTTTAAAGCATCACGGTGCATTTCGAGATGTCAGAACCTGGGAATTAAAAGTTACACATAATACTTCAAAACCTAAAATTTCATTACTTCCCCTCAAATTATCTTTTCAAGGTACTAGCAACCAAAATAATAGAGAAGATAATAATTCAATTTCTTATAATCCCGAAATATTAATTGACCCGAAAGGACAACGTTTAATTTTACTAGTAACTGACTGTATCTCGACTGCTTGGCGAGATAGATTGATTTATCCAGTATTAAGTTTGTGGGGAAACAAAGGTTTACTAACTATTTTGCAACTGCTTCCAGAACAACTTTGGGAGCGCACAGCTTTATATTCCGAAACCCCCGTACAGTTAAGTTCCCTCAAACCTGGAGTACCAAATTCAAAATTAATCACCACAACTTGGGATAAAGATGATATTGAGGAGGATAATTTTGATCGAGATAATGGTGAAAATTCCACCTTAGTCGAATTTATATCAATTCCCATCATTACCTTAGAACCCCAACCTTTGCTGACATGGTCGCAGGTAATACTAGGATTGGGAAACATTACCACAGCAGGCTTTAAATTTTCTCTGAGTACAAATTCAGAGTCAAATTCCAATGCAAAATACAGGTCGGAAATAAATACAAATAAAACAGCACCCCAACTAAGCGCCGATGCATTAGTGAATCGATTTCGCGCTACAGCTTCTCCTACAGCACGTCGTTTAGCTGGATTAATGGCAGCTACACCCGTAAGTTTACCAGTAGTGCAACTGATTCAACAAACCCTACTGCCAAATTCAAGACAAATTCATGCTGCAGAAGTGTTTATGAGTGGGTTGCTCAAATCTACAACATCCGAAAACAGTCAAGCTGATTATATTGAATATGAATTTATTCCTGGTGTCAG
>NZ_JASJDK010000228.1 GCF_030065675.1 Mastigocoleus sp. MO_188.B34 | reverse complement strand
TTGTTTTCTTGATATATCTAGGTTATGGCTAACGCCACGCTCCGCTAAGAGCGATTTTTTAGGCTTTGACGTATATTACTTGCCCTGACTGCCTTTGAGGCTTTTTCCTCCTTGTTTTTTGTCTAAGTCCCGTTAATACGTTTTTGGATTAGGATATTTCTGTACCTTATCCATAGTTCTCCATTTACTTTGAAGAAAATTATATTTTATTAAACCATAGGCTTAACCTTATTAGACTTAAGATTATATTTTATTGATTTAAATTTATTGATTTAAACTTTACTAGTATTTAAAAAACAATAGATTGCGTGTTTGAAGCGATCGCGTGAAAATGCGCTAGCTTTGATCCATAGTAATTAAATTTTTCTTCAGTTTAAATGCTTGAGTAAATCAAATGACATGCATGTACGTGCCTCATATGTAAATTATTACTAGGATAAACAAAGGCGTACAGTTCGAAATAAATTAATTAGAAGCTATGGGAAAGTATATTCCATGCAAATAAAGTAATATCGCTTGAGCGGAGATGTTTCCGTTTAGGCTTCAAGCTATAAAAAAATATATTCCTGTTTGTAGATATACCGGGTATAAACCCAATTAATCATGGACTTGAAAGACAAAGAAGCAACAAATCAATTTTCTCCACCCAACAAGAAACTGAATGGGAAAAAATCATTCTCTTTCCAAGGAATCTTAACCCGAGAACGGATTATTTCTTTGACTACTGTGGCGATCATATTTACTGCTTGGACGATGGTGACAGAAAAAGAATTAGTCAGTCCATTATTTTTACCATCTCCAACGAAAGTTTGGACTGCATTTATAGATATTTGGCAAAACGGCTATAAAGGAAATTCATTGATTTTCCACATCGGGGAAAGTATGTATCGCTTGGTATTTGCTTTAGTGTTAGCAATTGTCACAGCAATACCTTTGGGGATGTTGTCTGGTTTTTCTAAACCGATTCGGGCAGCACTCGATCCAATTGTTGAATTTTATCGCCCTTTGCCACCACTCGCATATTATACATTGTTAGTAATCTGGCTAGGGATAGAAAACCCTTCTAAAATAGCCCTACTTTATTTAGGAGCATTTGCACCGTTATATATTGCAGCCGTATCTGGAGTCCAAAGAATACCTCGCGATCGCATCAATGCTTCTCTGAGTTTGGGTGCTTCTCCTTGGCAAGTATTTACTTTTGTAATTTTTCCTTCTTCTTTGCCAGACTTATTTACCGGATTGCGCACGGCGATTGGATTTACTTACACTACCCTAGTAGCAGCAGAAATGGTGGCGGCAGTTTCTGGTATCGGCTGGATGGTATTAGATGCAAGTAAATTTCTTAGAAGCGATCAGATTTTTGTCGGCATCATTATTATGGGTATCATCGCGATCACGATCGATGCTTGCATTCGTTGGGTAGAAAAAACTCAGTTACCCTGGATCGGTCACGACTCATAAGCCATACTATTTGCTAGTAAATACCAAAAGTGAAAATTCGCCAAATATGCGTTTAAAAAGAAGAAACGTTCTGTTCGGATTAGCAGGATTGGGTGGAACCTTACTTGTATCTAGCTGCGGTAATTCCCAATCTACCCCAACTGATGAAAATACTACATCTGGTGCAGGAATGCCGCCAGAAATTCGCATTGGCTATCAAGTATCTGCTAATGCAGAACTATTAGCTAAAGCTGCAGGTCTAGCAGAGAAAGCCTTTACAGATTCCAAGGTCAACGTAAAATATATCAGTTTCAATTCCGGTAGAGATGTGAACACAGCCATGGCTTCCGGTGGAATCGATGTCGGATTAATCGGTTCGGTGGGAGTTGCTGTAGGTGTTGCCCAAAAATTACCTTATCAGCCTTATTTTATTCATAGTGTAATTGGTGAGGCTGAAGCCCTGGTAGTAAAAAAGAATATTAATACTATTAGTGATATTCGTGGAAAGAAAATTGCAGTTCCCTTTGGATCTACCAGCCACTTTACTTTTCTCTCCCTACTGAAACTAGAAAAAATTGGGGAAAAGGAATTAACAATCTTAGATTTGCAGCCCCAAGATATGGTCGCAGCTTGGCAGCGAGGTGATATTGATGGCGGCTATATCTGGTATCCTAATTTACCCAAAATGGTAGAAAGTAATGGAAAAATTTTGGTAACTTCAGCTGATATGGCAGAAAGAGGAGTCGTTACAGCTGATTTAGGGGTAGTACGCAAAGAGTTTGCTGACAAATATCCCGATGCGATGAAAAAGTATGTAGAAGTTTTGGACGAAGCCGTTAATTTATACCGTAAAAGCCCAGAAGAAGCCAGCAAACAAATCTCTAAAGAAATGGGTATCAGCCCAGAACAAAGCCTAGAAGCGATGAATAAACTGATCTGGTTAACTTCAGACGAACAAGCAGATGCAAAATATTTAGGTAAACCTGGTAATATCGGAAACTTTGCCGGAGTCCTAGAGGAATCTGCCCAATTTATGGTTGCTCAGAACACAATATCATCCGCACCTGACCTCAAAACTTATCAATCGGCGATTCGCAATGAGTTCTTGTAGTTATGAACTGCAGCTATAAACTCTTGTAGTTAATTGTTTATCACTTGCTCCTTTCCTTCTCCCTTAGCAATTTCTAACTTGCATTTTAGTTTTGTATTAGCACCCAGGATAAATATATGGAAGTATATTCACAACAAAGCAGTTCGCTGGAAAAAAATACCATCTGTCAGCTGGAAGGTATTGGTGTAACCTTCGGTTCTGGGAGCGATCGCTCGGAAGTATTACGAGATATTAACCTAGATATGAATTTGGGAGATTTCGTATGCGTACTGGGATCTTCTGGGTGTGGTAAAACTACTTTATTGCGAGTTTTGGCAGGATACCAACCACCAACAACAGGTTATGTCAATGTATCTGGGAAACGACATGTTAAACCCGATGCGGATGTGGGGGTAGTATTTCAACGTCCCAATTTATTTCCTTGGTTGAGTATTGCAAAAAATGTCGAGTTTGGTCCTCAAATGCAAGGGTTATCAAAACTAGAACGCAAAAAGAAAGTTTCTTATTACCTGGATATGGTGGGTTTAATAGATGCTGCAAAGTTATTACCCCACCAAATTTCTGGAGGAATGCAGCAAAGAGCGGCGATCGCTCGGACACTTGCTGCAGATCCAAAAATAGTTTTGATGGATGAACCTTTCGGTGCTTTAGATGCTTTGACTCGGGAATCCATGCAAAGCCATTTACAAGGTATTTGGGAACGCACCCAAAAGACGATTTTTTTCATTACCCATGACGTTGAAGAAGCTTTGCTTTTATCTACTCGTATTGTAGTGATGCACGCACGTCCTGGAAGAATCGTCAAAATTGTAGATAATCCTTTTGCCCACGGATTGAAAGAACAATCTGCTGCTAGTTTACGGGTAACACCAGAATTTATTCACATGCGAGAGCAGTTAGTTGCTAGTATCCATCAAGATTAACTGAGGGTTTTGCCTCACTTCACCAGTTCTAGTCTTGGAAGCATCATAAGTATTTCAATGGATTCTACATGGAGGTAGATTTAGTATCCGTAGTAATTCCTGTTGTGGTGCTTCTTGGGATAACGCCGATAATTAACGTTGTTGTGATAGTAGTTTCTGGAACGACGTTTGCGGTAATAGACTTTTTTCGGGCGATAGTATCTCCGTGTCCGACAAGGGCGTCTATATTTTTTGTAATGGTGTCGCCGCTTTTTGTGATGATGATGTTTGTAGTGGTAGTTGCTTTTCGTTTGCTCTAGCTCTTCACCATCTACCTCTGGTTCAATCCCTAATTCTGGTTCAACCTCCAATGACAAGCTATCGACTTCAAGGTGTTGAATGTCAGGAGTTTGAGTGAAGTTAACCAGGTTTTGATTGATCTCTTGTGAGGAGGGCTGTTTATCAAGTTCTTTAGTAACAGATGCTTGTGCTACCCCAAGTCCTAAAAAACCAGGTACTACTACAGCACTAACTGCAAACTTCCAAAATATTTTTTTGGAAAACATTTAAATATACTCCTAATTTTGGTTTCCCTTGCTCCACCTAGGAATGTCTTCAAATGGACTTTAGCTGATTTCTATCGATGTTGCTGCTACAGCTTTAAGAGCCCATAACAATGGTTTAGCACTTCTAAAGCTACTAAGGGGTATCCTGGCGATCGCTATTGGCATTTTTTATTAGTAAAAACTTGCAAAGTTTTGTTAATATTTATTAATATATTGTTAATAACATATAGGTGTGTTTACAAACCACGCGAGAAGTTAATGACTTTTATCCCATTGACTCAGCCGCTCCTACGCGAAAAGCAGCAAGATTTAGATTTTCAAGATTTACAAGGGTTATTACGCATCAATGCCAAAATTGGTAAAGTAACTATTTTTTCAGGATTTTATACGCGAATAGATCAAGTATTTATCCTTTGGGGATTAATTTGTGGCGCAATATTTATCTCTGCCCAATTTTTAGCCCTTAGTTGGCAAACACAAGCTATTATTTGGTCGACTTTTTCTGCATTTGGAACCTTGGGGATGATGTTGCTAACTTGGTTCTGGGTTAGCGTTGAACGGCTGCGCTGGCTGGTTTATTCTTGGTTCGTCTTAATGTTTGGTGGTATTGTTATCACTGACTTGGGTATTTTTTTGGGTTGGGCACAAGTGTTAATCAATTTATGCCCCATATGGTTGAGTTTGTGTGCCCTTGGATATATCATTACTGCATTAGCAGTCCGATCGCGTGCCTTTCTTTTAATGGCGATCATACATTTGCTTGGAATTGGAATTTTGCCTTTATTTTCTGGCTGGCAATTCTTGAGTACTGGTTTAGTAATGTCAGTAAGTTTGCTGCTACTTGCTGAAATGCAATGGGATATGCGTCCTCCAATTGAATACAGTCTTTTGAGTGCAGAACAAAAACAATTTAATCGGGAGCAACAACAGCAACGTCTGTTAAGTTTGCAAAAGAATATTTAAGTAGTCTGTATTATTTATCTCTTTTTTCGATCATTGTCCCAAAATATAAATATGCAATTTAAATAGCATTATTTATGTTGCATTTGCTAGAGCAGGTGTTATGCTGTTTGTCCTGCTGATTGCTTACCAAAGGAGAACGGCGTCAGGGAAGCAACTAGTTATGAGATTGTTAAACATGAGATTGTTACATTTAACATCTGTTGGGGTAAAAACTCAGTTGAGAAATGTCAAAAAAAGTGTTGTGGGGTTTTTGCCGTTTCCCCCATTTTGCAGTCATCGAGGGGATGCGAAACCATCCATCAGAACAGTCTGAGGTGATTGACACTTATACTAGTGACATTAATAAAAATTTAAATTGGGTAATTGCACTCCTTAAGAATCAAATTTTTTTTACTAACTATTTATACTGGTCTAAAGCTAAATGTATTTAGACCAGGTTTTTTATAAAAGGGAACGGGGAACAGGGAACAGGGAATAGAGGAAGCAGAAGAATTTTAAGGAATGAGAATTTAATAATCTGTAATTCTGAAATTTGGAATGGTGCGTTACGCGATGCTAACAGCACCCTACTTTTATAATTTATAGCGGTTTTCGGTTGAGTGTAGTACACCTCGTAGAGACGTAAAATTTTACGTCTCTACATTTGGGAATTAGAAAATGTATTTGATTCAAATGAAAACCGCTATATTTAATCCAC
>NZ_JASJDK010000018.1 GCF_030065675.1 Mastigocoleus sp. MO_188.B34 | reverse complement strand
ACTTAAAAAATAAGGATGTTTCCTTAATTATTTAATTGTAAAAGATAATTTTTATTATTAATTTATTGGTTTAATTAAATTGCTTTGAAACTTTAGAATAAATCCCATATCATCCCGCAATGATGCAACGCCAAATTTTTGATACAGTTGGTAAATAATTCCTAGTTGTAACAGGGGAATCACAATACCCTGGAACAATAGACCCAATGTATCTAATATCCAGTCTTCACTGGTTTTTTCGTGTAGGAAATTTAATTGTCTATTTCTTATCACAATTAGGGCTAATAGTGTAAAAAAAGTAAAGAATACTAACATTTTGCTAAATTAGTTTCAATTTATACGATTTCTTGGTTGTATAGTCTCTATACTTTTAAATAGGTTCTACCTGGGAATTGTCGAGAAGTGGCAAAGCCACTTCTTTTTTTGAGTTCTCAATTTTTCAGAAATATAGAGATTTTTTTTAGGAAAAATAATTTTCTAGACCCAAAATTCCTAATTATAAATTCAATTATTTAACTTTAATTTTTTAACTTCAAAATTCTAAACCCAAAATTCTAGAGAAACCTGTTTGTATGGTAGTTTTCTTGGATCTTCTCCCTGAGAAATGCGATCGCGAATAGATTCAACAAATGCATGAATGGTATCAGCAGGAGTATTGGTGAAGTGTGCGCCATATTTTTCAATTACTTCCCACTGAATACCCAAAGCAAGAATATCTTGATGAATAATATATTTAGCATTCCAACGAACAAAAGGACGAGCTAATTTATTCCAAAAACCGTTAACAGTTACTCATTACTCCTTACTTCTTACCTATTTTCTAAAAGCTATTGTTTGCGTCTTGAGATATTTAGGAATAGAATTGGACTTCATTAGAGACATTTCGCGATTACTTTTCCAAACATAGTCTAGGGTTCTTAGATAAACTTTGTAGGACTCCATTGCTTCGGTATGAGTTTGGTAACTGCGATGGAGCGCTTCAGTTTCTTCGGTAAAACAACGTCGGATTGTCTCTTTTGCTTCCGTATCGCTCATCTCAAAAACTGGCGATCGCAAAATTTGGTAAATAGCTGTATATAAAGCGGGATCGTACCAAAATATTCCGTTAACAGCTACAAAAAAATGATAATGGTCCTTTTGACATCCATATATTCCTAAATTAGCAACTAGTTTCTCAAAATTAGTTGGAGGTTTAAGACATTTAATTACATCTTGAGAAATAATGGTAGAACTATTGAAATGAAAACTCTCATCCATAAAATGGTAGTAAGAGATTTTTGAGGGTATGGGAGCTTTTTCCGGTTCGGAGTATTTCTGATAATAGTTACTCAATTTGTGCTGGATTATTTTACCGTTGAGTGTGCGTAAACCTCGGACTGTAAAATATTGACAAGCTAAAAAAGTATTTCCAGCTGATAGCATTCCAAAACTTTGTAGTTGGAGTTTTTTACAGCAAGTTTTGATATTATTAGTATTAGCAAAAATCATAGTTTCTGCATAGGGGCTTAGCATCGGATAGCCAAACACTTGTTTGCTAAATAATACTTGTTCTACTTGTTTAGATATTGTTTGAAAAGCATTGATATGGGCGCGTTCTTGGGATAACTCCAAGTCAAGCATATCGCAAACAGAACGAAATTCCTCTTGTGCATAAAGTCCAGCAGCACTTGTTTGATTGAAAAAAATCGTAGCTATTTCAGCAGAAATCATTTGTGAATAATACGCAACCCAATAAAGTTGATTGAGAATAATTCTTTGGCTACTACTTGCTTCTTCCCATAAAGGTGTACCGTAAAGCAAGGAATATTCTTCAGGATTCCAGTATTCATGTTTGCATTTTTGATATTTAAAATCGGCAGATGTATTATCTAATAACTTAGTATGGTCTTGTTGTTGATTACGTTTGTAATTAATTTGTAATTTACGGTGAGTTTTTTGATTATCTGTTCTTTGATTACTTATTTGTTTTTTTAAGGTTTCATTTTCTTGATAATTAATCATGATTTCCTAGAAAAATATATTTATTAATTTTTTATTTAATTATTGATTTATATTGATTTTTATGTATGATTTTTTAATCCAATAAATAATAAACTTTAAATATTTTTTCAATGTGTAGAGTATTTTAGGCACAAGCTATAAAACACCATAATCTAAATAAATGGTATTTATTACAAATTCATAGCATATATTTTTATGAATATTTGAATTTTTCTGAGTATTTAAACTCTGACAAATAACTCAGAACAATAATTTGAAAAAATAAATTTGGGAAATAAACCTAAAGAATTTGTACTTTTTCCGAAACCAGAATATTTAATATTCCAATATATTGATTGGATTTTACTTATGATTAGCTATTTTTTGGGAATGTTCTCATCCCAAAATAGCTGTCTTATGATGGAGACAAATTTAAGTAATTTACTTGTGTATCTTGTTACGACTGAAAATAGCCTGGTAATTTTACATTTTTAACTTATATTCGACTTATAAGTTACTATGAATTTCTTATTCTTCATAGTCTATATTTTGGTTCTAGAGGTATTGCTCTAGACTTTAAAGATTTCCGAGATAGAGAATGTTGTGCAATTTGGTAACACCCATTATTCGAGACAGAGTTAGATTCCTGTTCTCCATTCACTACTGGTGTTCTCGGTATAATCATTGGATGTTCATTATCAGATAAAGAATCATCGCGATCACTTGGTTTCTCAGCGAATATTCCTGGATCTGGAATCGGACAAAGACTAGCCAAGTTTGGTTTTAAATTAGTAATACTGTGGTTCGATTCAGACTTTTCTTCAATCTCGATCGTCATAATCGTCATAATTACTAGAACTACGGAGTTCAGTAATAAAGATGACAATTTAATTCCACTTCTTGACATAGGAGATAACAATTGTTTCTTTATAGAACAATTATTATTTTCTGACGAATTTTCAACGACTTGGTTTCAGTTTTCGCAACGATTTTATTGTTAAATAAGTCACCCTGTATGAATAATTATTCGATAGAAGTAGTCATAATTTAGTAGTTATAAAGATAAAAATATTGCTATATAACTACTAGCTTTAGAAGATTAATTATTAATCGTTTGCTTCTCCTTTTAATTTCCAGATTCGATCTTCCTCTTTCCACCGATCTTCAATTAATTCCCAGCTACCCCAAGCCAAGGTTTTTTGACTATCTACGTGATGAATAAACTGAAGAATTGCGTGGTCTACTTTAAGAGGAGTTTTTAAATCAAACTTAATTGTTTTAAAAATTTTGGTGTCACCTTTAGCAAAATAATTACCTACCATCTTTGTTAGCCATAGTACGATTGGATTCAATAACCAACCAAGAATACCCCGACGTTTTTTCGTTATTAAGATTGTTTGACCTTCTGTTTTTCCATTTTCAGTCATGCGCAGGGCAAACATAATGTGAAAATGGAGAAAATCTGGTCCCACTGTCACCGTACCAGTACTTCCATACCAGTAACACATACTGTAGGTGACTGCATTTTTGTAAAAAGGACGAATCAATCTGATAAAGAAAGAATTTTCTCCACCACGGGTAATATTGCTAAAAGTAATAGCATTTTTATTGAGTTGTTCTTTGGTGAAGATAATTTCTAATGGTAGATTATGAACCGTATTGAAGTGATGGGCATCAATTGCATTTATCATCACCACATTTGGGTGACAGTTTTTCTCGAAGTGGGAACCAAGAAGACTATCACATCGATGGTTCTCTAATTCAGGAACAAAGGGTAAGGGTTGTTTGGGAATATCTCCAGTCCAGACCCAAATCAAACCATATTTTTCTTGAACATGCCAAGTTTTTAATTGGATGGGAATGTTTTTTCCTAAACAAGGAATATCAATACAGGTTCCGCTTGCATTGAACTTCCAGTTGTGAAATAAGCAGCGCAGTCCATTACCTTCAACGGTTCCCTCTGCTAAATGAGCCCCCATATGGGGACAATAGGCATCAAAGCATGCTAATTTACCATCTTTACCACGGTAAATTACTAGCTCCTTTCCTAATAGGTTAACAGGTTTGACTTGAGATCTACGGACTTTACGAGAAGGAATAGCCCAGTACCATCCTTCTATGAAACGTTTCGGATGATTAAAGGTCGTTGTTTGACGATTTAGACTAATGGTTTGCGATTTGACACTCATGTCATTTAAAATACCGGAGTTCCCGGATATGCATCGTTGACAATGGCGTTTTCTTAGTTGGGTTGGAGATGAAATACTTGTGTTGGGATTTATAGCAGATATCTGAGCAAAATAGAAATCTATTAGTACATAGAGGATTAGTACATAGAGTGCGAAGTGCATCTTGCGTTGCACATAGCATCGCAAATCATATTCTAACTCCTGAATTCTGCTATAAAATTTAAGTTTTTTCTCCTTGAACGACTCAACGCCACATACTTCAACATTTCCTATAATTTATTTTTAAGCGGGAATTCTTAAGGTTGAATTTTTAATTGCTGGGGATGAACTTACAGATGCGAACCACATTCGTTTTCCTGCTGGGGTTAAATTGGTTTCGCTAATTTCTGTCAAACATACCAATTCATCACCATTTAGGTGTCCCGGATTCATTCTATCGAAAAATTCAATATGGGGATCGGTCAAACGTTCTTGGGGGATACCTCTGAGTCCTTCCCGGAGAATATGAGGATGGGAAAAGCTGACATTTACACTTTCTAAATTTTAATTTGTCGTTCAAAATGATACAAATCATACATTTAAATATTTTTTGTTTTGTGACAGCTAATTTATTTGTCTTTTAATGCTTAGTGTTTATTAATGTTTTGATTATTGGGGACTAGGGACTAGGGATTAGGGATTTTTAGAGCGATGATAAGTAAAGATTTGGATATGAATTAACTATGATGTCTGTGGGATATTGACGTAATATAAATGAAAGAAGAAACATTATTTTTAATTGGTCAAGTCCAACAAATTACTGGAATTCCCATTCGTACCATTCGCTATTATGAAAGTCTTGGTTTAATCCGACCTTTGAAGCGAACTGAAGGGGGTTTCCGTCTATTTTCTGCTGAGGTATTTAAACGACTATCATTTATCAAACGCGCTCAAAGTTTAGGACTCAGCTTGCAAGAAATTAGTGAAATTCTTCAAGTTTATGATGGTGGAAAACCACCTTGTGATGATATTCAACAAAAACTGAAACACAAAATAGAAGACATTAACAAACAGATTGATGATTTGCTAGAGTTACGAGGCGAATTACAAGGATTAATATCAGATTGGCATAGTGTAACAACTAAGCCAAAAGAAATAATCTGTCCCAATATCCAGAAGTAATATTCAGAAGTAGTACTTAGAAGGTATTTATAAATAGAATATAAAATTATTGTACTGTGTATTACGTGTACAATATGATGTCTTTTTTCGGTTATGCAAAATCCTTCATTACCACAAAAGCAAGTTCGCACCCATGTATTAATTTCTGGAAAGGTACAAGGTGTTGGTTATCGATATTTCACAACAAAGAAAGCTTCTCAGTTGAAAATAAATGGTTGGGTGCAAAATCTCCCTGACGGTCGGGTAGAAGCTATTTTTGAAGGCGATCACAAAACTGTAGAAAAAATGATTAACTGGTGTCATGAGGGATCACCTTCTGCTGTAGTTTGGGATGTTAGTGTTGAATATGTTGAACCAGAAGGGTTACAGGGTTTTGAGGTAAGACGGTGATGAGTGGTGAGTAATGAGTAATGAGTAATGTTAGCGCCACGCTTCCGCTAACGCCAATCGCCACCTACAACAAAGCTCCACCACAACTGGAACCACTACCTGCTGTGCAACCATAACAGTAAGCAGCCGTTTGCACTTGGTGAATTAAATCTAAATTATCTGCTTCCAATAATTTCTTAACTGTGAGTATCTCTCCATCAAAGTTTTTTGCAGGTAGATTCATCATTTGATTAAAGTCACAATCATATATATTACCGAGATAATCAACTGAAATTTCATCCCGACACATTAAGTGTTCTACTGTACTGGAATTAAAACTAGATTCTAAAAATTGCAAATATGGAGCGTAGATTTTCTTACGTTCTAAATGAAATTTAGTTCTACCTACTGGCAAATTTGTAATGGTAAATAAATTATTGAAGACAATACCAAATTTTTCTTGTAAAAACTGTTTGTAATCTTGTTCTAATTTAGCCTGGTCTGGAGTAAGGGAAAATTTTTCACTGTTGGGTAATTGAGGATTATATACTAGATCTAAAGTCAAATTAGGTTGTTTTGCGTAACCAACTTTATTTAACCACTGTAGCGCTTTTATAGAAGCATCAAAAACACCATCACCACGCATTTTATCAACATTATCTGCTAAATAACATGGCAGAGATGCAACTATTTTGACTTGATTTTTAGCAAAAAAATTGGGTAAATAATCAAAACCATTTTCAAAATAAATAGTTAAGTTCGAGCGAACAATTACTTGCTTGTTATTTTCTCTTGCTGCTTCAACTAAAGATTTAAACCCGTAGTTCATTTCTGGTGCACCACCAGTTAAATCAACGATTTTAATTTGAGGAAATTTGTAAATTAATTCAACTAATTGTTGACAAATTTCTGGAGAAAGCTCTTCCGTACGTTTTGGACCTGCTTCTACATGACAATGGCTACAAGCAAGATTACAGCGCCGACCAAGGTTGATTTGCAAAACTGTAATTGCTTTTTTTGTTAGTGGAAAATCAAGTTTTTTATCAAAAGGTGTAATTGTTGTCTTAATCATTTTCAGTTATCATTTATCAGTTAACAGTTAACAGTTAACAGTTTATGGCTTACGCCACGCCCTTACGGGCTACAGTTAGCAGTTATTGGTTAGCAATTTATGAAAATTTATTATGCTGAATTAGCAGTAAGGAATTTACTGAACAATTTATATGATGATTTACTGATGGTATCTATAGGGGCGCATAGAGATACGCCCTTATTCATCAATCTATAGTCAATCTATCTATACCTTTGGTTGGGAAGTTCTAGTACCCAACTTTTCTTAGGGTAAGTGTTAATTATTAAACTTCAACACCTGGTTCTAGAATTTCTACAGATTTCAGTAATTTTTATTAACAACAACCACCACCATCGTAATGCCAAGTGGAATTAGTTACCATAATCTGTGGTGCATAAGCTGACAGCTTGGCTGCAGTTTTATCACAAACTCCTCCAGGAACTCCTTTTTGGAGAATATGTCCCGCTCCATCGTCAAAATATTCTTCAGAACCAGCATAAATTGCAGTTTTACCGGTAAAAATACAAGCACCATCTTCTGGAATTGGGACTTTAAAAGCAACAGAATCAAGACTTTCTAACAGCAAATTTTCTGATAAATTATATGTCTCTCGATCTAACAACCGATAGGGACGACGGGCGCGAATTTCTACTTGACCAAAACCTGCTTTAATTATACGTTGAACATATTTTTCATAGGTGAGTGCACCTGAAAGACACATAGCTCTTAAGCGCTCATCTTGCTGTAGATGTTCTGGAATTGGACGAGTCGCGATCGGATCGCTCATTTGCAGACGTCCACCTGGTTTCAATACGCGATAAGCTTCCCCTAAAGCCCGAGCTAAATCCTCTGGTTCAAAAATATTGAAAAGGCAATTTTGAGCTACAATATCAACGGAATTATCCTCAACTGGCAAGTTAAAAGCATCACCAGAACGAATATCTACAAAATTAGTCTCAAACCAAGGGTTTTCAGCCTTTGCTATTTCTAGATTGCGTGCCGCAGCCTGACGCATTTCGGACACTGGGTCGACTGCAATTACACCACCCTGACGCCGAGTAAAGTAGGCAAATTGTAGAGCTTCTAGCCCACCACCAACACCAACATATAGTACAGTCGGTTGGTTAACTAATTCTGCGGGATGAACTGTAGAACCGCAACCATAATTCATCTCCTGTATTGGTAGCGGTATCTTGAGTCCCGGTAGTTGCATCGGTGTACTCTGCACACAACAGAGTCCGACTTCTGGTGTTTGTGCTACTTCGCTGTAGAATTGAGCTGCTGTGTCTAGATAAGTCATCGTTGGTTCTATATTTATCGCGGATTCTTGCAAAATAATGCTCTTGCAATCTCAACTGAAATTTTACTTCTCAACTACTAAACTTAAGATTCACTTTATACTAGTACGGGTCGGCGGAAACAAAGCAACCATTCATAAAGTCTAGAAGTTAGATAATATAATACTTATGTCCTACGGATATGCTAGAGCTATAGCTGCGCTACCTATAGCTGCGCTACCTACGGATCCGGAGCCGCTACCTACGGTACGCTAATGAATTGTGTCCTACGGACACGCAATACCTATAGCTAGAGGCTCCGCCGTCGCCGTAGGCTCTAGCTGCGCTACCTACGGATCCGGTACGCTTACGCTAGCTGCTAATGACTTTTGTTCGTCCGTAAGGACGCGGTCTGTTTTGACTTCCGCACAGCGGTACTAGATCTATCTTAAGTGGTTGCTTGTATGATTTTTTGCTGCTATTGGTGGTTCTTTGGCACATAAAAAAAACTCAAAGCAGATAAACACACTGCTTTAAGATTGATTCGCAAGGACTACGGATATTTAAGTACCTTTTAGAGCTATTTTTATTTAAATACAAATGCTTCTCAGTTTTATGAGTTTTTCCTGAGAATTGACTTTGGTACAGATTAAATTATTTATGTTCTCCTTTCAATTGTTATTTAGTATACTTCTGATTGTTTGAACAAAACTACTAGTAACCTATTTATCAGGGAATTAAAGACATTTATCTCAGTATTGGATTATTGATGGTAATTTTAATTATCGAATTAGTTTCATTCTCTTAGTACGTAACCAACACCTCGGATAGTTTGAATAAGCCGCTTTTCACTATTAGCTTCTAACTTTAATCTTAAATAACGAATGTATACTTCAATGATGTTGGAGTCACCCATGAAGTCATAACCCCAAACCTCTTCAAGAATGCGATCGCGTGTAATAACTTGGCGTGGATGTGACATTAAATGTTCGAGCAGATCGAATTCTTTCGCGGTTAGTTCAATTTGACGGGTTCCTCGATATACTTCCCGGGTAGAACGATTTAACTTCAAGTTCTCGAATAGTAAAACATCTACATCTTCTTCTTGGTTGCGACGCAGATGGGCGCGAATTCTGGCTAATAACTCCTCAATGCTGAAAGGTTTGACAACATAGTCGTCCGCACCTGCATCTAAACCTGTTACCCGATCGCTCACCTCATCTTTTGCTGTCAGCAAAATAATCGGAACTTTTTCCCCAGTTGATCGCAGACGACGACAAATATCGACCCCTGACATTCCTGGTAACATCCAGTCCAAAATCACTATATCTGGATGAGATTCCCGCGCCATCGTTAACCCACTCAGACCATCGTTAGCGACGCTGACTTGATAACCTTCGAAGCTCAACTCCAATTCCACAAATCGAGCTAACTTGACTTCATCTTCGACTAATAATATGTGCGCCGTCATGGGAGTTTAATATTTTTTCCTATTTTCAATTTTTTCAATTAAGTATTGAAATGTGACTTCTCAACTCAAATAAAAAGTATACATTTCTACTACCAGTTCAAAACAATCTCAAACAATATCAAATAATCTTTATCATGTTTATAGTTTTTTATGTGTATTTATGTCTTGGGGTACTTGTACTTTGCAATTTGAATGTTAAAGATAGGTAAAACTATCAGACTCAAGACATAGCTGAGGGTATGCTCTTACTCTCTAATTAACCCAATACTTGTAGGAGTAAATGCAGCAAGGGCGCTAACTAAGAATATTCCAATATTATTTTTGATTGCAATTTAACCGGAGACTGATATAGAAATCCAAAGTTTAGATTGCACTCGTATATTTTGTAAGACATCGAACTGTAAGACATCGAACTGTAAGGCATCGAATTATAAACCATCGAATTGTAAACCATCGAATTACATCGCATTGTAAGAGATGGAAATGTAGGGGATAGAATTTCACACATATCTTAGTGTCAAGTGTGTGGAATACGGATGATTATCAATAATGTTTAACAACAAGTGCAAACAGTTAACACTATTATTTACTCACTACCTCCCTAACTATTTATCGGTACATAGAACAATTGTGTAGTTGTCTTGCTAAACAATAAAATTAAATTTTATTGTATAAAAATCTATCAGTAATTTAAGTTAAGGATTATTCAATGTTTTTTAATTCTCTATTTTTGCAACTAGGGGAACGACAGCGAAAGCAGCAAGCATTGGCAATGCTATCATCTTTAAGTTATAGAGATGGAAAGCTACCAGAATACCTTAAAGAAATAGCCTGTGGTGTAAGTAAATTAATTGGAATAGATCTATCTGTAGTTACAATTTGCCACCGGGGTTCCGGTAAGATACTAGCCAGTAGTATTGATATGGGAAAAGAGCATAATTCCTATTCACTGCATGGTCAATTATCTGGAACAGTTGTTAAAAACAAACAAAATTTAATCGTTGAAGATACTCAAGTTTGTAGCGAATACGGTGTGGGACCGGATGGGTATCGTGCTTATTTGGGGATACCGCTCAAAACTTCGAAGGGTGAAGTTATTGGAACGGTATGTTCTTTTCATAAGCGACCACGTAATTTTTCTGACGAGGAATTAGAAATTACTCAACTCTTTGCTGAACGTGCGGCGACAGCAATTGATAATTATCAACTTTATCAGCAACAGCGGCAATTTAATGAGGCTTTAGAAGCAGAAGTAGCCCGGAGAACAGAACAGTTAAGACAAGCTCAAGCGAAGCTTGTCGAAAAAGAAAGATTAGCTGCGATTGGTGAATTTGCTTCAGGTATTATTCATGAAATTCGTAATCCATTTACAACCATGAAAATGGGTTTGAATTTTTTTAAAAAGTTAGATTTATCAGAACCTGCTCAAGTAAGATTATGTTTAGCTTTAGAAGAAGCAGATAGATTAGAAAGATTATTAAAAGAAATATTACTTTACGCTAAGCCTCAAAACTTAGAACTTATACCAATTGATATTAACCAACTAATTACGAATTTATTAGTAGCGCTACAAATAATGCCAGAAGCGGAAGGGAGAAAACTTGAGTTTTTACCTGCCAATTCAGTCGTAAAGATTATGGGAGATGAAGATAAAATTAAACAAGTATTAATAAATTTAGTGCGTAATGCTTATGAAGCAATTAATGTTGGGGATACTGTTAAATTACAAATAGAGTACCAAACTCAAGATCAACAAGTATATATTAGGATTCATAATGGTGGAGAGGCAATACCTGCAGAGGTTTTGCCCAAACTAACTCAACCTTTCTTCTCGACAAAATCCTCTGGGACTGGACTGGGACTTGCAATAGTTAAACGTATAATAGAAGCACATAATGGAGAATTATCAATTATTTCAGCCGCAGAGTTAGGAACAATTATAAGTATTAAATTACCCACTTCTTCCTAACAATAAGCTGTAACATCTTCTCCACATTCATCTGCAAGGTAACATAGAGCTTTAAAGCGTAAAGTTACTACTTGTTCGTAAAGAGGATTTAACTTACACATTGGTGGGATATGAAATAGTTTGCGACCAAAAAGTACTACATCTCTTTCAAATGGACATTGTGAAGGAACTATTTTACATAGGAAATGTGCAAGTGTAGGATTATGGATATCGATAGATTCTAACCATTGACGAACGGGATAAAGTAAGTCATGTTTTTGGCAAATTTGTGTAAAAGCAGTCATAATAATTCTTCTCCCCAGTGTGGGAGTTTTAGAGTTAATATTTGTTAGTGATGAATTACTTCGTTCTTAGTTATCAGCCTTCAGAGGGCAATTTATTTAACTCTGACTTTGAGACTGATTTTCAGATTAGATGTTTTTCGCTTTCTAGTTATATATAGGTTTGATTGCCTAAAGTTATGCAGTTGTGATTTGTTGATTAGTGGTTCTAAGTTGGAATCTTTCCTTGATATATAACTACATCTCCTACTGACGTGACTCCGGATATTTTTTCGGAACTAGTAGCAAATTCATCAAACCTTCACGGCGTAGGCTTTTGGATGTTTCGTGCTGTTAAGCCAAGCCTACTATTAACAACCTCAAATATCACCTGAGTACCTGCTTGAATCGTGCGATAACCTTTACCAGGAATTGCAGTGAAGTTAAAAAATATAATTTCACCATCATCTTGAAGAATCGTTCCATTTCCGGTTTGTAAGTTAAATTCCCTCACTACACCATGTCCGACTTGAGATCCATTTGCACCGACTACAGGTAAATCATCTCCCCATTCTTGTTGGGGAATGCGAATTTTTTTGACCTCAGGGGTGTTATAAGCTTCATAACGATAATTACTGAAGGTTTCCATGATTTCCCGCAGATTTAAACGGAGTTCCTCTAAAGTCGGTCTTCCAATAAAGAACCAACCGTTATATATTTTGTGAATTGTTAAGTCCGGTCGCAGTACAAAGGTGTAGGGTTGAGCGCAGTTTGCATATTCCCCTTCCGTTTCATCAATTATGTTGAGTTGTGCGATCGCTTCCCGTTTGCGATCGGATAAAAAAGTCCATTCTGCACCCAATCCAGCGCGAAAAGCTGCTTGGACAATGGGTGGATCTACACTTATGCTGGTTAATCGACAATAATTAACTTTTAGCTCGTCTTGAAACTGCACCAATTGACGCATTTGCTGGAGGTCACGGGGACAGAAGAAACCGCGATAGAAAACAACAATTAATGGATAACCATCAAAAAACCCCAGATGCTTATCCATTATGCTTGATTGAGTTAACTGGGAGAGTTGGATTTCTTCTTCTGTATGACTTGGTAATTGGAAGTCAGGAAATTTATCGCCAATTTTGAGATTTACAGTCACGATTATCAGTAGGGTGCTGTTAGCGTAAGCGTAACGCACCATTCTAAATTTCAGAATTGCTATTACCAGTTTATGGCTAACGTCACGTCCTTATGAGCTAAAGTTGTCGGTTATAAAATTTTATTTTTCGGCAACGCTATTATTTTTGGTCAATATAGACTGAGATAAAATGAAAATGGGCATACAATGGTTGCTTACCATTTCATTGCCTAGGAGGTGAATCGTAATGCCCAAATGGAAACTAGTAACAGAATTTTCCTTTAGTAGTGCCCACTATATTAAAGATTATGATGGGCCTTGCGGTAGGATGCACGGACATAATTACACTGTAAAAATGGAAGCTACTGCATCCGAGCTACACACTTCAGAATACTGTCCTCATCCGGTAATGGTTGCTGATTTTAGGACGCTGCGCTGGGCGAAAAAAGATGTCAGCAAAGGCGGACTCGACCACTGTCTTTTAAATGAAGTCATGCCTCCGGAGTATGAAACTACTGCCGAGATGATTGCTAAATATATTTACGATCAAACTAAGAAAATTTTACCTGCGGATGTGAAACTCAAGGTTTCAGTTTCGGAAACCCCTAATTCTTGGGCTGAGTATGAAGATGATTAAATATTTTTCAACAATATTTTTGGTAACTGAGGATCGGCTAAGAGTTACCTGAAAAAACTAAAAAATTTGGATAATAGAAATATCAGGTTGTTATTCCAATGATGCGGGAAATATTAACAACGGATAGGATTGGATTATCAAAAAATAAAAGCATTAATAGCGGATAAAACACATAGACATCCGTTTTTCCCATAATTACCCAAAGAGTTAACCCATCCGTTGCAAAATACCCACCTTCCACACAGCGACAAACTTTTGCATTCATCCCCTTGCGGGGAGATGTGATCGGAAAGAAAGATGCAAGAGAGTATGTATACAGAAATCTGAGAAATGTTTAATGGGTGGGGCGGGGATATCGCTACCCCTTTCCCCCCGACAAACCGGACAAGCAAGTTACCCTGCATCCGGCTTTAGCCAATCCTAACGCTTCCAAAAACTGTATTCGATTCATGGTTATTCTGCACAAGCACCTCCTCTTCACGCTTAAGCCCTACTGAGTGTACTTGTCGATGACAGAAGTAATGCATCAATTCTAAATTAGCGTAAGAATCTTTACCACCCTCAGAGCGAGGTATTTTGTGATGTTTTTCTATGGGTTCATCATTAAATAATGATTCCCCACAGACTGGACACTTGTATCCTTGCTTTTGAGCAAGTTTTTGGTAAGAAGGAATTAGGTTGTGAGATTTTCGTTTTCTTCTCAACTCCCAGTATTCCCTCAATTCTGGGTTATCATAAGAACCATCACCTTTGACTAAAGTGTGCCTCTTAATATTGAACCAACTAAATTTGAAAAGAAACTGACCTGTTGGTTTATCTCCGAACACCCAGTTATCATTTCTGTCTAGGTTTAGTCGTCCCCAGTATTTAGATTTACGCCACCCGGAACTTTTCTTTGGATGCATTCTTTTGGCGTACCTCTTTTCTCTCACATACATCCATCTGTCTAACTTGTGAAATATCTGTGAGGAAACCACTGTACGATAATAATTAGCGACACCGCGAATAATCGGGTTGAGTTTGCCTATCAAATAATTCACATTATTGCTTTTATTCTCCAGCCAAACTTGTCTGATATTGTTACGTACATTCTGCAAAGATTCTTTACTAGGCTTAATAAGTACTTTCCGACCTAATTTGGTATTTTTGTCTTGGTACCATCTGATGTTAAAGCCTAGGAAGTTAAAACCCTGAGTTAGATGAACAATTTTGGTTTTAGACTTAGATAAAGCCAAACCCCTAGTTTTCATCCAGCAGGACAAATCATCAACCGCTCTCAAAGCGTCTTCCTGACTCTTGCAGAAAACTACCAAATCATCAGCGTATCTACAGATACCGCGACTGCCGATAGTATGACCGTGTTTGCTGTATCTAATATTGAGAGCTGATTCCATACCATGCAAAGCAATATTTGCAAGAAGCGGGCTAATTATCCCGCCTTGAGGTACTCCTTTGGCTGTATCGTGAAAAACGCCCTTATCTACGTATCCTGCCTTTAACCATTTTTGAATTAACTTCCTTGCAGGAAAGTTACCAATGGCTTTAAGTAAAGGGTAGTGTGCAATATTATCAAAACAACCTTCAATATCTGCATCCACCACCCAAGTTTTTGTTGAGTTAGCTTTGGACATTGAATGTATTCTTTCTATCGCATCATGTACCCCTCTCCCAGGGCGGAAGCCGTAGGATGTACGCTCGAATCTAGCTTCCCAATAGGGTTCCAGAGCATTTTTAACAATAGCTTGTAAACACCTATCGATGATGCATGGAATTCCGAGGGGGCGTTGTTTCCCGTTGGATTTACGGATATAAACTCGTTTTACTGGTAATACTTTCCAAGCTAGGCGCATTGCTAGAATATCTGCCAATGTTCCCCTTGCTTTTGGTGTTAAAACTAGTAATTTATCCACACCAGCAGTTTTCTTGCCTGAATTGATTTGTGTGACTCGTCTAATAGAAAGTACAATATTAGAGTAGCTACGCATTAGTAGTTTCTGAAGGTTGCGAACCCTCTTCAAGTCACCGTTTCTGGTCGCCTTGAAAATTCTTTGTCTAAGTCGCCTGACTACGCGGTTAACATTTTTCCACTCAATGCTGTTCCAGTCCGTAGTCCTTTTGGTTACGTTCACAATTCCAGATTGCATCCAACTTTTCCCAAAAAGTTTGGTTTCTTTACCATAGAATCCAAGGGATTCACTCGCTACACGTCAGCATCCTTTCGGATTGGTCATTTGACCTATCTACCCAGTTATGATTTCCTGTTTACCGTTGGGCGTGGCAGCTTTCGCTTCTTGTAGCGTCTTACACCCACTGGGGAATTCAAGCTGGATAGCCCATATCTCTACTTACAACGTGGATTCTAGTTGTAAGACCCCATTGGGGTTCCTTCATATCACACACAAGAGATACAACCATTCTGGGTTCCTTCTATACACCGGAGGTTGTTCGATGTCCTATATTCCGAGGACAGGGCGGAATATCTAACCTCATTTACCGTTTCAGCCGATTTCGGTAATTCCTCATCACGGTGCCTCGTCAAAGGTTCACTTTCGTTAACCCATAAATGGTTTTACCCTAGCATTACCTCCACAATACGGCTCGTAGATTTTACGCATTTCCCTCTAGCTCTGAGACACCATAGTTACCCGTGGTGCCCCTTCGGGCGGGTACTGGTTCAGACATTAACCAGGAGTAGTTCTGAGCTACTCGCTCTCATGTGCGACTGACAGTCGCACCCATCCCCTTGCGGGGAGATGTGATCGGAAAGCAAATATTATGGCAGTCGTTCCATCGCCCATTGGGGGTTTCCATCCCCTTGCGGGGAGATGTGATCGGAAAGAGTTCACTCTTGGAAGTCTTACTGTGAGCGGGTTTGGCATACCCCAATCGACACCAGTCTGAAAAACGTTAAAAAACTTCTAAAAATTAGTCGATTTTGCAACCTGGAAACCTTGCTCCATAAGCTATCGACACCAGTCAACGAAGTTATAGGGTTTTCAAGGTTCTGGGAAGTGGTGTCGTTTGTGCCCTGCACGCGTGCAAAAACGCTCAACACGCTGTTAAGAATACACTAAACTTAATAAGTTATCAATATATAAATGTAAAATTAAACACTAAAGAAGAGAACTTTACTATTAGTAGAGAACGATCGAGCTTTGAAGAGTTTTCGTATCAGATTGAAGATGTCAACGGCGACGATCGCAATAATATTGTCAGTTTTAGAAGCGATGCAGTCTACGTTTCTACGAGCTTGATAATCCAATATTTTTTCAAACAAATCTTTTGATTTCGTAGATGACGTCTGATTAAATAATTTGACAGACATAATACGAACTAAAATTTATTTTAATTTTACTGAAGGAGAACATCAACGGAAAATCTAAACCGGCAAACTAACTGTAAAAGTACTTCCTTCATCCTGCTTAGAGCGCACACTAATATTACCACCCATCTGCTCCACCAAAGTCTTAACAATAGATAAACCTAAACCAGTTCCACCAGCCCGATTACGTGCTTCATCTACTCGATAAAAGCGTTCAAAAATCCGCGATTGATGTTGTAAAGGAATACCATAACCTTGGTCGCAAACCTGGATGATTGCTTCTTGTTCTTGTTTTGAAAGACTTACAGTAATTGGCTGACTTTCGGGAGAATACTTAACCGCATTATCAATTAAATTCAATAATATTTGTTTGAGACGGCTATAGTCTGTTTTAACTTCAATGATAGTATCCTCAGCCCTAATATTAATTTCTCTATCACTGTGTTGACGCGCCATTCCTACCACTTCAACAATAATGTCATTTAACACACAAGATTGAATTTTCAAATGCAAATGACCGCTATCAGCACGCGCTAACTCTAATAAATCTTCCAATAAACGAATAGTGGTTTCTGCTTCAGAAGCAGCAGTTTCTAAAGCTTCTTTTTGGGTTTCAGTTAAATTCTGCTTGCGTCGTAATACACTTTGCAAATATCCGTGAACAATCGCCAGTGGAGTACGTAACTCATGGGAAATATTACTCACAAATTGTCTTTCTTTTTCCCAAGAATCGGAAAGACGTGAAAGCATCATATTACAAGTTTTAGCTAATTCCCTCACTTCACTGGGTGCATTGTCCAAATATAGATGTCCTTTACCTAAATCTTCGACAGAAATCACCTCTGTCATATGACTTAACTGACGCAAAGGTTTGAGAGAATGTCTAATATAAAATGCAATAATCGTTGAAATTGCAATAATTACGATCGCACTTGCAACAGAAAGATTTTGCACAAGTGTAACAAACATTGTTTGATCGCGAGTAATATCATGCATCACAAATAAATTACCCAACGATTTTCCTCTACTATCTTTCAGAGGAGTTCCACACCATATAAAGTAACGATCGCTTAACTGACGGATTTCTGGTAATAAAGGTGCGTTTTTTAGACCAGTTAACTGAGATTGCTTTAGCTTTGAAAACTTATCCAAAGATTTTGACTGTGCAATAACTTTATCATCAGAATTGATAACCCATATCAATGTATTATTAATAGTTGACTTATCAACTGCTTTTTGCAATGCTTCTTTTTGAGACAACATTTGCATTTCCCCATAAGTTTCTATATCGCGTGGGATATTGTTATTAATTTCTTGAACGTTATCTTTGTGAGATTCAACCAAGATTTGCTGCATTCTCCAACTAGTTAAACCAGCCAGACCTCCCAAAGCTACAGTCGATAGAATTGCGATCCCAGCTGTTAACCGAAAACGTAAAGAAGATGAATCAATTGTTCTCCAGAGTTTACTAAAATTTTTCACTATTTTGCTGCTACTATTATTTTGCTATTGAGCTTGAGTTTTGAGATATATATTGATTTTGAGATATATATTTATTGTTAATACTTGTGATAATCCCAAAAAATTAATCAATCTCATAATACTTATAAGCTCATGTTTAATTAATTAATGTTATTTGTAGTGCATCCTTCTTAACTTAAATTGTACTCAATGTCAGTAAATGTTATTATAATTTATCTAAAATTAATCAGATAATCTCTCAAGTTTTTAACTACTTTATTTGGCAAGTTAATGGTTGACTTTATGTGAGATTTTCTTGGAATTATTATTAATTGATAGAGACGTTGTATATAACGTCTCTGAAGGTTTGTGAGGAGCAAATAAAATATGCCAAAGCAAATCTAGTAATTGCTATTACTGTTAATATTCAGCATTGACTGCTGATTAGGTGGATCATTTGGCAAACATGTTTTATTTTGAAAATCACACTGAAAAACATAAGGTTTTTGCCAACTCAAAGGAATTTCTAATAAGTCCCTTGCTCCTGTCATACCCTGACCAATAAACAGCAGTAATGCAAATGTATTTAGAATAGTATGAATTATCCGCCAGCGATTTTTGCGATCGCGATAAATTTCTGGCACAATTGCTAGAGAAAAAACCATTAACAGTGCTGCTGCAATTCCATAGTAATAGTGTGACCAGTACCATTCATTAGTACGCCGAAATACACCATCTTGAGAGCCAAGAATTACTAAACCCGCACCAGTTAAAGTTGCAAAAATCCCTCGCCATAATGGCTGCTTGGCTTTATATAAAAAGACTAAAGAAGTAATAGTTGCAACAAACATTAAGACAATAAATATTGCTTGGAATGGTGCTTTAACCCACAATTTATTTTTAATAATATTGTCTGCAAAAATTGGGTAGGCTAAACCAATCAAAGTCAGTCCGACAACAGAACCTGTTAACCAATTACCAAAACGTCTGTGTTCTGGACCAGCGACAGCGGGTATTTTACTCTTTTTCTTGTCTGCTGTTTGTAAGCGGCGCTGGCGAGCTTGCCATGCAAAATTAGAAACATTACCAATAAGTGGAAATACGAAAATTACTGCAAGAGCAGGATGTATGAGAGAAATAAAATCTGTAAGTTCCATGCTGATATTTTGTCCAAACCCCTATGTAATTTTTGTATTCTGGTCGATTGTGAACTGAAAAAATGTACTTTTATTGATTCTGTATAAATTTTTTTATAACTACAGAGCTTAAAAGCTACAATTCTGAATTTTCAATTCCTAATTCCAAATTTAGAACTTTATTTAGAACTTCAAAACTTGGAATAAAAGAAAAATACTATATATAGAAACTTGTAAGTAAGCGAAGTAAACAAAAACTTTACATTTCACAACATATTACGAAAAAGCCGATTCTAAGCTCTTAATTAAAGATGTACCCTGCTTTGAAGAAAATTTAGATTGATAGATAGTTAACTTTTGAGTTTAAATTAGCAACTGATCGCTGTTATTAAAAGACTAAATCGATAAGAAATAAATATAGTTTAGATTAGACTTTAAAAGGTGCATAACCAAAAGTTGCATTGAACTGTCGACACCAAACTGCAACTGATTTAAATTCTGAAAGATCTATATTTACCGGTATTTCATAACGTTGAGTTCCGCTAGTATTTTTCAATGGTGCAATACTGACGTAATCTTTCTCCTTAATACCAGTAATTGGTAATGTATCGTTGCGATGTAAAATTACAAACAGGTCTGGACCGCTATCTGTCTTGAAATTCCCATCGAACTCCAGGTATTTTTTGCCATTTTCTGTTACCACTTTAACTTCACCCTGGGTTGGATGTTCTGCAGATTTAAATGTTCCAGATATAGTATCAACAGCGGAAGTAGAAGTGTTTGCTGCGACTGTTTTTTGGGTCTGAGCTTGATTTGCTACTTCAGTTTCTGGTTTTTGAGATGCTTCTTGCGCAGAGCATCCAACTGTTAATAAAGTTGCAAAACCTACTAAAACTAAGGATTTAAGCTTCATTTGTTTAGTGTCCTCACATCGGTTCATGATTACACTTTAAAGCTTTGTAGCTATAGCAAAATTAATATAGGCTGAGAAGTTGCTAAAAATTTTTACCAATTCTGAGATTGATTTTTAATCTCATTTTAATGTACGGCTTCGCGGCTAATTTTATACTACATATTTAAACGTGCTTTGGCTAACATAGATGCCTGAAATATATAACTAGCAATCGTATCAGTTTTTCTCGCACATATATGTATATTTTCTCTGTTCTACATTTTACATATTTTTGTGGAAATTAATTATTAGCCATTGAAATCATCTTAGAATACCCATGATTAGAATAATTCAAACAAATCATGAGCAGAATAATTTCCCAAGTCTCGAATTTTATCGGTGGTACCCCAGGAAAAATTTATTTATGGATTGCAGTGTTAATATTTGGTGCTGCGAACGCAATTACTCGTCAATTAACTGAACTCGGAGCCCAAAATCTTGTTGATGGGAGAAATCCAATTTCTTCTTGTAATGTTTTATTTGCTGGTAATATTTGTGCTTTATTATTATTAATTCTTGTTTATCGACGACAACTAACTATTAGTAATTGTAAACAAGTTTCTGTTCAAAATTGGCTGAGCATGACTGTTGTTGCTATTTTATCCGGAGCCGTTGCACCAGGATTAATTTTTGAGGCTCTTTCTCGAACAATGGTGACAAATGTAGTGTTAATTGGGCGGATTGAAACACCCTTAGCATTAGTTTTATCTATTTTATTACTCAGAGCCAGAGTTGATATTTGGACAATTACTGGTGCAATTATTTCTCTATTTGGAGTATTTACCACAGTTTTTCTTCAAGGTATGTGGGAAAACATGATGAGTCCGGAGAATTTTATCTCTGTCGGTGTTGGAGAAATAATGACTGCTGTTGCTGCTTTTGCTCTAGCGATCTCCACAATTGTCAGTCAAGCAAAACTACAGCAAATACCTTTAGGAATTTTTAGTGTATTCCGAACTGCGATCGCAACAGTTGTCTTTTTTGTCACAGCAATATACTTCTTTAGCCCCCAGCATTTTATGGATATTTTTTCACCCTTCCTATGGCAATGGATGCTAATTTATGCTGCCGTAATTGTTGTTTTAGGACAACTTGCTTGGTTTAGTGGCTTGAAAAATTCTACACCATCTGATGTTTCTTTAGTTAGTTCTTTTACACCAGTAGCAGGTATATTAGCAGCTTATTTAATTTTAGGAGAAGCTCCAACCCTTGCCCAATATATTGGCGGAAGTATCGTTTTATTTGGAATATTTCTCAATCAAATCGGTATCCGACGCCAGTCTAGATTGCAAATCAAAAAAACTGAAGAAGTTCGATTAGAAATAATTGATAAACCTGGATTTAAAGGAATGTAAAATGAAACTCACACACGTCAATAAAAAGCGTAAAAACTATCTAGCTCATAAATATTATTTTAAACCTAGAAAGGCAACATTAGTTTTATTAGTCACTTTTATTTTATCTGCAGTTATTGTTTTTGCCTGGTTTAGCGGTGAAAATAGAATTAATGCCATTTTTGCTGAAATTAACTTTTTACAAGAAAATCCTCCTCTATGGTTGGAGGTACCAATGGTTGCAGGAAAATATTTATTGTTCCCAACTGTGGCTTTATTACTAATAGTTTTGGGAATTAAGAAGATTTATCCTCAACCACGTGTTTGGAATCGAAGACTAGTAATTGGAATTTTACTAGTTTTAGCAGCTCGTTATATTTTTTGGCGTTCCTTATCTACCCTTAATCTTGTAGACCCACTGAATGGTGTATTCAGCTTGGGATTATTTTTCTTGGAAATTTTAGTACTTACTAGTACGAGCATCCAGTTATTTTTAATGTTGAATAGCAAAGATCGGCGTCGAGAAGCAGATCTTAATTCAATTGCTGTTATTGAAGAAAAATTTATCCCATCAGTTGATATTTTTATTCCTACCTATAACGAACCAACATTTATTCTTCGACGTACCATAATTGGTTGTCAGTCTCTAGATTACCCAAATAAAACAATTTATCTCCTTGATGATACTCGACGTCCCCAAATGAAAGCTTTAGCTACAGAGTTAGGATGTGAGTACATTACCAGACCCGATAATAGTCATGCAAAAGCAGGTAATTTAAATCATGCACTGACAAAAACTGATGGTGAATTAATTGTTGTGTTTGATGCAGATTTTATCCCAACCACAAACTTTCTCCAGCGTACCGTTGGTTTTTTCCAAGATGAAAAAATCGCCTTAGTACAGACCCCTCAAAGTTTTTATAACGCTGACCCCATCGCTTATAACCTTGGTTTAGAAAATGTCGTGACCCCAGATGAAGAAATATTTTATCGTCAAATTCAACCAATTAAAGATGGAGCGGGTAGTGTAGTTTGTGCTGGAACTTCTTTTGTCATAAGACGCAGTGCATTGCAAGAAACTGGTGGTTTTGTTACTGAATCTTTGAGTGAAGATTATTTCACTGGAATTAATTTATCTGCGAGAGGTTACCGGTTAATTTATTTAAATGAAAAACTAAGTGCTGGTTTAGCTGCAGAAAATATAGCTGCTCATGCAACTCAGCGTATACGTTGGGCTAGAGGTACTCTCCAAGCATTTTTTATTAAATCTAATCCATTAACAATTCGTGGATTAAAACCAATACAAAGGATAGCTCATTTTGAAGGTTTGCTTAACTGGTTTGCTGTAATTTCTCGAATCGGATTTTTAATGATGCCGTTAGCTTACTCCTTTTTAGGTGTGATTCCAATTAAAGCAACCTTAGAAGAAATAGTATATTACTTTTTACCCTTTTATTTAGTACAATTAACAGCATTTTCTTGGTTAAATCATCGCTCGCGTTCTGCAATTCTTTCTGAAGTTTACAGTTTAGTACTGGTTTTTCCTTTAGCGCTAACGGTTATTCAGGTAATGCTTAACCCATTTTCTAAAGGGTTTAAAGTTACTCCCAAAGGAACAGCTAACAATCGCTACATTTTTAATTGGGGTCTAGCATTTCCCTTAATAACTTTGTTTATTGCTACGGCTATTAGTTTATGGCGAAATCTAGGAATGTGTTTGTCATTACTCTGGCAAAATAGTAATACACCAGAATTAATACAACATTTCAAAGGTTTGAATCTCGGTTGGATTTGGAGTGGATATAATCTTTTGCTGTTGAGTATTTCGTTACTAATCTTATGGGATGCTCCAAAACCAGATCTTTATGAATGGTTTGATCTACGCAGAGTAGTACGTTTAAGCTTCAAACATCAAAATCAGCAAAATCATCAAGCTCAAGATATTTGGGGAGTAACCACCATGATTTCTGAGGTGGGTGCAGAAATTGCTTTAACTCAAAAACCTTCCATAGATTTAGCCCAAGTGGAATTAATGAATCTAGAGATTGCTGAAGAAAATTTACAACTTGACTCCCAAATCATCCAAACCGGATCGAGAGATGAGTTTCCTACGGTAAGAGTTAAATTTCCCTTAGTTAGCGTTGAACAACACCGCAGTTTAGTAAAAATGTTATTCTGTCGTCCCGGTCAGTGGAAAGGTCGGTGTACCCCTGGTGAATGGGAATCTCTGTTGATATTGTTCAAAATTCTGATTAAACCGCGTATTTTATTCCAAAGAAGATTGGATGTGAGTGCGACAGTTGTCTCTAAAACTTAGTCCGATCTCATCACCTAAATTAGTGACTTCATGAAATTTAGATAAACACGATTAAACTTTTTGTGTAATCCAATCCTTACAGTAGTAACGATCGCAATTTTTTCCTAAGATATTAAGCAAAATAATCTAAGACCAAATATAAAGTTAAAATTCCAACCAAATAAATCTAAGAAAAACAAATCCAGAAAACAAATCCAGAAAACAAAGGTCCAAGCAAAATTGGGCAGTGAATTGCCTTGGATATTATCTAATCAAATATACATCCAACAATCTGTGCTCATCCATTCCCCAACGATCTATTTCTGGTAGACTTCTTGATGTGGATTATTCCCTTGGATAAAAAAGCAATTAATCATTTCTGTTTGTTTTGCTCAGGGGAACTTATTAACTTCAGATTAGTCAATATGTGACTAAAGTATATAAATTTTACTTGAAAGAGTAAAAATAGGTAATTATACCTCCTTTGAGTTTATTAAATAATCTAGTCAATATTCCGGATAAACTTTCACTTGACCAGTATATAGTTTATCGGATAGTCTTGGCGTTCAGCTATCTGTTATAAGAAAAGTAATGAACAAAAAATTTATACTTACTTTACTTTCCAGCCCGACCATCTTCGCTTCTTTTATTTCCTTAGTAGCACTAGTTAATCCCGTTTCGGCAGCTGAGACACAAGTTCAAACTCAAGGGGATAAAAGCTGTGTCATGAATCCCCATGGCGGGTATAAATTGATTTGTACTCGAGTTTCTCAAGTACCAAAAGTTAAGCGTCCCATCACTGTAGCAAAAGCCGACCCAGTAAAATCCGTAACTGATGATATTATAGAGATTAAATTCACGGATGAAGAAAGTGATAGCGCGATCGCATTATTTGGTTGTGACTGTCCTTCTTGTCTCAACGCTTTAAGAGCTATGCGCGGTCAAGAACCGGTTATATTCTAAAGTTTAAATTCTAGTATCTTTAATTATAGGATTTGATTTTCGTTGGTATTAAACCCAAGCGATAAAGTCTTTGGTAATAAAAATAGTGTCAAAAAGACACATAAAAAATTAGGTATTTTTAGCGTGCGTTATGACCGACGGTCTGACGCACTAATTTTTTTAATCAGTATGTTGTTTTTTCAAAGTTAATCAAGCACTTTAGATGTTTTAAGTGCAAAACAGACTAAGACAATAACTGTATTTACACGCGGCATTTATCATCCACAAGAGTTTTGCTAGCATGCATGACAATCACTTGAAACAAGAACAATGCTAATCAAGCACCTCTGGTTCTTGAGACACAATCATGTCATATAAGGATTGAAAGCTAAACCATCCGATGAAATGAGAGCCAACTTGGCTATGAGTCAAACGAGCTGTTTCTGCATCGATAACTATTGGTTTTCCTGAGGCTTCAGCCATGAGTTGGGTATGACAGGAACGATCCATTGTTATAAACCACCATGCAGCTTCGTCTACTGAATGACCAACAGTTAGTAAACCGTGATTGCGTAGTATTATTGCTTTTTTTTCTCCAAGGGTATTACCAATACGTTCGCCTTCCTCCGTTTTTAAGACCACTCCAGTGTAGTCATCAAACAAAGCATGGTCTTCATAAAAAGCGCAAGCATCTTGGGTTAAAGGGTCAAGCAAACGCCCAAGGGTTGACCAAGTTTTCCCATACAGCGAATGAGCGTGAGCAGCCGCATTAACATCTGGTCGAGCTTGGTGGATTTGGGAATGAATCACGAAAGCTGCTGTATTTACAGGTTTGTTTCCTTTTACAACCTCGCCCTTATGATTGACAAGTAGTAGATCTGAAGCTCGAATTTGACCAAAGTACATTCCCAGTGGGTTAACCCAAAAACAATCGGTATATTCAGGATCTCTAGCTGTAATGTGTCCAGCAATACCTTCATCAAAACCGTAATGAGCAAATAAGCGAAATGCAACTGCTAATCTTTGTTTGCGGTGAATGCGTTCGTCCTCTGTACTTTCAAACGTGGGTGTTTTTAGCGGTTCTAGATTGGGTGTTGATTTATCTTTTGTGCTGTATGACATTTTGAAAATTCCTGATTTTTTATATTTCTAATTCACGTAAACACGTGAATTAAATTGAATACTTATAATATAAAGGGTGTCGATAACCGGCATAAATCATTAAGTTATATGTGTAATTGCGATCGCGCTATTTATTTATAAATATCTTTACAAAATACTAAAAAATACCCCAAAAATACTTTCTCCTTCTAAGAACTATTTTCCAAGAAGGAGAATTTATATTATCAAGCCATAATCCACACAAAAATTTGACTAATTACCCATTAACCATTCCCGTGGGGTAATTATCTAAGTAGATAACTATTCCACAATTTCATTAACTGGGAATCTATCAATTAACTGCATTGCACGATAAGCGTTACTCCGCAACTTATCCGATATATGGGGTACATGGGGAATTTGTGACAACAAATCTAAAGACCGACGTAAAATCCTGACAATATCACCTTCATCCAAGCTCGTATTGTCACATAGTTCCGTCCACTCAATTCCCAAAGCCCACTGTTCAACAATGGAAATTAAGTTGATATAACGATTTTCTAAGCCAACTGGTAGCGCCACACCATGGCGATATTGCACTTTTAATACGGAGCGACGAATTTTTTGTAGTTGCGACCAAGCTTCATCAACCTCCTCTGAGATTTTGTAATTAACTGAACTGTCAGGACGAGGGTTTTCAGTCACTAGAGCCGCTGCGATCGCTGCTAAGTGTTGGGGATCGATGTCATCTAATTTGCCACTTTGGAGCGCCAAACCCAACCACAATTCATTCTCACCCCGAATAGCTGCAGCCATTTGTCCCAAATTGGTTGGGACTAAATTTTCTATACAGTTAAACTGTTGGAGAATTTCAATCAAGTTAACAAACTCTTCCCAATGATGTTGGGATTGTTGTTCTAACTGCGATCGCAATTCTTCAATTTCTTCTTTCAGTTCAACAGCACGGGCTCGTTGTTTATACAAGTTACCTGTATTCCCAGCTTGGTAAAGGGGATGAGCTTCGATCTGTTCTTTTACTTCTGCAAGACGAACCATTTGTTCCTTGACTTCTGGGGCTTGATGTAAAGCCGGATCGGGTTCGGGGATTTGACTGGCGACTTTAGCAGAGTCTTCATTACCGTCAATAGAACGCCCTGGTTCGGCTTGCATGTGGGCTGGTGGTAAAAAGTCCGGAGCTAAATCAATTCGTGGTAGCTCGCCATACAAATCCAACACATCAGCATTGGTCGCTACATACCAACGATTATCCTGTCCTAAACAAATCAGGTAAGGAGCGCGACCAGAACCAGGAGTTTTACCAACTAGGACTGCAGTTATCGGTCGAGATACGAGAATATACTTACCTTTGAGACTTAAAAGTGTGCCACTTACGGCAAAACCCAACATCATTTTTATTTCTTCTCGTCGGGTTTGCTGTGCTTGTTCTTGCAAAGTTTTTAGTAACTTTTGCTCGACTCGTAGCCGTTGACGTAATTTCTCATATTTTGCTAATTCCTCGTCCCCCACCATCGCAATTTGTTCTTGGATATGGGCTAATTGCCTTTCCATTTCAGCTATATATTCGTATTGGGGACGAAGATGCATGTTAGCAAAATATTGCCCAAAACTACGTTCTACCAGTTCCTTTGCTTCTCCTAAAGAATGGGTTTGTAACAGATTCAAAACCATTCCATAACTGGGCGTAAATTGACTAACCAGGGGATCTGACTTAGAAGTAGCTAAATAAGCGGCTTCTTTCGCACCTTCAAAAGGAGTTTGCAGAGTTACAACATGACCCCTTTCATCCATTCCCCGGCGACCGGCTCTACCAGCCATTTGCAGGAATTCAGAAGCATTTAACAATCTGTGTCCCGTATCGGTACGCTTAGACAAAGTAGAAATAACCGTTGTCCGCGCCGGCATATTGATTCCAGCTGCTAAAGTTTCAGTGGCAAAAACAACTTTAATTAAACCCTGTTGGAATAATTCTTCAACCAAAACTTTCCAAGCCGGTAAAATCCCAGCATGGTGAGCAGCAATTCCTCGGTACAAAGGAGCGATTTGTCCCGCACGTCCGGCTTCTGGATTACGGGTTAAAAAGTCATCAATTTGTCGGCGTAATATCTGAGACTCTTCAGCATCGACGAGCCACAGATCGCCAACTTCTGCTACAGCTTTATCACATCCCCGACGACTGAAAATAAAGTAAATTGCCGGGAGCATATCCCGCGCTTTGAGTTGACTTAGTACATAGCTGATGCTTGGGGCTTCGGGTCTACCGCCCCGACCTCGTTCACCCCGACCTCTTTTACCTCTTTTTGACAAGCGGGGATTAATTTTAGTTTTCGACTCGTTGAGTAAAGGAAAAACCCCTTTAACGTTGCCAAAATGAAATTCTAGCGGTACCGGTCGAAAATCAGAATATATTAAATCCGTTGGACCGTGAACTTGATTTAACCAGTGGGTCAGTTCGTCACTATTTGCAACCGTTGCTGAAAGTGCGACCAATTGAACGTTGCGGGGACAGTAAATAATTGATTCTTCCCATACGGTTCCCCGCTGTCGGTCATTCATATAATGGCACTCATCAAGTACCACAGCTTCTACATCCACCAAAGATATACCGACTTGACCAATTGGCGTCCCATAGAGCATATTACGGAAGATTTCTGTGGTCATAACCAAAATAGGTGCATCTCGATTGATAGAAGCATCCCCAGTTAACAAACCAACAGAATCAAAACCAAATTCTTCTCGAAAATCTCTTAACTTTTGATTTGATAGAGCTTTCAGAGGTGTAGTATAAAATACTCGCTTCGAATGTGCCAGAGCGCGGTAGATAGCATACTCACCCACAAGAGTTTTTCCAGAACCCGTAGGTGCACAGACAACCACCGAATGTCCAGCATTTAATGATGCGATCGCTTCCCTTTGAAATTCATCTAATTCAAAGGGAAATATCGAATTTAGGTCGATTTCACCAGACAGGGCAGGATAATTCACACAATTAAAATTTCAACCAGACTGTTTACTATATTAACCACCATGTTGTCAACAACTGTGATTACGGATAAAATCTTACCGTTCAAAAATGAAGAATGTAAGTATATCTCAATGCTTGTTGTGAAAATTATCAAATTTAAACCCTCAAATTTAAACCCTCAAACTTAAATCCTCGAACTTAAATCCAAGATTTTCACCATTAGACTCTCATGTAGAAACTCGCCCATCAAACTTTTCAGAAAGCTTTTCAGTGAAAATTTCTAACCAGAGACTCTCAAGCTTCTGCTCCATTACTTGCTTGACGACAAATTTGTCTTACTACAAATCTGCTATTTTACAAGTACCACGCGCAACCAGAAAAGATATTACTTAATATTTTTTGGAAAATATTTTTGCTCATTTTCCCATTCTCCATTCTTCATTTTTCATTACCTATTATCCATTTCCCAGTTCTCTAGATCGTTCCGTCGCTGATTTAACAGCTCCGATCGCAGCAGAACGAAAAGCAGCATTCTCTAAATGAGTTACACCAGCAATAGTCGTCCCACCGGGACTGGTAACCCTATCTTTTAGCTGTGCTGGATGAATTTTAGTTTCTGCTAATAATGTAGCGCTACCCAGAACTGTTTGCAAAGCAAGTTTGTAAGCGATTGCTCTTGGTAAACCAACCGCAACTCCTCCATCAGTCAGAGCTTCTACAAACAGAGCAACATAAGCTGGACCACTACCAGAAAGTCCAGTAACAGCATCCATCAAATTTTCAGGAACTTCTACAACTTCGCCCACGGCGTTTAAAAGTGTCTGTGCAACTTTAAGAGAGTTTGTATCGGCATAAGAACCGGGACAGATCGCTGTAATTCCTGCTCCCACTGTAGCTGGGGTGTTTGGCATTGCTCTTATCACGGGGCAACCAGGGAATGCTTGTTCCAACTGAGACAATCTTATACCCGCCATCACAGAAATAATAGTTGGAGAGCAGTTGGGACTTGCTAATTCCCACAACTCCTGAGATATGGCGCTGAATACTTGGGGCTTAACAGCCAACAAAACAACTTCTTTGGCTTTTTTTAATAATTCCTGATTATTATTACAAGTTATGACACCATATTGCTTTTCCAAATCTTGGCAACGCTTAAGCACTGGTTCGCTGACAATAATTTCCTCAGCTTGATAGATATTGCTTACAATAAGGCGGGATAATAGCGCTTCTCCCATTATCCCGCAACCGATTAAGCCAAATTTGACAGACAAGTCAATTTTCCTCAAGTTAATCTTGGATTTCAGATTTTAGATTCTAGACTAATTATGATATCTAATCCAAAATCTAAAATCTTAAATCTTCAATTTTTAGTCTCAAAAATTTTCATTAACAGCAATTTTCACTGGTAAATTTTGACAAATTCAAGTTTTGACAAATCCAAAGTTTTGACAAATCCAAATTTTGACAAATCCAAATCTGATACCTTAAAAATTTGAACTTCTATTGTGCCATTCGAGCAGCATCATTACCCCAAGCTTGATTTGTTGAAGGTGCTGGACGTGAAGGACGAGGTGGGTGCTGAGGTACTTCATGAAGTACTCCTGCTTGGGTACTTACTTGTACGCAACTAGGTGTAAATAAAAATATACTTTCTCCGATCCGTTCTTGGTGGCCATCTAATGCGTAGGTACCACCGGCAACAAAATCTACTGCTCGCTGCGCTTGGTCTGGATCCATTATAGTTAAATTTAATACAACTGACTTCCGCTCCCGCAAAGCTTGAATTGCTTGGGGCATCTCTTCAAAAGTCCGTGGTTCAATAACTAATACTTCAGAAATTCCGTTTAGTGCTCCTGGCATACCAATAACATTACTCATAGTTTTAGAAGCTGTTGCTGTTGCTACATCACTATTCATTGTAGGCACTGATTCACGCCAACGTCGATTTTGTGCTGGAGCTTCCTCTACTGTTGCAGGCTGGGGGTTTGGAGGATTTTGCTCTCGGTATATATTCTCGTAAGCACTTGGATCTATTTCTTCTTCTTCGTAGTAATAATCTACAGGCTCATTTAGACCTACAAAATCTCTCAGTCTGGTAAATATATTATTCATAGTTCCAACTCCAGGGTGCGAAATCTTTATCTACGTTCTATCTACTGATTACTAAGCAAAGATGATAGTTTCAAATTTTACTTAATCTATATAGTAGACAACTATGGCATTTTAGCGCCTTTTGTAACATAAATTACTTTTTATTGAGGTTCTTGACGTTTGTTAACGTTTTAACCTTATAGGCAGACGCAATAATTGAGACAAGATTATATACTAATTAGTGCTGTAAGAAAAGTTGCTTGTTCCCCTTATTTCAAAAGGATTAGTTTTTGTTATTTTCAAAACTTTTGTCATCTATTAAACCACGAGATTACAGCTTTTTACGAGTAAAATATTATCCTTTTGTCAGCTTACATGTGGTTTTTACCGAAAATATCTGTTGATATTTACGACTAAATGCGGGGCTCGCCTTTCCCTATGAATCAGCGATCCCCGCAAATATTCTTCCAAAATGTCCTCTCTTAAATGCTTACAGAGGGCGTTCTCCAAACAAAATCGTTCCAAGTCGAACCATTGTTGTATCAGCTTGTAATGCTATCTTATAGTCGCCAGACATTCCCATCGATAAATCTGACATCTTGAAATTTTGCCAGTTCCGATCTCGAATTTCTGTCGCTAACTCCTTGGTTCTTTTGAATACATCTAAAATCTCAAGATCGTTTAATCCCAGAGGCGGAATTGTCATTAAACCTTGAAATTGTAATCTTTTGCAAAGAGCAAGGGCGGGTAAATCACCTCTTAGTTCATCTATATTCCAGCCGGATTTATTCGGATCGGGAAGAATTTTAACTTGTAAACAAACTAAAGGATTTATTTCTAGTTCTGATGCTAGTCTATCTAGTCGTTGAGCAAGCTTTAAACTATCGAGAGAGTGAATCCACTGAAAATTAGAGATAATTTTTTTCGCCTTATTGCTTTGGACATGTCCGATAAAATGCCAAGTAATATCGGATAAATCTTCCAAGTCAGCTCTTTTCCCCATAGCTTCTTGAATGCGACTTTCTGCAAAATCCCTAATACCCGCCTCGTAAGCGAGACGGATTTTGTCGCTAGGAACTTTTTTGGTTACAGCAATTAACTTCACACCTTGAGGAAGTGTAGAGCGAATTATAGCTACTCGTTCGCTAATCGAACTGCTCATTGGAACGTACGTTGGAAAATACTGTGCAAGCTATCGTACTCTCGGGGGTGTCCTGCACGTCGCAGACTTCGTAATCTATTTTCCAATAACATTCTTGCTTCTGTACGACCTATGGGCTTAAATTTCAAGCCTTTAGTGTCGTTTGTTACTAGAAAAAAGAGTCTTTGAGCGTACAGTGTAGTAAATAGCTCTTGGTTATCATCTACCATACAGATCCTATAGAGCAAACCCCAAGTTGGATGATTTATGTATGTTTCTGAGTTTTCTGGGTTCATTTAATACAGAAGGTATGAGTAGATATTAAGATGCAAACAGTTAAATGCTTTCGATGCAGACAATAGCGGCTTCAATTTGCTAGAATATCTTTCCAAGCTTTGATAGTCCAGTGTTCGAAGACCACTAAATTTGGGAGGTTGAAAAACCTCAAAAGTAGACAAATATAGCAGTTGCAATAGCATAATTGCGATCGTGGCTTAAACTTAGTTGCCAGAAATTGGAGGAATCCATGGTTCTCAAAGAACTCGTTGGCGGCTTTTCCAAATCGAGAAAATCCAGCACAGAAAGATCATTCTTTGCTGATTTTTGTTCTCTCAGTGTTGCAGCAACTGCTGCTGCTCGATCGTGTAAAGTAACTGATGGCTTACCACTTTTAGCCCAGCCAATTTCCACATCGGTGTAGCTGACACCACGCCATCCGGTTCCCAGGGCTTTAACTACAGCTTCTTTAGCAGCCCAACGTCCTGCTAGCCTTTCAAAAGAGGGATTTGCAAGATTTTGGGAATAGTAACCGCAATGTTGCTGCTCAATGGGAGTATACACACGCTGTAAAAAGCGATCGCCGAAGCGCTCAACAGCCGCCTGAATACGTGGAATATAAACAATATCAGTTCCCAATCGAATCATTTTTTTCAATAAATAACCTAATGATGGATGCGCAATTCAAAATAGTTCACGATCCATCGTTGAGCAACTTAAGTGCTGCTAGCTGCGCTTGTGCTTTATGCAGAGATTCATCCCATTCCCTACGAGGATCACTGTCTGCCACAATTCCTGCTCCAACCTGTCCCCAAACAACGTTTATTTTTGAATGTAGGTGCTCAGAGGGTTGATGCTCGTAGACTCCCCATGGAGAACTTTCACAATAGTAGAATGTATTGACTGATGCATCAAGGGGATCTGAAGTCTTTAACTGGGAACTAGACACTGGGGGAGAGTTGAGCAACTTGTCTGATTTATGCTTTTTTTTTGTTTCCTTCTGCTGTAAATCTCTTACTTTATCGTAAGGGGCTAAGAGCAGAGTGCGGATCAAAATATTTAAATCTAAATAACCTCGTCGATCCAGATAACCGCAGGAACCATAGAATAAACTGCGTCGAACCGTTTCTAATTCTTCAATGATGGACATGCAGCGAACCTTTGGGCAACCGGTAATTGTACCACCAGGAAACATGGCACGAATCAAATCAACCGCGTTGCTTTCAGATTTTAAGCTACCTTTGATGTTGCTGACAAGATGCATTACGTGACTATAGCGTTCTATTTTTAAAAATTCATCGACTACTACACTCCCCCATTTACAAACTCGTCCAAGGTCGTTACGTTCCAGATCTACAAGCATGATGTGTTCTGCTATCTCTTTTGTGTTACTAACTAGATCCCGTGCTTGGATTCGATCTTTTTCGGGGGTTTCCCCGCGCGATCGCGTCCCAGCAATTGGTCTAGTTTCCGCTTCTCCTCTAGGAAATAGCTTGACTAACCTTTCCGGGGAACAGCTAGCAATTTCCCCCCAAGGTGTTCGCCAATAGCTAGCAAAAGGAGAAGGATTAATTTTCTGCAACGCAAGATAAATTTCCCAGCCAGATGCAGCAGTTAATGTTGCAAATCGCAGTGAAAGATTAGCTTGAAAGATATCACCAGCCCGAATATATTGTTGAGCTTGCTTGACAGCAGCTTCATATTCGGATTGGGAGCAGAAGAAATGTGGTAAGGGGGATTTGGGATTGGGGTATGGTGAATTGGGGTATGGTGACCTCTTAGCAAAGGTAGACAGGTAAGTATCTACTTCTTCATATGGGAATGGTGAAGAAAAAGAGCTATTCTTTTCCTTTTTCTTTTCTTCTGTCTTCCCTTCATCTCTTCCGTCCCCCGTGTAATTCTTAAGCTTTTTTTCCAATTTATCAAGCTTATCTATGCTGCTAGCTGCTAGCCACAGTTCTTGTTCTTGATGATCTAAAACAGCAAAACATTCAGGTTCGTACCAAAATGCAACAGGAAAAGGTAAAGAATCTGTTTTGGACATTGGTAGTTTCTCAATTTCCCAGGCTAAGTCATACCCGAGCCAACCAAGCCAACCACCAGTGAATGGTAAGTGGGAGGGGGGAGACAAACAAGAAGAATTAGCAGAATTATGAGGTTCGGTTTCTGTCTGTCGTAATAGATTTTCTAAGAAGGGCAAAATCTCCCCTAATTCTGGAGTCCAAACTTGCATATGCCCATCAATTATCCGCGGAATACCCGCACATATCGAATACCGTGCAAGTTGAGGATTTTCGCTTGGGGTAGGATAAGGACTCTCCAAAAGAGTTGCGATACAGGAGTTTAGATTAGAGTGTGGGTTTGAATTTGGAGCTAAGTTTAAATTTGAGTCTGACTTTAAATCTGAATGTGAATTTGAGGCGGGAAAAAACAAACTCGCAAAAATATAACTACCAGTGCGATTTTCAAGCGGAAGCGATCGCCAATACCAAAGCTTTGTCATTTTATTTTTCGTACAACTAATTATCCCAGATTGGGTATATAAACAAATATTACTTTTCTCAGTTTTTCGTTAGCAAAAAGTAAAAATCTTTTTTGCGCTAACAAAGTGGGAAAGGTTTAATTTGGCTTGTGTATAGTTGGCGTTCAATCGCCCGATATAGAACATGTTCCAATTCATATAACTTAGAACACAGTAATTTTTATTAAGACTTAAGAATAAAAATTTACTTATAAAATTAGTAAGTTTTGGTACAATGTGAAGCTTTTATTGTTTTGATTAAATATGTTTCAGTTTTAGTAACAGTAATAAATTTTCATAACTGCCAATAGTACAACTAAAGAAAATCATATTATGGGCTTTGTTTATTTATATTTATTGCCAATACTTAACATAATAAAACATAATTTAAATTTTATATAATAAAATATACTCTATTTTTTTATTAGCATTTTCTCGCAATATTTACGACCTTAAGGAAGCTTAAGCAAGAGTATAAATTGCTAACACATATTTTCTGGTATTAGTAGAAATGATTTACTAAACCAAGATTAAATTTACCCCTAAAATTAGTTAAAACAACAGAAAATGGTTTGCTTCATCAGTTGGAAGGATACAATATTTTTTATACTAAACAATAAATGAAGAAAACTTGAAATTACAACTATAAAATCAATAACTTTATGCAAGTTAAGCAACATGAAAATTCATTAACAGCTATCAATTAGGAGTTAAGAATATATACAGTAATTGAAAAGGGATCTAAACTAGTAAATGCTTTAAATAATTTCAATTTGCCTTTGATATGGTAATTTATGACACGAGAATCAGAGATTATTAAAACCAGACTAAGACTAATTTTGATGAAGTTTTACTGTTAGTGGCTCAATTCAAAGGAAAAGATTTGAAGCACGAGCCGACAGAGTTTATCAATCCGCGGAAAAAAGTAAGACTTTAGCAACAAATACCTGAATCGCAATCCTACACACAACAAGTTAGATAACTAGCTATGGAATATTTCAATCTCGAGGGTAATAGTAGATTTTTTCCAGACTTTTCCCAACAGGGTTATATTGTTGAACGCAAGTTAGGAAATAACCTGAATGGAGGACGAGCTACCTATCAAGCGACTGACATTAATACAAAGCAGTTTGTTGCAATCAAGCAATTTCAGTTTGCTGTTGACGGAAATAGTTGGTCAGATTATGAAGCCCTAGAGAGCGAAATTAAGTTTCTTCAACAGTTAAATCACCCTAGTATTCCCAAATATATAGACTCTTTTGAAACTGAATCTGGTTTTTGTATAGTACAAGAATATAAAAATGCTCTTTCGCTAGCACAGCCACGATATTTCAAACTTGAGGAAATCCGGCAAATTGCGATTTCAATATTAGAAATATTAATTTATTTACAACATCACGTTCCACCAATTATTCACCGAGATATAAAGCCAGAAAACATTTTAGTAGACGATAAACTCAATGTTTATTTAGTTGATTTTGGTTTGGCAAAAATTGATGGTCAAAGCTCGACTTCACATAGCATTGTTAAGGGTACATTAGGATTTATGCCACCAGAGCAAATGTTTTGTCGCCCTCTAAGTACAGCTTCTGATCTTTATAGTTTGGGAATGACCTTAATTTGCTTGCTGACAAGAACTCCATCTTCTTTTATTGGTGAATTAATTGACGATAATCATCGGGTTAATGTTAAATATCTACTTCCAAATCTTAACCCTCGTTTCATCAGTTGGTTAGAAAAAATGGTGGAACCAGTATCTCAAGATCGTTACTCAAATGCAGATGAAGCTTTTGTTGCTTTGCTGAATCCTAAAATGAATGATTTGAGCAAAGTTGAGATTGCTGATAGAGGAGATGTCTTAAAACCGATTGGTTTATTTATGTTACCAATTAGCCTTAGTTTAATTTCAAGTATGAGTAATGGTTTTATGTCTCGCTGCAGATCAAATTTGAGAGAACGAGAAAAGATAGATCTCAATCGCCGGATCATTATCCCTCCCATTCCTTCCCAAAGTAGGTATAACCGTATTAGACATCTAGATCTTCGGCAAAGAGATCTAGAAAACACAAAATTCCAAAATATGCAAGAAGTACTAGAAATCAAATCTCATAATTTTAACTTGAGGATTGTGGAAACAGAAGATATAGATATTCCAGAAGATAATTTTATTGAACAAATTAGCCCTTACCAAAGTGATGAGTAAGAAGTAAGAAGTAAGAAGTAATGAGTAATAAGTAAGAAGTAATAAGTAAGAAGTAATAAGTAATGAGTAAGAAGTAATGGTTAAGCAGTAATATCTCTCATATAGAGTTTTTCTGCAGGTTTATAGACATTTGGGATGGAGAACAATGCAGGTTTATTAAATTAATAATTGAGTGATTCTAAAGCAAACAGAAAAAAATATTGCTCATTGCTTCTTACCCATTCCCAATTGCTTATCCTACGCTGCACTAACACCAATTACCCATTACCCATTACCCATTACTTCTTAATCATTACTTCTTACTCCTCAGACTTGAGCGCCGATTTGAAAACGTATTCCCCAGAAAATTATTAAAGCAACTAGCGCTACCCAATCCCAAGGTTTTAAACGTAATTCGTGCCACTGTACTCGATGCTGGTTGGGGCTAGTAAAACCTCTCGCGACCATTGCTCCAGCCATTTGTTCCGCACGCATGAGTAAGTTATCTAAAAGTTTTTCTATTACCATCAGCCACACTTTGACTGCACCCTTCCAGCCCAACTTACGCCAATTAATTGCCCTAGTGACAACAGAACGAGCTAAATTTTGAATTTCTTCGAGTACTAAAGGAATAAAGCGTAAAGATAAGGTTAAAGTTAGAGTTATTTCTGTAACTGGTATATTCAGTTTTCGTAGGGGTCGGCTCAAACTTTCAATAGCTGCTGTAATTTCCTCTGTTGCAGTAGTTAATAAGTATAAATTAGTTCCATATATAATGGTAAAGAAAATAGTACTTAAACGTATAGCTAGATCAAAAGAATAACGAGTTACTCTTATCGGTCCAAGCCCAAATATAGGTCCAATTTCTAACAGTACATAATGGTAACTTTGTTCGTAGTCCACACTATTACTAGAAATTGAAGTTGGATTTGGACTTATTCCAGGGGAAGGGGATACTTTGTTTTCAACAATGTTTGGATTTTGTGGCTTAGATTCGGGGTATAACTCTTGTCGGTCAGTAGGTAAACGTGGCTGATATTTTACCCCCAAGGCGTCAGGAGTAATGGAAGCAATTAATAAAACTAGAAAGCAAATTGTTAATAACCAGCCCATTTGCTGACGCCATACTCTGCGGGGAATTCCCGCTGTTAGAGTTGCCAAAATCAATAAAACAACCAGTAGTATACGCCACTGGTTATTAGCAAAAATATAAGTCGTCAGAAAACTCATCAACCAACCAAACTTAACTCTTGGGTCGAGTTTATGTAACCAAGTATGTGGTTGTTCTAAGTAAAGACCTATGGGTAGGGAGCGCAGTAAATCCATTTAATATTAATTAATCATTTAAACTAAACGCGGGCTGCTCTATTAACATTACTAGTCTCAACATCCCGAGCTTTTTTACTTCTCCACAGCAAACGAATAGGGGTACCCTTAAATCCTAATTGTTGGCGGAATTGTCTTTCAATATACCGGCGGTAGTTATCCCCAAAACGCTTAGCTTCATTAACAAATAGTGCAATTGTTGGCGGTTGACTACTAACCTGGGTACCATAATAAATTTTACCTTGTCTTCCTCCGCGACTAACTGGTGGTGAGTGCCAAGTAATAGCCTCTTCTAAAACATCGTTGACGACAGAAGTACTGATTCGACGTTTATGCTCCAGGGCTGCACTGTCTACCAAATTTAATATTTTGCCTACCCGTTGTCCAGTCAACGCACTAACAAAAATTGTAGGTGCCCATTCAGAAAAATGAAGTCTTCCTTCAAGAATTTTTTGGTAATCGTAGATTGTGTAGGAATCTTTTTCGATTGCATCCCATTTGTTAATAACAATTACACAAGCCCGACCTTCATCAATAATTCTTCCGGCTAATTTTTGGTCTTGCTCGGTAACACCATCAACAGCGTCTATTACCATCAGCGCGACATCACAACGGCGAATTGCTTTAAAAGCACGATTGATACTGAAAAACTCCGTACCGTATTCAATATGTTTCTTTTTACGAATTCCTGCTGTATCAATCAGTCGGTAAGTTTGTTCTCCTCTGACGACACAGGTATCAATTGCATCGCGGGTAGTTCCGGAAATCGGACTTACGATTGCCCGTTCTTCGCCGACAAAAGCATTTAATAAACTGGATTTACCTACATTCGGACGTCCGACAATGGCAACTTTTATCTCATTATCTTCCGGTAGTTCCTCTACTGTGGGTAAATGCTTAATAAGTTCATCTAGCAGATCGCCGGTACCATTACCATGAATTGCGGAAATAGCATAAGGCTCACCCAATCCCAAATTCCAAAATTCTGCTGCTTGAATTAAACCTTGATCGGGGGATTCGCATTTATTTACAGCTAATAATACGGGAACCTTTTGTTGGCGCAACCATGAAGCTATTTCTTCATCTGCACCAATTGGACCTGTACGACCATCTACAACAAAAATTGCAGCACTGGCTTCTGTCAAAGCTGTCATCGCCTGCTGACGAATCAGGGGGAGAAATTCTGTATCATCATTAAATACCAAACCACCTGTATCCACAACCACAAATTCACGATCGCCCCAATAGGAAGGTAAATAGGTGCGATCGCGAGTTACTCCTGGTTGATCGTGTACAATAGCAGCTTTTTGTCCTGCTAAACGATTAACTAGGGTCGATTTGCCCACATTTGGGCGTCCAATAATTGCAACAATCGGAAGACTCATAACTCGGACTTATAATCCTGTAAACTTTTATTTTATCTGGGTTTATTAATTAATATGGATAGTTAACTCTTCGTTCTTTGTCCTTAATCTGAGCATTAAATATCTATAGCCAAAAACTAGCCAAAAACTATTTGCAGCCAAAAACTCTGTGACAAGGAATGTGGAGACATATTAATTTTAGTGCAAACGATTTTCAAAGTTAATTAATGATTTAAAAATAGTAGCAGCAAATCCATATGTTGCGATCGCAAGTTTTTTCCAAAACAGGTAATTATTTTTTCTCATAAGGTAATCAATGTCGAGTGACAAATCCTTGATCAGTACCTAGAATTTGGTGTTACCTTTATTGGAATTTAGTCTTGAAAATACGGAAATTGCTAAATTGGAGAGTAATGAGACTGGGTCACAGAAGCTTCCAAATTTCACTTAAGCAATTTTTAGGGTTATGCTTCTCATTGATTTGCTGTATTTTATTATACGCAAAAACGATTGAGCCAAACTGGATTGATATTCATCGAGTGCAGCTAAAACTTCCACATTTAGCTTCAGAATTTAATAACTATCGGATTGTGCAAGTTAGCGATTTGCACACTGATAAATTTATGACTGAAAGACGTTTGCGGCGTATTTTCCATTTGGTGAATCAGCAAAAACCAGACCTAATTGCTATGACTGGTGATTTTGTGACGGAATATCAGCAAAAATTTATCCCCCACTTTCAAAATAGCTTGAAGGTTCTCAAATCCAAAGATAAAACTGTTGCAGTATTGGGAAATCACGATTATTTAGCAAATCCCCAAGGGATTAGGGAAGCATTACGAGCAAATAACATTCTTGAACTGAGAAATCGTGTTTATAGTATCAAGCGAGATAACTCAATATTAAATATTGCTGGCATTGATGATGTACTAATGGGTACAGCACGTTTAGATTTAGTTTTAAAACAATTACCACCTGGAGGTGCAGCAATAATTTTGGTACACGAACCAGACTTTGCTGATATCAATGCTGCTACGGGTAAGTTCGATTTGCAGTTATCAGGACATTCCCATGCAGGACAAGTACGCTTACCATTTTTTAAACCTCCAGTTCTCCCCACTTTAAGCAAAAAATATTATGAAGGTTTAAATCGGGTAGGTAACATGAATGTTTATACCAATCGCGGTATTGGTATGACCAGCTTGCATATTCGCTTTGGTTCACGTCCTGAGATTACTGTGTTTGATTTAGTTGCAGGTCAGTAATATCTTGTCACTTACCTTATGTCTTGCGATAAACATGTGATATTTACCACAGCAAATCAATCTAACTAGCTGGATTTACAGTTTGTTCTACATCCACATCAACCTTTTGTCCTAATTTTGATTCAGTTCCAGCAATTAAGCGTCCAATATTACTTTTATGTCGCCAAACGACGTATAAACTACCGATTACACCGAAAATAATATAAGGCAAAGGTTGGTTCAAAATTACCATCGATACAGGAGCAGCTAAAGCACCAGAAATTGAACTTAAAGAAACAAACCGAGAAATTGCGATCGCAATTCCAAATACACCAACACAAATTAAAGCAACTTGCCAATTCATGGCGAATAAAATACCAATACTGGTCGCAACAGATTTACCACCACTAAAACCTAAAAATATTGATTTACTGTGTCCTAAAATGGCAAAAAATGCAGTTAAAGCAATCATTGAGGACAGCCAAATATCTACATTAATCGTCTCTGGAAGTAAATCTTGAGCAGTAGCAAAATTAAATAACTCGTGAGCAATAAGAATAGCCACTACCCCTTTAAGACTATCAATAAATAGTACGGATGCTCCTGGTCCCTTACCTAAAGTTCTTAAGACATTAGTCGCACCGGTAGAACCAGAACCAAATTCTCGAATATCAATTCCTTTTAATAATTTAGCCGTAAGGTAGCCAGTGGGAATCGAGCCTAATAAGTAAGCTACGACTAATACACAGAAGCATAAAGTTAACCAAATATTCATAACTAAATAATTTTGAGTCAAAAACAGGAAATGAAAAATTAGGAATTGGTATTTAGGAATTGAGAATTGAGAGTGAGAAATTGAGAACTAGAAATTAGTAGCCAGAAATTGGGAGCTAGAAAGTGGGAAAATCCAGTTTCTAATCTCCATTACTGCTTAAAAATCATCGTCATAGTAGGAGTTTCTCATCATTTTTGGGTCAGGAGCAAAAGCTAACCACAACGGAAATTCCAACAACCCAAGACTGATTTCTTCCTCCGAATCATCAATGACAATTAATGGTAGTAATCTAGCTTTGACTAAACGCTCTGCTTTTTGAGCAACTGCTTCTGGGGTTTCAAATAATGCAACCCCTCGGTCTGGACCAAAGTCAGGACGACCAACCCCCAAACAATCTTGTAAACCGCGTCGCCATTCACCCAAGCGTTCTGGACTATCAGCCAGTATTAAAGTACGGACGCGATCGCCATATAGCCGATAAAGTATGGAAATAATCGCCGAGGTCACCAAAGTATTTTGTAATCTGCTACCCAGGGTACGTAATGCACCCCTTCCACCTTGTTCGAAGAACCATTTAGATGCGCGTTCGGCGTGAACTGGTTCAAAAGTACGACGTAATTGCCATGGCGGACCGTAGTAATCTGGTTTTGTGCGGTATTGATCGATGAACCCACGAATTTTTTTTGTCGTATCCTGAAAACGCTGTTGGGTAAATTGTGGTGTATCCGATTCAGGTTCTTCTATCTCACGGGGACGACTTTGAATAACTTGTGGTTTTTCTTTTGGTTCGCGAATAGGGGATAATTCTAACTGTTCAGCAGCCGCAGCCAAGTCCTGTAAACTACCGGTTAAGTAATCTTTGAAACCTTGGACTCGAATAGCTAAATCCTGGGAAGCACCAGCAAATGTACTGCGCATTTCCTTATGAATGCGTTCTTGACGTTTTTCTAATTTCTCTACAGCAATTTGCAAAGTTTGCTTGCGTTTTTCCAGCTCTTCCAGGGCTTCCTGTACTACTCGTCCCATTTTGGTTTGGGTTTCCTGCACCTGTTGGGAAAGTATTTGTTGAGTAGCTTGAAGATTTGCTATTTCCGTCCGCAGTGCTTTTTCTTGGCGTTGTAATTCGCTTACTTTAGTTGATTCTGAATCTACAGACATAAATGAAATATTATTGACAAGTTTTTGAGATTTATCCCCAGATTCCAAAACCGAAGTATCATCTTGGGATTTTACAGTTTGCGGTTTGACGTTGAGTGCAAAAGAGTTTTCTGCTACTTCTGGGGCATTGCTTGATATTAGATTCTCAGTATTTGCTTTTGGTATAGAATCTTCTTGAGGATTTACTGACTCTGCTTGTGGTTCCTCTTCAAGTCCCTCTGAACTTTCTTCAATTGATTTTTGATTTTCAAATTCTTCTTGATTCATAGAAATAATAAATTTTACATCCTCTAATAATTAATTTTCCTTTCTCTGTAATTTGTTGTTTGTAACATAGTCTGATAAATAACCCAGTCACTATTGATGCTATGAATTACAGTTTATAATTGCTAGCAGTTTATATGTAAAGAGAAAAAGAACAGCATTTACTAATGCTCATCCAATTCTTTTTCCCTATTTGAGTAAATTTTAGTTATTTTCACAAAAATTGACAGACAATGCAGCCATGGAGACTATCCCAAATTCTTATTTCTTGGGTAGTGCTGCTCCAAACAGGTTTTAAGAGTTTTGGGGTCAAATATAATTGGTAAAAAGTGAATACTTTTGGTTTCTTTGAAATAAAATAGTATTGGAATTTGTGACCAAAAAATTTCCCAGTGTTGCCATTCACTGTATGGAAAACGGCGGATTAATTTTTCTCCTCTGTAAATATCTAAATCTGTAGCAGTAAATCGCAAACGCAGAGTAACTGCTTGAAACATCAAAAATACACCAAAAAGTGCAATTATTCCTGCTAATAAGGGTTGTACTATCACTAGTAGAGCACCAATTAATACTAATACTAGAGGAATCCTATAATTAGGATTTAATTCGACAGTTGACAGCGCATTTGTACTTGGTGAAGTGGTCACAGTTTTCCACCCTGAATCTTAAAGTAACATTTCTCTTATTTTAAAATTTAAGAGCAAGCTTCCCAAATACTCTTCCTATCCGAGTAGAAATTTACCTAATTGAATGACAAAGGAGAGTGTGGGAAGAAAAGAAAAAGTTTTTGTAGATAATCCTCTTGATTGGAAAGAAATAATTTATTTGCTAGGCAATTGTTTCTTTCCCCGGAGTTTTACTTTTCCCAAAAAATCATTTCTCATAAATAATTCACGTAGGTAATATTGGATTAGCCATAAAAATTTAGGAAATTTGGAACAGAAATCAGGAAAATTTGGGACAATTTTTTAGAAATCAGAAAATTTTTGTTTCCTATTTTCTTGCTTGATGAAGATTTTCACCAAAGGTAAATATCCATGGTTCCAGTACATTGATTCCAGTAAATGGACAAGTCTGATTTACCGAACATTTTTTCCTTCATTGGCAGTGAAGGGTAATAAGCTCATTTCCTTATCACTATTTCCTTCAAAGAAAATACTATGACATAGCCTGATAAGCCATATACAGTCGTAAAACTAAAATCCTTGTAATAAAGCACTTCCAGCACCTTGGAACATGACCCAAGTAAGGAAGAAGTTACTAATAAAAATCACTAACAAAGAAGTTACAACTGCAGTTGTGGTAGATTCTCCCACACCTTTCGCTCCACCAGTAGTTGTCAAGCCCCAATTACAACCAATAACGGCAATAAAAGTACCAAAACAAAATGCCTTCACCATGGCGCTGATAATGTCCCAAAAACTAAGAAAATTACGTGCTGAATCTAAAAATGAAGTGTCTGATAGATTATAAAGATTGGTCGCTATAATCAATCCCCCAGTCATTCCTGTCACTAAAGATAACAGGGTCAAAATAGGTAACATTAAGCAACAAGCAAGAACTCGGGGAATTACCAGATAATCCACCGGATCGGTTTTGAGAATTAGTAAAGCATCTATTTGTTCGGTTACCCGCATAGTGCCAATTTCCGCCGCAAATGCTGAACCAACTCTTCCGGCTAATATCACTGCTGTGAGTACAGGGGAAAGTTCCCGCGTCAATGCGACTGATAAAACTCCACCGACGATGTTCCCTGCACCAAAAGCGATAAACTCCCGTGCGACTTGAACGGTAAACACAGCACCGACAAATACAGCGGTCAACAAAGCTATGAATAGGGAATCTGGTCCCACCGCAGCCATTTGTTCTAAAGTGTTACGTCGATGTATTTTGCCCTTCAAAAGATGAACAAATACTTGTCCGCCCAAAAAAATTGATGACAGCAGTCGCTGACTCCACATTCCTAAACTGGATTTGGTTTTTATCTGGCTCAACGTTCACAAGCTAACTCAGTAACTGCCGTAATCATAGCGAAATATGAGTTATGAGTTTATAGATTGAGTTAATAGATTATTTCTACTTAAGTATTTGTGACGATTTTCCAGTATTCTGGGACTGTTCAGCTACATCACAATGAGTGTGGTTATCTTCATCCGAACAATTTCCCAAATTTTTGCTTTGTAAACAGGAAGACAATTTAACCGAATCCCTATTCCGAAATTTTGTAACTTCTCTTAGTCTTTAACTGGTAAAAGTTACTAAGTTTAAACTTTCTCTCAGAAAGTCAGCTTGGGATGCACAATCTTACTCCATTCTCTCATAAACCCTGCAGAAGCTTGTAAGTAAAGGTTTACATCTAAAAGATAGCCCTGTATATTGGCGATTTAAATGAAATGTGAACTTTGTTGTTTTTTAATGAAAACTTAAGATTTTTGAAAAAACGCCCCATGAAGGTCAATCTACCTTATTGTAGATATTGAAAAAGCAGGTCTTATTTTTGGAACTTCACGGAGCCTGTATAGTGATGAACATTCTTGCTAACTTTATCCGTTCGCTGCTACTGTCTATGATTTTCAGCTTTGTTGTGCCAATGTTATTTGTTGGTAGCCTCTGGGCTGTAATTATTTTAGTCAGTTATTTCCCTGGTCTACAAGAGCTAACACAAGTAATTTCCCAAGATATCTCACAATTTCTCATGGTTTTTGGTAACGGAACACCATTACAAGGGGTGTTGGTTATCTGTTTGACCTGTTGTTTTGTGGGAGTCCTATTTGATGCCTATGCTTTTTACCGATGTCAAATTTTACGTCTGAACTCTTAAAGATTTGCAAAAAGCATCTTAATTAAGAGTCATTTACCAATCATGACCCTATAGTTGACTAGCAAAGGAGTAATATATTTAAATTTCAAATGTTTCCAGGATGTCAAAAATACTTGTCAATCAAAGCCTAGAAATTTTGCAATTGGAATTTGAAGTTTTAATTACTGAAGTTTTAATTACTTAAACACTTAAGTAAATAATTCAAAAAGCAACTTTCAACTACAAATTTTCATCGACAATGTGCTATTGATTGTTTGTCATAGATGCAAGTGGAATTAAACTTGACTAGGGAAATGAAGATATTATCTTGTCTGTAGATAACGATACGTCGGAAAGATGTGTCAGTAAATCACAGCATAAATAGTTAAAAGCTGTAATCAAAAGCTATAATCAAAAGCTATAAAATTATGCTGTTTTAAGGGTTAATGAAAATCAATTAACAGTAAAACTAAATAACTCACTACAAGATAAGCTATAATTTCATTCATAAAAAACCAAGAAGTCTTTAAGTAAGTAAATACAAATAATATAAAGTGACAACATCACCGTACGGCAAAAATTTGCAGACTTCTTCCTTCCCGATGCTTGATTATATTTTCATTTGAAGCTTACTGCCATTTGAAGCTTAACATTCAGTTTATAGTGTTTTTTTTTGACTACTCATGATTTGGCCTTTTAAGCCTAGGTTTCGCAAACAAATTGCCAGAATTGAAATTAACGGTGCGATCGCCGGAGCTACCCGCAAGAGAGTGTTAGAAGCACTCAAAACAGTGGAAGAAAAAAAGTTTCCGGCTTTGTTACTACGGATCGACTCCCCTGGAGGTACCGTAGGAGATTCTCAAGAAATTTATAGTGCTCTAAAGCGTTTGCGCGATAAATTGAAAATAGTTGCTTCTTTTGGCAACATTTCTGCATCTGGCGGTGTTTACATTGGTATGGGTGCAGAATACATCATGGCAAATCCAGGAACAATTACAGGCAGTATAGGTGTAATTTTACGTGGGAATAACCTAGAAAGATTGCTGGATAAAGTTGGCGTTTCTTTCAAAGTTATTAAATCTGGTCCTTACAAAGATATCTTGGCATTTGATCGAGAACTGACCGAACCAGAACAAGGTATTTTGCAGGAACTCATAGACACCAGTTATCAACAATTTGTGCAAACGGTTGCTGAAGGACGTAATTTAGAACCAGAAACAGTTAAAACTTTTGCTGATGGGCGGATTTTTACTGGACAGCAGGCTTTGGAACTGGGTATTGTAGATAAACTTGGAGCAGAAGAAGATGCTCGTCGTTGGGCTGCAGAATTAGTAGGTCTAGATCCGGAAAAAACACCTGTTTATACTTTTGAGGAACGTAAGCCCCTTTTGAGTCGTATTTTACCGGGAAATCGTCAAGCAAAGAGTAAAATTGGAACTGGAATAGATTGGTTGGATTTTGAAATTTCTACCAACGGTCTTCCACTGTGGTTATACAGACCTTGATGACGAACAGTTATCAGTTAACAGTTAACAGTGTTAGCGGGGCGTAGTCTTAGCCATACAGTGAACAGTTAAAAACAAACATGTAACTGATACCTAACAACTTTAGCCTGTAAAGGCGTGGCGTGGACCATAAACTAATACCTGTAGCCCGTAAGGGTATGGCTTTAGCCATAAACTGTTAGCAAAGCGTTCGCGGTCTAGCGTAAGCGTACTGTAAGTATTGCGCATTAACTGACAGCTAAAAGCAAATTAATTGGAGGATTTTTTTTTGTGGAGTGGCGAATACAGGCGATTCGTGGTGCAACAACTGTTTCTGAAAACACAGTTGAAGCCATGCGAGAATCAATAACAGAATTACTAGATGAGTTAGAAAAACGTAATCATTTGCATCCAGCTGACATGGTTAGCGTTACTTTCTCGGTAACACGCGATTTGGATGCAGCTTTTCCCGCAGCGATCGCCCGTTCTCGTCCCCACTGGGATTGTGTTCCCATGCTGGATGTTCAACAAATGTATGTACCCCAAAGTTTGAAATATTGTATTCGACTTTTAGTTCATGCTTACTTGTCCGACCCTTCAAGCGTTCAACATATTTACTTGCGTGATGCTGCTAATTTGCGTCCTGACTGGAGCAAAGCTGTTGTTAATTAATTAATCTAAGAATAATTTTTTTTCAACGTAGAAATTTTCTGCGAAGGAAATCTAATATAAATTTTTTATAAACACTGCAGTTGGGGAAAATTTAACCAAGTCTGAAGATAGCGGTTACGGACATAACATTCAACTACATAACCCCAATTGTAGAATGAGCTTATGTTCTATGTGAAAATACTTAAGAAAATATGAAGCTTGACGGTGATGGCAATAATGCTCAACCCACCGCATTTGGCGGACAAATATTCACTGACCGAGGAACAGGTGTTCATGTAAAGTGTGAAGATTTTATCACCATTCTCTCTAAGAGTGAGGCTCCGCTGGTAATCATGACTGCGGAAGGTTTGTTCACAAAAATCTACAAATATGCAACAGCTTACAAAGGTTTTGTGTTTTTTACAGAATCCTTAGATAAGCTCAATTTTTCTAAAGAGATAGAGCTAATTCAGGCTTTAAGCCTTTCGACTAATATCTAAAAAACAAATTGCTATCTCAAAACAATAATCTGCAGCATTCCCAACAATAGTTGGAGATATTTCCCAGTAATGAGGTGCAAACAATCTATGCTAAGTAATTACGACATCAGGAATTAGCAAACCTTGTTTTTATCAAATAGGTGAAACCCACTTCCTCAATCTGTTTCATGTAGATTCTGAGGACTAGCGAGCGAAGGTTTCACCTGTTTGTAATTGTAATTATTGTAATTGTTGGAAATTCATCTGCTATGCACTCGATAGGGTAGTTGATTAACTACTAATAGACATTTTAAGGCTGTAGAGATGTTGTTCTTAACATCTCTACACAATTTATGTTTCAAAAAAATCCTGAATTTTGGCTATGTTTAATTGTTAATTGCTGAGGTAATTTAGAATCACCACCCCAGCAAAAAGTGAAATTTATTCAATTTTCGATAATTTGTTTTCAGAAATATTCAAATTTTAATAGACCGATAATGGGGGATGGAAAAATGTCCAATCCCCAATCTTTTCTACCTGCTATTTTTCCTGAGCATGGTGGAAACGGATACCTAGGAAAATGTCATATAGAAAGCCGAAAAAGTCTTTCTTCTGTAATAATCCCAAAGATTGATGGGATCCTTTTTCATCAAGTAGGGGTTTCATCATGTAGTATGCAGGTTGGTATTTATACCAGGGTATAGAAGGCCATAAATGATGGACTAAGTGATAATTCTGTCCCAAAATTAGGATGTTGAGAATTGGACTAGCATAAACACGAGCATTTTTCCAGCGATTGCGTTCCGTGAAAGGACGATGGGGTAAATAATCAAAAAATAACCCCAATGCTAATCCCACCACACCAGAAGGTACAAACCAGAAATCTAGGATATAACTTAAAAAGTGGTAGTGAATGGAAACGAGAACAATTGTGACCACGAACAAACGACTGAAAAACCATTCCATAAGTTCTCGATCACGCCACAGTTTGTGTTTAAAGAAGAAAATTTCATGATAGAAAAAACGCACAGCAATGAGCCATAATGGACCACCAGTAGAAACGTAATGGTCGGGATCTTTTTCCGGGTCGTTAACGTGAGCGTGGTGCTGTAGGTGAACGCGGGTAAATACTGGAAAGGCAAAAGCAAGCATTAAAGCACTACTATGCCCTAATATTGCATTAATTGCCCGGTTGCTATGAGCAGATTTGTGACATGCATCATGAATTACGGTGCCTGCAATATGCAAAGCAACAACATTCATCAAAAAGCACACCCAATTTGGTATTTGCCAAACCCAATAACCACAAACAGATAAAGCTACTATTAACACCGCCCCAACAAACATCAGAACAGTTGGGTTTAGATCGCCCGGAGGTGCTAAAAATTCCCTTGGCGGCGCTGTCAGCGGCTTGTGTGCCTCCGAGGTCAACATTTCGAACTCCTTAATCATCAAATATTGCGAGTATACGACACGGACTGGCGCATAATAAAGATTTGTGTACCAAGATTTATTTCCAGCTTGACACATTAGGTGTCCAATAAAGGTATGATCCCAGACGACATTAGAAAGCTAAAAGCTTCAAGTGCTTAAGTATTTAAGAAACTATGATTTCCGTTGTAGTTTAAGGCTCTTTTTGGTGTATTAGCAGCATCTATGAGTAAATTCGGAGCACTCATACGTCTGTTGAAATTCCATGTGAAATTCCATGATTGATTCGCCAACAACTGAAAAGAAGTAGCTTTTAATTTACGATAATTCCCGAGATAGATTCCTAAATTCAGTCTTTATGCAATTGAAAGATTCTCTACGTCGAACAAAAATAGTTGCCACTATTGGTCCTGCTACAAGTAGTCCTGAAGTTTTGCGGGCAATTATTGAAGCAGGTGCAACTACACTGCGATTAAATTTTTCCCATGGTAGTCATGCCGACCATCAGCGTAATATTCGCACAATTAGACAGACAGCATTTGAGTTAAATCAGCCAGTCGCCATTCTCCAAGATTTACAGGGTCCCAAAATCCGCCTTGGCAAGTTTGAAAATGGTTCTATAGTTTTACAAAAAGGCGATCGCTTTACTCTTACCAATCGTCCGGTGGTGGGTACCCAGGAAATAAGCTGTGTGACCTATGATTATCTCGCCGAAGAAGTTCCTGTTGGTTCCAAAATTCTTCTGGATGACGGAAAAGTTGAAATGTTGGTGGAGGAAATTAACCGCGATAAAGGCGACTTACATTGTAGTGTCACTGTGCCTGGTAAACTTTCCAACAACAAAGGTGTTAATTTCCCGGGTGTTTATTTGTCGGTTAAAGCAATGACCGATAAAGACCGTGAGGATTTAATTTTTGGTCTCGATCAAGGTGTGGATTGGGTAGCCCTTTCTTTTGTTCGCAATCCCCAGGACATGATCGAAATCAAAGAACTGATTTCTTCCACAGGGAAACAGGTTCCAGTAATCGCCAAAATTGAAAAGCATGAAGCGATCGAACAAATGGATGCAGTTTTGGCTTTATGCGACGGTGTAATGGTTGCCAGGGGTGACCTAGGGGTAGAATTACCAGCAGAGGACGTTCCCGTATTACAAAAGCGTTTAATTGCTACAGCCAATCGTTTGGGAATACCAATTATTACAGCTACCCAAATGTTAGATAGCATGGTAAGTAACCCTCGCCCCACCCGTGCAGAAGTTTCAGATGTAGCAAATGCAATTCTGGATGGAACCGATGCTGTGATGCTTTCCAATGAAACTGCTGTCGGTCAATTCCCTGTAGAAGCCGTGGCGACTATGGCGCGAATTGCCGAACGGATAGAGCAGGAAGAAGCAAGTAATGTCAACGCTCGTCAAGCTCGAGATTCTAGACGTTCAATTCCCAACGCCATATCACAAGCTGTAGGTCAAATTTCCGAGCAATTGGGTGCTGCAGCAATTATGACTTTAACCCAAAGTGGGGCAACCGCTCGTAACGTTTCTAAATTTCGCCCCAAAACGCCAATTTTAGCCGTTACACCCCACGTTAATGTTGCTCGCCGACTACAGTTGGTATGGGGTGTTAAACCACTATTAGTGCTGGAATTACCTTCCGCTGGTCAAACATTCCAAGCAGCAATAAACGTAGCTTTAGAAAATCAGCTTGCTTGTGAGGGGGATTTAGTAGTGATGACTGCCGGAACCCTCCAAGGAGTATCTGGTTCAACTGACTTAATCAAAGTGGAAGTTGTAACAGCAGTTCTCGGTCAAGGAATTGGACTGGGACAGGGTTCTGTAAGTGGTCGCGCTCGAGTTGCAACTACTGGAATGGATGTTAGTAACTTTAATCCTGGAGAAATTTTAGTTGCTAAATCTACCAGCGCTGATTTTGTTGAAGCAATTCGTAAAGCTAGTGGTATTATTACTGAAGATGCAAGTCTTAACTCTCACGCTGCAATTATTGGTTTGCGTCTCGGAGTGCCTGTGATTGTTGGCGTCAAAAATGCTACTAAAACAATTAGAGATGGAGCAATTCTCACTATGGACGTACAGCGAGGAACTGTATTCTCTGGTGCAGTTGGGAATGCTTAGGGGATGGGGTGCACCCGCACTGCGACCGCAGTGTTAGCAAGGCGTGACGCGTAAGCGTCATATGGTGACTGGTGACTGGCGACTTGGTCATAGGTAGTTAGTAACTTGCATATTTAGGGAATTCTGTGTTTTTCGAAGATTTTCTGATATTGCTCCCAATCTCCAATCCCCAATCCCCAATCCCCAATCCCCAATTAAATAAACCGAGATAAAATCTCTGCTGTTGCTTTTCCAGTTTTTTCCCAAGTAAACTTACTAGCTTGTTCTAAACCTTTTTGGGAGAGGTGAGAGCGTAACTGGCGATCGCTGGCTAAGGTTTCCATAGCTGCTGTAATTTCATTGTGGTTATAAGGATCGATTAAAATTGCTGCATCACCAGCAACCTCAGGTAATGAGGAGATATTAGATGTAATAACCGGAGTTCCACAAGCCATTGCTTCTAGTACTGGAAAGCCAAAACCTTCCCAAAGACTGGGAAATACCAAAGCAACAGCTTGACTAATCATATTTGGTAATTCTTTTGCACTCACATAGTCGAAAAACTTTACCTGTTCCCCAACTCCCAATTCTGTCGCTAGCTGTTGTAATTGGGGAGTATAGCGCTTATCTCTAGAACCAGCTATCCATAATTGATAATCTTTTTTATGAGCTAATCCTGCAAAAGCTTTAATTAAACGATGGACATTTTTGTGAGTTTTGTGTTGTCCAATATATATGAAATACTTTTTATTATGGTGTACATTGCCACTTTTGTGGCGTTGAAAGCAATTAGCATCGTAAGCTAAGGGAATAGGAGTAATTTTATTAGCTGATATTTTCAAAAAATCAGTAATATCTCTAGCAGTCGCCATCGAATTACAAATTACATGCTCAGCTTGTTTGAGTACTTCGGGAATATAGTAACGATGATAAGGTGTTAGGGGGGAAAAGCGTTTGGGGAAACGCAAGGGGATTACATCATGAACTGTGACTACATAGGGAAACCTATTGTAAAGTGGCGCTTCTGGAAGTGGGGAAAATAATAACTGTGGCTTGAGATTTTTACAGATTTTTGGTAGTTGAAATTGTGTCCACCACAAGCGAGACAAATGACCTTTTTTACCTTGAGCAGGAGTTAAGTTATTGGGAATAGAATAGCAATTAAAGTCGGGATAAGAATAATCTTTTGCCGTCAGTAGGGTAGGCTGTAAAGATTGTAAATAAGGAACTAGATTAGTCGCGTAATTACTAATACCTGTAGGTTGGGAAAATACAATAGATAAATTAATTAATATTTTACCCATACCTTTTACCTGTGTCGCTAATTATATAAATTAAATAACCAAACTTGCTAATTAATTTTCGCCAGCGCATAGCGCTGGCTGATTAGAGAGCTATTCATAATACAATCATCAGGAACAAAAATTGGAGGATAATATCCAAAAAAATAATTACTGTTTATGTTATCACCGATGACTTAACAAAAGCGATTGGTCATCCAAGCGAACTCCGCTCGCTTTAGCTGCAATTAGAGTCGCATCAATTGTAACTGTTCAGTATGGTACTGGTAATTTACACCTATTACTTAAGCTTTTCAGATCGTAGTCAACCATAAGTTTTACCATATCTTCAAAAGAATACTGTGGTTTCCAGTCAAGCTGAGTTTTGATTTTATCTATGCAACCAACTAGTTGTATACTTTCATCTGGACGGTAAAACTCTGGAGCGACAGAAACATAATTTTGCCAGTCTAAGCCAAGATACTCAAAAGCACACTGGACTAATTCTTTAACAGAATGGGTCTCGCCACTAGCAATAATATAGTCATCGGGTCGTTCTTGTTGTAACATTAGCCACATTGCATAAACGGCATCTTCCGCATAACACCAATCACGTCTGGCATCCAAGTTGCCCAATTTAAGTTCTGTTGCCAAACCAAGTTTTATCTGTGCAGCGGTGTGGGTGATTTTACGAAAAACAAATTCAGTGCCGCGGCGTACGGATTCATGTGTATAAGTTATGCCACAGCATGCGTAAAGATCATAATGCTCTCTATAATTAATGGTCATCCAATGGGCGTAAGCTTTAGCTACACCATAAGGATTGCGGGGACGAAAAGCCGTAAGTTCTGTTTGGGGAGAATTATCAGGTTGACCAAAAACTTCACTACTGGAAGCTTGATAAAATCTGGTGTCTGATTTACAACGGCGGATAGACTCAAGAAGGCGGGATACTCCAATTGCAGTATATTCAGCGGTTAAAGATGGTTGTTTCCAAGAAAGAGGAACATAGCTCTGGGAAGCGAGGTTATAAATTTCATTAGGCTGTATTTCAGAAATCGCATCCATCAGTGAAAATTGATCTAGCAAGTCACCAGATATAATTTTAATCTTGCCTGAAAGGTGATTGATTCGTTCTAAACTACTGGTACTGGTGCGACGAACTAGTCCAAAAACTTCATAACCTTTGGAGAGGAGAAGCTCGGCTAGATAGGAACCATCTTGTCCTGTTAATCCAGTAATTAGGGCTTTTTGAGTCATAAATTTATTTATTCTGGTAATTCGTTGGTATGTAAGGCAAGTTTAAGTGCTGCTAATAATTTTAATTAACTTAAAAGACCTTATTTTGCCAGACTACCAAGATAACCCCACTAAAGATTAGGCTCAAACTAGACTGTTTATTTTGATAGTTTTTTTATTTCACACAATTTCGTTGAAATAGTAGGAATTGGACAAAAAATAAGACGTAAAAACCCTCAAATACAGTCGTGGTAAAGAATGTACCCTTGAAGCTTAAAAAATCGCTCTTAGCATAGCACGGCGTTAGTTATAATCCAGATGTATAAAAGCAATAATCAGTCCGAGCTAAAAGTATTGACATATAAAGCTTTGAGGCTTTTCTTAAGCAGAAAAATGCTAATTATCGTTACATAAATTGTTGTCTAAATTTTCTCATAAGAGTTGTTTAACAATTTCTTCCCCTGCTAGTCCTCCTCCGTAAAGTCCAACAGTTTCTTCCTTGTTAGACTTGCTTATTAGACTGTTTAATATGATGTTAGTTACTGCCACTGTGGAAACTGGTGGTAATAATTGGTTCCAACCAGACTCAACTAATTCTACCCACTCTGTTTCTTCTCGTAGAGTAATACAAGGCACTCGGTGGAAAAATGCTTCTTTTTGAACGCCACCGGAGTCAGTCGCCACAAGCTTGGCATTTTTCTCTAACATTACCATGTCTAAGTATCCGACCGGTTCTATTAGTCTGAGTGATCGCGTAACATCGTTTAGTAGACCTTCTCGCGACAAAGCACTACGGGTGCGAGGATGCAATGGTAAAACCACTGGTATTTTCTCTGCAACTGCTACCAATCCACCAAAGATTGCTTGCAGTCGAGATGAATAGTCAGTATTCTCTGCTCTGTGAATTGTTGCTAATATATAGCTCTGGGGTGTTAACTTCTGACGGTCCAAAATAGAGCTATTCTGAGCAGCCTTAGCTCCGTAGTAAAGAGCAGCATCATACATCACGTCCCCCACCAAGTGAACTTTCTCCTCGCTGATGCCCTCAGCATGCAAATTTTTCACAGCAGCATTGGTGGGAGCAAATAACAGGTCAGAACTATGGTCTGTCAATACTCGGTTGATTTCCTCAGGCATCCGTCGATTAAAGGAACGCAAACCAGCTTCTACATGAGCCACAGGGATATGGAGCTTAACTGCTGCGATCGCTCCAGCTAAAGTAGAATTAGTATCTCCGTATACTATTACCCAGTCAGGTTTTTCTTGTAATATTACCTGTTCGATTGCTTCGAGCATTTTTCCTGTTTGGGCTCCATGGGTGTAAGAACCTATACCCAGATGGTAGTCTGGCGGTTGGATATCCAACTCCTGGAAAAAGACATCGGACATATTACCATCGTAGTGCTGACCTGTATGAACTAATACCTCTTGAACATTAGGAGTGGATTGTAATTTTCGAGAAACAACCGCTGCTTTAATAAATTGAGGTCGAGCGCCAACAATAGTAATAATTTTCATCTTTGTTTTTGCAGTTGTTTGTACAAATTTAGTAATTTCTCTGACTCAGTTTCCCAGTTATACTGTGATGTCACAGCCTCATACCCTCGTTTCCCCATAGCTTCAGCTTCTTCTGGATGTTCTAAAAGATACTGAATCGCTTGAGCAATTTCCTTTGGCTTTAAAGGATTGACCAATAGACCGCAATCAATCTGCTGGACAATTTCTCGCCAAAGAGGGAAATTAGATGCGATGACTGGCAAACCCGCAGCCATATATTCAAACAATTTATTTGGCAAGGCTTCTAAATGGTCTCGCTCTGGATGAAAAATTACCAGACCCAACCTAGCTTTTGCCAAGTATTGAACCACATCACTACGGGATTGCCAACCAAAAAATTTTACTTGTTCCCACCCAAGGAGTTGCTCAACCTCGGTTTGAAGCTCAGGAGATGAAAATTCCCCAATTAGCATCAGCTTTGTTCTCAAGCTTGGTGCTAGCAGTTCCATTGCACATACCATTTCTCGAATGGCACGGATTTTAGTAATACCACCTACATAGGCAATATTGTTCGGTCTTTCACAGTAAGAAATGTTATGGTTGAAGTCTTGGAATTCCTCTGTCAACGGGAAGTTATAAACTACAAAAGTTTTTGTTGGTGGAAATTTCTGCCCAATTGCCGGAGTAACGCAAATAAAAGCATCCAACATGACCTTGGCTAGACTTTCGAGGAAAGTCCAAATTCCAAATTTGAGCCAGCCTACCACAGGGTAACGCTTGTGTAACGAAATTGCTTCCCAAGCTGTGTTTTCGTGAACATCATAAATGACTTTAGCACCAAGACGCTTCAAAAGAATTCCGACTGGAATTAGTTCAGGATCGTGAAAGTGATAAATATCAGCATTTAAAGACACAGCTAGTTGGTAAGCACTATTGAGGCGTCGCCAGGTTCGCTGAAGACGTGGAATAGTAGTAACTTTATCAATAGCATGAAAAAAAACTCCTTCTAACTCGGTATGGGATGGATTTGGAATTAATAAGTGAACTTCATACCCGTTTTTGGCGAGACTTCTGCACTCTTTGTAAAAAATACGTATATCCAACGCTCGATGAATCGTGGAGATATGTACTATTCGCATAAACTATAAATATTATTGATTACTCAAATACAACATTGAAGTTTTCTGCCCACTGAATTAAATTCATCCAGCGCCACAGGTAAAAGTCAAATGAAGCACGCCCCTCTAAAATGGCATAACATTGTGCCTTTATTTGTTTCAAGTTTAATGCGGGTATCTCAGAAGCAACATCACTTTGTAGCACTTGTTCTACCCAAGGACGTAGAGTCGTCAGCCACTGCTGTTCTGGAGTAGCAAAGCCAATTTTGTCTTTGCGATCTAAGATTGGGTCTGGGACAATGCCTCGCATGGCTTGGCGAAATATTGCTTTGGAAGTTCCGTCATTGGCGATAATAAATTCCTCTGGCAAGGAAAAAACAAAGTTGACCAATGCTGGTGTGAGGAAGGGAACCCTACTTTCAATTGAGTGTGCCATAGAGTTACGGTCTTCGTAACGCAGGAGCATCGGTAAGCTGTTTTCTACGCAAGCGTAATAGAGCTGTTCGCGTAATAATTCTTCGCTGGAGTGAGGGTGAGATAAAGGATGTAGAGCTACTCCATTTAGGGTGAACCAGTTAGCATTTAGCCAGGAAGGCGAAATATCTTTTTTAATCAACTGCCTGAGGGGTGCTTGCAGGCTTGGTGGTAACAGGAATCTGGCAGTTCGCATGAGCAGACTCTTTTGACTGCTCCCTGGTAGTCTTGATGCTTTTTGCAGGAGTTGGCTAGCATTTTTCCATTTTCCTTGACGTACTAGGGAAGCCAATCGTACTCCAATATAAGGTCGGTAACCACCCAAAATTTCATCTGCTCCTTGTCCATCAAGCATAACCTTAATTCCAGCAGCTTTTGCCATCTCGAAGACTCGATATTGAGCATACATGCTTGTACTACTAAAGGGTTCATCTTGCAAGTCAATCAGTCGATTTAAGTCCGCTACCAGTTCTCCAGGTAGGGGTTGCACTTTATGTTTAATTGCTGCCGCCTGTTGTGCTACGATATCCACCCATTTTTCTTCACTGAGTCCTGAATCTTCTGCAATATAGCTGAATGTGTGAAGTTCGAGGTTTTCACCTTGGAGGTGGCGCATTGCCATCACAATAGCAGAAGAATCTATACCCCCTGACAGAGCTGCTCCAACGGGAACATCACTGCGTAAATGCAATCTAATATTTTGTAGAAACAACTGTCGCAATTCGCTAGCGGCTTCTGAAAATGAAAGCTCTGTGCGATCGCTAAATTCGATTTGCCAGTAGCGCTCTATTTGTGGGTGTTCGAGTGTATCGAGAGATACTTTTAAAAAATGAGCTGGAGGTAATTGTCGGATATCAGCAAATAAAGTTTCTCCCCCATAGTCAGTCAGTCCGGAATGCAGGTAATCATAAAGTCTTCGGGGATTTACCTGACGACTAACACCAGGTAGTTGTAGCAATGCTTTTATTTCCGATGCGAAGGCCAGTCCACCTTCCCAATAAGTATAGTAAAGGGGCTTGATGCCAAAAAAATCACGAGCCAGAAATATTTTCTGCTCCCAGGTATCAAGAATGGCGAAAGCAAACATACCTACCAAATAGCTTAAAGTTTTAGAACCCCATTCACTATAAGCAGCTAGTAACACCTCTGTATCTGAGTGGGAACTAAATTGATGTCCGAGTGCTTTTAGCTGAGTTTGGAGTTCAAGGTAATTGTAGATTTCCCCATTGAAAACTATATGATATCGTCCATCATCCGTTCTCATCGGTTGTCTACCTGCTATACTGAGGTCGATAATAGACAGACGGCGATGAATCAGAGTAATTTGTTTGCCTTGAATCGTTTTAGGATATTGTAGTATTTCCACTGGTAAAGCATCAGACCAACTCAAAAACCCTAAATCATCAGGACCGCGATTTTTGAGAGTATCGCTAACATTCTGTAGAACCAGTGAATTGATTTCTAAAGGATTAAATCCTATTATTCCTGCAAATCCGCACATGCTATCTTCTACTTTGAACTGGAGTATTAGTGTTTGAATATGACAGAACCGGCGATTACAATCAATGATTTGGGTAAAATGTACAGGCTTTATCGCCGTCCAGCAGACAAAGTTTTAGACGCCTTTGGAATAAATCATTACTTGTTCTGGCGTAAAAAATATTATCAAGAATTTTGGGCATTGCGAGGACTCAACCTAAAAGTTAAAAAGGGAGAGCGTTTGGGGATAATTGGGCGTAATGGTGCTGGTAAAAGTACACTTTTGAAAATAATCACAGGAAACGTTCTACCTACCGAAGGGAGCGTAAAAGTTAACGGTAGAGTACAAGCTTTGATGGAATTAGGTACGGGATTTCATCCAGAATTTACAGGTAGACAAAATATTCAAGCGTCTCTTGCTTATCAAGGGTTATCTCCTCGAGAAATTGAAGAAAAAGAAGAAGAAATTATTGATTTTTCTGAACTTGATGAATTTATTGAACAACCAATCAAAACTTATTCGGCGGGGATGTATGCTAGGTTAGCTTTTACCGTAGCGACTGTTGTTGAACCAGAAATTTTGATTATTGATGAAGTTCTCGGAGCAGGGGATGCTTATTTTGCTGGTAAATGTGTGGAGCGGATGAAAAAGCTAACAGAAGAATCCGGTGCAACGGTTTTATTTGTTAGCCACGATCTAGGTTCAGTTCAGGCTTTATGTAACCGGGTAATTTGGTTTCATAGAGGTGTTTTAAAAGCGGATGGGGAACCCTTGAATGTAATCAAGCAGTATGGAGCAGCAGTCAGACAAGAAGAAGAAATTAGACTTAAAGCTAGAGACCTTAAACTATCAAAAAAACAAGCGATTAAGATTGATAGTAAACAAGATTTATATCAAACATTTTTATTTAGATTAGTTGGTATAGATGGAGGACATCCAATAGGTGTACATAAAATCCGTTCTCTAGTTCTATATTATGGAGACGATAAAGTTGGAGAAATTAATGTCGGCGCTCCAATGGATAATGATTATAACCAAAATCATTACATTATAAATGAGCCTGGGTATATGGATTGGGGAGAACCAAGTAAAGATAATTTTGGTTATCAACGTGATTATAGTAACTGTCAAGGTAAATATGCTCATGCGCCCTTCCAGTTTTCTATACCCAAATCTTATTTAGTCGATCCAGCGTCTTTAAAATTAGAGATAAGAGCTGATTGTGAAGAAAATTGTGTAGCTACTGAAGTTTTTATCGAACAGGAAAACAAATATTATCGTTTAGGTATATTAAATTCGGAACAAAAAATAAACTCTTTTTTATTTGATTCTTCACTAATTATTGAAAAAGAATATCAAATAGAACAACCAAAATCATTCGCTAATTTTAATTCGCATGAGCAAAAAAATCAGCAAGATAACCAACTACAAGAAATAGATGAATATGGTTCACAAAAAGAGATAATAATTACCAAAATTGAAATATTAAATTCTTTGAAAGAAAGTACCAAAATTATTAAATGCTTAGAACCATTTCAAGTAGTTGTAGAATACTTTGCTCAAATTAATATACATAACCCCGCTTTTGTCTTTTGTATTTATTTACCTTCTGGTATAACAGCTTCCCAGTGGTTAGTGTCTGCTAAAGAACTAGGGACAGAAGTTGTTAAAGGTAAAGGAAAAATAATTTTTCAAGGAAACAGCTTAATGTTAGGTAAAGGCTCTTATGTTGCCAGTACTGCAATTTTTAAATGGTATCCTCGTCATGGTGTTGAGCCAGAAGCTTATCACGTGCTTGACCGTTGTACCCATTTTCAGGTTATAAACTCTAATGAAACGGAATCCATAGACTACGGAATCTGTCGTCAGCCAATCGAAGCCAAGCTTGAGACTGAGTAAATATAAAATTTTTATGCAATGAATTTCTGTTTATGTTTGAACTAAAGTACTATAATCAAGCAAATCTTTGGAATAAAGAACCAGAAGCGTACCAGATTCAAGTATTAGCAGATATATTGAGTCTTATACCAGAAAATATAGCTAGTATTTTAGATGTAGGCTGTGGTGATGGCTTTGTAACTAATGCTTTGCCTAACGAGATGCGTGTTGTAGGTTTAGATTCTAGCGAAGAAGCATTAAAAAGTGTGATAAAAGAGCATAGTATAGGTTCTATCACCGATATTCCATTTACCCAAAAATCTTTTGATTTGGTAATGGCTAATGATGTTATAGAACATCTTCCTGAAGAAGTATATTTAAAAGGTGTTTATGAACTGTTTAGAGTAGCTGAAAAGTTTGTTTTAATTACAGTTCCTCATGCCGAACAAATAGAAAAATCTTTTGCAAAATGTGCTGATTGTGGATATGTGTATCACATCAATCATCATCAACGTTCCTTTCGGGAAGGTGATTTAATTGATTTATGTCCTCAAGAATGGGAAGTTATTGAAGTTAGATATTCAGGAGATATTACCAGACCACCATTAGACCCTACTTTGCAACTACAGCACGAGATCCAGATATATTCAGAATCAGAAAATTGTGTTTGTCCTAATTGTGGCAGTATCACAGTAACCAATCATTCTTCTCCTGTTAGTCAGAAGATATTAGGCAAGCTCAAGAGTGAACGCTTCTTTAAAAATACATCACTACTTAATCGACATATTAATAGGTCAGAAATTATTGTTTTATACAAGCGTAAAGACGTAGCATTAAATTCTACACAACATTCTAAAAATGTGGCAAAAGAAGAATATCTTTCTCCTCTATTTTTAGATTTAAATAATTCTTGGCAGCAAGTTAAGACTGGTTTTGTTGAAGGATGTTTTTGGTCAAAACATATCATAAACCAAAACACCGATGAAACAGACACAGAAGTACAGTCAAAGCAAAGTTCTATTCAAGTTTACTTTCCTACGATCCCTAATGCTGGGGATAAAATCTTAGTTCAACTTACTTCACATCTGTCTGATTCTAGCTCTAGTATCAAAGTACTAGCTCACGATGATTTAAGAGATAAAATTATATTATTGGCGGATATTCACTCTATCAGTAGTGACAATATAGAAATAATTATTGATAAACCTTGGAACGTCAATATTTTTGGTGCAGCAGTTAGCCTCATATATAGTCGAAACATTCAGATTAAATCACTGCAGTACATATCGTTAACGGATAATCTGCTTCCATTTGTACATCTAGAAGTAGGACATAACATTTTCCGCAATCATCAATTGCCTTATCAACGTTCTTGGGGATTATTTACTAAAGATTCTGGTTACTATCCTAAACCTGAATGGTTATGGGCTGATAACTTAACGCCATTTTATGACTTGAATTTTATGCCTGTATCTATTTTGGATTATCAACAGGTACAAGAAGAACTTCTGCATGCAAAAGAAGAACTTCTGCATGCAAAAGAAGAACTTATGAAAAATTTATCAAGTCTTTTAGAATCTACAGAGTTGAACAGAACTAAAGCAGAAAATGCCTATACTCAAGCCTCAAAACATGAACTTTTTTTCTTTCAAAGCAGAAAAAGGAGTGTTAACCGAGTATTGGTGCTTTCTCATATGTTCCCTTGTCAAAATCAAGCTAACTTGGGGTGTTTTGTCGCTGAACAAGTAAAGGCTCTGCGAGAATTTGAAGGCTTGGATGTTCGGGTAGTGTCTTGTCAGCCATTCTGGATTAACACCAAAAATCCTTTGCGCTTTGCTAGCGCAATACAAAAATACCAAGCAGCTGTAGATGCAAGTAATTGGTTTTTGCATGAAGGAATTCCAACCTTATTTATTCCTTATATCGTCGGTCAGCCTTTCGTTCCCTTCCATCTGCACGGATTTTCCTATAGAAATGCAATAGCTAAAGTTGCGAAACGTATCCGACGTGATTTTAACTTTGATTTAGTTCATGCTCACACAGGTTATCTAGATGGCTTTGCAGGATTATATTTATCGAGTAAATATCAATTACCTCTGGTAATTACAGAACATACAGGTCCATTTAGATTTTTAACAAATAAGCCGATAGTATGTCAAATTACTGTTAAATCTCTTGCATCTGCTGATCAAGTGATTTGTGTTAGTCCTACTCTTGCTAGTCAAGTAAAAAGTTCTATACCTACAAGTACTCATCACAAATTATTATGTCTTCCTAATGGTGTTGACATAAATATGTTTCATTCTCAAGAAAGCAATGATGATGCTGTTAATCGTAATCATATTAAGTTATTAAGTGTTATTTCTTTAGATAGTAATAAAAATCCATTCTGTTTATTAGAGGCATTTAAATTTTTACGCAAAGATAGAATTAATGCAGAGTTAAAAATTGTCGGAGGGGGAGAATTAAAGAAAAAAATAGAGGATTGGATTACAAACAATGGATTTACAAAAGAAATTCAACTTCTCAATTGGCAACCGCGTCAAGAAGTAGCGAGACTGATGCAAGAAGAATGCGATATTTTAGTATTACCTAGCCGTTCAGAAACTTTTGGTGTAGTAGTAGTAGAGGCACTTGCTAGCGGTAAACCTGTTGTAAGTACACGCTGTGGTGGGCCAGAAAGCATAATCACTCAAGCATATCTCGGTGAGCTTTGTGAAAACGAAAATCCCCTCGCTTTAGCAATGGCAATAGAAAAAGTTGGCAATAATCTTGAAAAATACCCAGCCCATGATATTCGACAGTTTGCAGTAGAAAATTATAGTTTTGAACGTTTAGCAATGCAACTGAGTCAGCTGTACCAAAATCTATAAATAATTTTTTATATTTCAATTACCTTCACCAATTTACGAGGATGAGTTGATGTACGAGCCCTTATTTTTCCGAGATTCGGCAAAACAATAAACCCTAAAAATTCCTTCAAGTTTTTTCACAAGGTTATTTTTAACGTATTGCCTACAGTATAAAGGTTTTGAGGGTCGAGAGTATCTTTAAGCTAAACCCTGATAATATTGGGTAATTTCGCCAGTTTTGCCAAGATTTTTGTAGGCTCTTATTTTGGCAAAGGTATTGATATTTTTCATATATTTTTTGGTATTAAGTAGGTTAGGTAGGCGGAAAAATTTGTACCTGTGTCATTGCGAACTGAGCAAAGCAAAGTTAATCAATCACAAGGGTTTTGATATTTTTACATTCTGTAACATAGTTAATTTTATTTGTGCCTACTTACTTATCTTTTTTTTGATTTTATACTTTGACATAATTTTTAGATTTAAGGTCGGATTTATAGTAAGTTACTCATTTATACTAATCTCCTTTCTGCATGACGTATCTGCCTTGGGCTAAAATGTCTTTGTTTTTAATTTTATCTTGACTAAATGATATTGGCACTAAACAATAAATTTAATTTTAAAAATTGTATATTATGAGTAACTATGAAAACCAATAAAAAGCGATTTATTTTACAAGTTTCGGTAGCAATAATATCTCTAGCAATTTTCGGGAGTATTTTCTCATTAATTTTTGGGAATATTTTTTCATATAAAAAATCACAAAAGCCTAGAACAGCAGAATTATTAGTAAATCCTACTTCTAATCCTATTTTAGGTTTGATTCCAGATAGCGAAGAATCTAGACATGTGGAATATCCTTCTGTCATAAAAGTAGATGAAGAATATTTAATGTACTACTCTGCTTATGGGGATGATCAGAAGTGGCGGATTTTTCTTGCAACTAGTGATGATGGCTCAAATTTTGAAAGACATGGATGGGTATTTGATGTCAAAAATTTGCCTAAAAATTGTCAAGGTAATCAGGCATTTCCTTTCGTAGTACAAGATCAAACAAAAAGTAATTCGTTTTTAATGTACTTCAGTTGTGCTTTTAAGCGAGCGAAACCCTACGATAACATTCTATGGGCTTCTTCTCCAGATGGTAAAACTTGGAAATATGGTGGTGTCGCGATAGAAGGAGCAGGACTTGATCCATTAGTTATGCTGTAACCAGATAAGACATATGCAATGTTTTACACCATTGTTCAAAATGGAAAAACTATTATTCAAAAAACTACTTCTCGTAATGGAAAAGATTGGTCAGCTTCTTCAACAATTGTCTCAAAACCGCCTGGTAGGGGTTTTTACACTCTCTCAGGCTTGAATATAGATAAACATATTTGTTTGCTAGTGGAAAGTACTACTCATTCTAGAAGACACCAGACTTTATTATATTGCGACCAAGGAGATGGAACATTTGTTCCTAGCAAAAATAATCCAGTGATGGTGGATAGGGATTGGGAGAAAAAATGGAATACTATTCGTTATGGATTTCATCTTCTACCAGACAAAGGTAAATATATTGTTTATCACAATGTACTTCCCCATCTAGGGGCAGAATCAGGGGGACAGATAGTACGTTCAGAACTCAATATGAACTTATTGGAAAATTCTGCCCTGAACTTATTGGATAATTAAAAAAAATCAAAACAAAAGTAAATTATCATAATTATCAATGAATATTATTATGCTTACGCCCGATTGCTATATGATAGACAGGCGTATAATCTTAGAAGCTAAAACATTAGTAAAAGCAGGTCATAAAGTTACTTTATTGGCAGGCTTTGAAACTCCTTTTGAGGAGCATTTTGAACAAGATGGAATTGAGATTCATCGCTATTCCTATGATTGGGATGATGAGAGATTAAAAAAAATCAGAGCCAAACTTCCTGCTAATGATCGTCTGCGGATGCTAGTTAATAAAACTTACATGTTTTTAGCAAGAAAATTTTTTGAAATATCTCCTTTCGATAAATTCATCATCTCTAAGGTTTTGGAATTTGAGGCTGATGTTTATCACGTTCATGATTTACCTTGTCTTAAAGCTGGCTTTTATGCATCTAAAGCACGGAAAGTACCACTGATTTATGATGCTCATGAACTGTATTATGCTCAAAATATTTTACCCATTAAATTACAAAAACTATATTTTTCATTAGAGAAAAAGTACATTAAGCATCCTGATGTAGTAATTACTGTCAATTCTTTTATTGCTCGCTTGATGGCTGAACGATATAAAATAGCATCGCCACAAGTAATTATGAATTGTACTGAATTACCTGAAGATTTTGCTCCTGAAAGTGCTAACCAAAAACTCAGACATAAAGGAAATATTCCAGCTAATTACGAAAAAATAGTCCTTTATCAAGGATGGATATCTCCCGAGCGTAATATTGAAACTTTAGTGAAGGGAGTTAAATGGTTTCCTGAAAATACTTGTTTGGCTATCATTGGTTACGGTGAATATGAAAAAAATCTCCGAGAGATAGCCATTACAGAAGGAGTAGCAGAAAGGGTTTTCTTTTTAGGACAAGTCCCGAGTAATGAAATGCTGAACTACTCTGCTGGTGCAGATCTAGGTGTAATACCTTATAAAGCTATTGATGATAACCATCTTTATTGTTCACCAAATAAACTTTTTGAATATATATTAGCTGGAGTTCCCGTTATTGCAGATGATTTGCCTTTCTTTCGTATGATTAAAGACAAGTATGGTGCAATTGAAGTTGCTGATATGAGTTCTCCAAATACTTTTGCTAAGGTCGTATATCAACTAATTTGTAGTTTTTCAAAGTTAGAGAAGTTAAAAAAAATGTGTCATGACGCTAGTCAGGAATTAAACTGGGAAAAAGAAAGTGAAAAGCTATTAGCCATATATGCTGATATCCCCAAATAAGTATAAATTTTTATTTAAATCATATAATAAACTTGCCCTTTTAATTAGGATTATTACTTGCCCTGGCAAAGTCCTTCTTGAAAGATTCACTCATTTTTAAAAAGTAGGGCTGCCCAGTAATATCGAATAAATATTTCTGCTGTAAAATAGTGCGTTGAGGCCCGTAGTCAGATTTCTTAAACCGCAAATCATATAAGTTAATATGACCCGGTTTTCGATATTGGTTAACATAGCGATGAACAGTAGTTATTGCTCCCTGAAGAAATGTCAGAACATCCTTGTTGTCAGGTCGCATTCTATAATAATCGTATACACCAAGAATTCCATGAATATGCCCATTTAAAACTTTCGGCTGTGGTTCGCTATTTAGAGGATATTCTTCAATCCAAATATATCCTGACTCATCAATTTCAGTTACCCAAAATTTATTATTTTGCTTATTCCGATATTGAGTGAAGGTAGCAAAAATTTCATCTGCTATTTTCAGACATCTTTCATCTCCAAAACGCTGATATAGATGGTATAAGCCAGAAAGAGTAACACCTTGAGCGAATCCACTTACCCACGGTTTTAATAAAACACTATCAGTATCACTAATTGGAAAATCGAATTTATAGATAATATATCTTGCCTGAGATTGTAAAACTGTAAACTCTAGGAGTCTATCAATAAGTTTATCCTTAAGTTTGACTAAAGCATCATACTCTGCTTGATTTGATGTTTGGACATTTGCTAAAGCCATAGCATTAACTTTAAATGTCCAGGGTGAGAATAATTGTTTGTATTTTTTTATGTAATTGTCTGGCAAATTGTAGGGTAGGATTGACTCCAAAGAATCATTCAAATTATGTACAGGAATTTTCCAGTTCCTAGGAACTCCTCCTGTTTCGTTAAAAGCATTCAGATCAATTCTGTACCTTTTCAGCTTAAATTTGAATGTATTATAAGTAGCCCATTCTAATTTATCTAAGCTAGGAATAGTACTTAAGCTATCAATATATTCTAAATGCTTAGAAAGCTTTTCTAACTTTTGTTCAAACAATAATTGCTTTTGGCAAATAAATAATTGTACGTTTAGTATCACAAAAATAAATAGTGTAAAAACTATAATTTTATTTTTTTTTATATGGTTCTTGGACATAATTTATCTATATTAGGACTTATGCAACTGGTACAAAGTAGTATTGGCAATCATCTAGTTTAGTAAATTTCATATACTTGTTTATATAAAAAAAGGGTGCAGTTCTTTTAGGACTTGCGCAGAAATAACCTACCTGTTTTGGAAAAAATATAGCGGTTTTCATTTGAATCAAATACATTTTCTAATTCCCAAATGTAGAGACGTAAAATTTTACGTCTCTACGAGGTGTACTACACTCAACC
>NZ_JASJDK010000107.1 GCF_030065675.1 Mastigocoleus sp. MO_188.B34 | reverse complement strand
TGAATTTATGGTAAATATACCAATTTCACTAACCTTCTGAATTACTTACACATCGGTAAATTTTAATTTACTCAGTGAGTGTCTATTAATAAAACTACATCGATTGATAGCAAGACTAAATGTAATGCGTCTGGATTTTATTTCGACAATAATAAATCGTTGTAAACCATTATGGTATCACAATCTAGATTTTAAATAACACATAAAAATAATTTTTTAATGGACTATAGATCGAGAACTCAAGCTATTTTTCACTACTAACCTGTGAGAGTGAAGAGCCGCGAGTAATAATAAATTCTAGTCAAAGTGTTTCTCCACTGAAGACACATTAAATATAATCCGTGTTGTTAAAATCTGCCATCTCTTCACCAAGTAATTCAATCTTTAACCAAGCTCCTCCACTTTCGGGATGGTTCATGGCACTTATCTTACCTTTGTGAGAAAGTATAATTTGTTTGACAATGGCTAACCCTAACCCTGTGCCAACGATATCTGTACTTTTATCTCCCTCAGCTTGATAAGAACGGGAACGAGCTTCATCTCCTCTGTAAAAACGTTCAAAAATATGAGGTAGGTCGTTTTGAGTAAAGCCGGCACCCGAGTCAATAATATTAATTTCTACAGAGTAAAGATTACCCGTTTGTGATTTATTAATATCTGAGGACGGTATTACCTTGGCTTCCACCCGAACATTTGTGTTTGGGGGGCTGTACTTAACACTATTATCAAGTAAATTTAGAAAGACCTGATGCATTCTTTGGGGATCGGCATTGACCCAAAGATTTTCTGGTCCAACATATACTAGTTTTAAATTATGTTTTTGAGCTATCGGTTCCAAACTTTCCCAAACAGTATTAATTAAACCGCGTAATTCTAAAGGTTCGCGATGTAAGCGGATAGAACCGCCAGTTTCCAACTGATTGAGATCCAAAGAACTCTGTACTAAGCCAATTAATCGGTCAATTTCTTTTAATAACCGATTTAGCCATCGGTCAAGTGGTGCTTCAATTTGAGTTTGTAAAGTTTCAATTACCAACCTGATTGAGGTGAGGGGTGTTCTTAACTCGTGGGCTAAATCAGAAAAAGCTCGATCGCGGACTTGAGTAATCTCCAATAACGGTTGGCAATCTTCTAAATATACTGCAACTCGCCCCTCATTTAGGGGTAGGCTAGTAGCTCGTACAGCCCGAGTTTTAACTTCTAAAATTGCTGTTGCATCTTCACAAGTGGGATGAAATATCCACTCTCGTACCTGTATTTGTTGGCGATCGCGAGCTTTTTCAATTAACCTGTCAAGTTCGTAAGAACGTACTAATTCTAGGAGTAAGCGGATTTCCCCAGGTTGCCATTTTTGCAAACCCAATAATTCCCGTGCTTGTTGATTGCACCATAGTAATTGATTTTCATCATCGACTTGTAAGTAGCCAATGGGTGCTGATTCGAGGATATCATAACAGATTTGTAGTTTCTGCTCTAAAGATTGTTGTTCCAATTTAATCAATTGGATCTCATGTTGTAAGTGTGGAATTAAAGGTGCTTTAGCTGGAGAAAACCTTCTTTGAAAAAATAATTGCGGTAACCAACGAAACCAAGCATTGAGTTGTACTCGTTGCCAGATGCAAAGACCAATTCCAAATCCAAAACCGATACAAAATCCTAGTATTAACATGACTAGTTGTTAGTTGTTTTGGGAAAATCATAGCCAACAACTACCCAAAGCGATAACCGAAACCTCTGACGGTAACAATATATTCTGGATGACTAGGATCTTGCTCTAATTTTTCCCGCAACCAACGAATGTGAACATCCACTGTTTTACTATCTCCAACAAAGTCAGGTCCCCATACTTGGTCTAATAATTGTTCCCGCGACCACACGCGACGAGCATAACTCATAAAGACTTCCAGGAGACGAAATTCTTTTGGTGACAAGCTCACTTCTTCACCACGTACCAAAACCCGACATTCCTGGGGATACAAAGAAATATCTTTGTACTGTAAGACAGGTGTTTGCGGTAAACTGCTCAAGCGTTGGCGACGCAACAAAGCACGACAACGAGCAACTAACTCCCGGACACTAAATGGTTTGCTTAGATAGTCATCAGCTCCAACTTCTAAACCAAGAACTCGGTCTGTCTCACTGCTTTTGGCACTCAACATGAGAATTGGAATTGGATTTCCTTGATGTCGGAGCAAACGACAGATGTCCAATCCATTAATGTGAGGCAACATCAAATCAAGAACGACTAAATCAAATAGAGCTTCTCCTGAATTAGACTCGAAACATTTCAAAGATTCGATTGCGGAACGTCCATCAGTAGCAGTTAAAACTTCATAGCCTTCTGCCTCTAAAGCTAAAACTACCATTTCTCTGATAAGTTCTTCATCCTCTACCACTAAAACGCGGTTTGCTTGTCCAATATCTGTTGTTGCAGGATACTTCGCTGGCTCACTAGTATACATTGATGTGAATTTAAAAACAGTGATTATACTTATGTTTGATTGATGCTAAAAAATACAAAGTATTTACTTTTCTAGCTCAATTAACGTGCAAAACTTATGATCTAGTGTAATATATTTAACAGTTGCATTTACTATTATAAAGCAATAAAACACTAAGGAATTAATATTTTTATCTTATTTTTACTGATTTATACTGAACTAATATTTTTTTGCAATTGCTTATTTATTATTTTGTCATTTTTTACAGTCTCACTCACTTTATAAAAATAGAAATACCCAGCAGCATTGTATCAGGATTAAAGTCTGTTTCAGAGATACATGCTTTTAAAATTACTCTTCCCTAAGAATAAAACCTATTTATTGGTAAATATTTAGGAAATATATCCCCCTGATATCTAATATCTAAATAATTTAAAAGTAATTTAGATAAAACTCTTCAATTTAATTTTTCACCATCTTTTGGGGGTCTAACCCCCAATCTCAGGCTTGTTGCGCAGTTGTTTGCAAGCCCATTGGGATTTGTATTTTAAGCTTTGCCCAGGTATTTATTTTGATTTTTTTATATTTTTATGTTGCTTGAAAGACTTATTTATTAGTTTAGTTTTACGTTTGTTTGATTACTAGAGGCATTTGCAGGCTCGGATTAATAACTTGCTATTCAGGGTTGAAAACACTTGTTAGTTCTTTTAACTGTCGCTTGTAGTACTCAAGTCCACTTTTTGGGTTAAAAATTTCAATGATTGGTTTAGCTAGAATAATCATAACTTTCTTGATTGGGTAAATTATTTAACAAAAAAACATTAATATCTGCAAATATTTACGTGATATTTTGCTCAAAAGTCATAATTGTATTTTAATAGTCTTGTTTTTATTTCTAATCTATGATTAGTTTAGAGTTTTCTAAAATTAAAACCTGAAGTCAAGTTGGAATTTGATGGGGATTAATAACATCACTAAGATCCAAAGAAGTGAAAAATTGCTACCTAAGTGATGTTCAATTTGAGTGAGATACAGCTATTAATTCCTGGAGTCCGAGTATAAAGTCAAGAAAATACTTTCTAGTTTTTCGGAATAAAACTAAATCACTGAATAGTCATATCAAGGAAAAAGATTATAAATAAATTTGATAAATACCCATAGGAGATATACTTCAAAAACGCCACCCAGTTGTAATGAGTATGTTTTTGGCTTTTTTTATGATGGGTTATTTATTCTGACAACTAGTTTTTTACACTGATACCGCTTGGTATATTGTGTCATAGCAAATTGTCATTTTAACTACGCCTTTATGGAAATAAGCTTGGAAACCGTAGGGGAAAGTTTAAAAACTATGGATGAGTTCTCGTAATCAGATCTAGCACCTATCTAAGAGTTGATGTGTATCTAATGGTTTTTCCTGTTGAGATTTATCTTAAAAAAACAAAATTTTTTATTCTGAAGATATGACAAACTTTTTATAGTCTTTAAGTTCTAAGGAATGAAAATTTAATAACCTGTAATTCTGAAATTTGGAATGGTGCGTTACGCGATGCTAACAGCACCCTACTTTTGTACTTTATTTAATCCACATTTCTAAGAGCAAGAGATGGAGGTGAAAGTTGCTCGTCAAAAACTTAATTAACTCCCGCATTTTCAAATTGATGAAATTTAAATTGGTGAGATTGTAAGAGTTAAGTTATATCAACAAAAAATTTTCCACAAAAATAATATGAATATTTTTCAAACCTCACATTTTTGGTTTTTCTGTTTTAGTGTGATTTTTTTTCTTTCCCTTGACTTTTGGTATTGGCAACCAGAATTATTGTTATCCGTTTTTTATCTTCCTCCCTGGGTAATATATTTTGTTGGGTTACAAATAATTCTTTCTCTTGCTTTGCTGCTATTTGCACTGATTTTTTGGAAAACACCATCAAACTAGTGTTCTACTGTGAAAACTATAACGCCAACATATCTCTAATTAACAATTAGTGGTGGATGTTTAGAAGCATTTTTGGGACTATTGTAAAAGTAGTTGATAGTAAAAATCATCTACACTAATGGCTGTAGAAAATCTAATTCCTTATTTATTTATTGCTGTTTATTTGCTGTTTACTCTTGGGGTGGGAGTAGCTGGTTATTCGAGAAAAAATGATACGCCACAGGAGTATTTTATCGCTGATCGTAATATTGGAACAATTGTTTTATTTTTTACTTTGATAGCTACTAACTTTAGTGCTTTTACTTTTTTGGGTTTTGCTGGTGCGGGTTATCGAGTGGGAATTAGCTACTATCCGATGATGGCATTTGGGACAGCGTTAGTTGCTATATCCTTTTATTTTATTGGTTATAAGGTCTGGCTTTTAGGTCGGGAAAAAGGTTTTATTACTCCCTCAGAGTTAATTGCAGAACGCCTAGGAAGTCAAACTTTGAAAGTGATTTTCCTGACAGTGATGATAATTTTTACATTACCTTATTTAACTTTGCAACCAATCGGTGCGGGATATCTTCTGGAAAATTTAACCGGCGGACAAATTCCTTATTTTGTTGGTGCGACTGTTTTAACTTTGATTATCGTCTTATATGTCTTCACCGGGGGTATGAGGAGTGTTGCATTAACAGATGTTTTGCAGGGTCTTCTAATGTTTGTGTTGATGATTTTAGCGGTGTTTGCTGTCGCCAATAGCTTGGGTGGAATCGCTGCAGCAAATCGCACAGTTTATCAACAAATACCAGAAATTTTTTCCCGACAGGGTATTAATAACTTTTTCACAAAACCCAAATGGTTTAGCTATATGCTTTTATGGGTTCTGAGCGTACCGATGTTTCCCCAAATGTTTATGCGCTTTTATATCCCCAAAACACCCACATCTTTGAAGGTTTCTGCTGTTTTGTATCCTTTGATAACAGCAACTATGTTTATTTGTCCCGTACTGATTGGGGTTTGGGCGCATATTCCCTTTCCCAATCTCATAGGAAAAGCTACAGACCAAGTCTTACCAATGATGTTGGCAGAATATACTCCCGTTTGGATAGCTTCATTCGTGATGGTGGGAGCATTAGCAGCGTTTATGTCAACATTGGATTCCCAGCTTCTAGCTTTAAGTTCCATGTTAACGAGGGATGTATACATTTCTTACTTGCGTCCCAGTGCAAGTTTATCGGAGCAAACTTTAGTTGGACGGATATTAATTATAATTTTGGCAACTATTGGTTTAATTATTGCTTATAATCCACCAGCTACTATTGCTGCGATTGCAACCCAAGCTTTTACTGGTTTGGCTGTATTGTTTCCTACTGTTATTGCTGCTTTGTATGGGAGAAATATCAACCCGCTAAGTTGCATCATTTCCATTCTGGTAGGGGAAGCGGTGTTACTTGGTTTTCAACTAAAGTTAATTCCAGCAAGTTTGACCTTTGGCTTTTTACCTGTTGTACCCATAGTTATTCTTTGTTCAGTAATTATTTTACTGGGAAGTTTATTTGTGAAACCAAAATCCAACCCTATCGAAAATCAAACAAATAAATAAACAAATAAATAAATAAATAAGTCTAAATACCACAAACCTATTAATTATCAGAGAAAAGTGAGCTTTATTAATTTTGTGTTGATGATAAGCACAAGGCTTTTCCACAAGTATTCACCTATTAGTAAAGTCTGAATATGAAAGGTTTCAGTTTCAAGAAAAATATTCTATGGAAGTTTTTGTTAACAACTAGCTTTTGTCTACTCAGTTTCAGTGAAGCTCTAGCAGTTCCAAAAATCCTGGTACCACCTTCACCCTTCAAAGGGTTGAATGGTTTAAATTTTGATAGTAAAGGACAATTATATGTAGGAAGTGTACCTGGACAAAGAATATATCGAGTTGATATTGAAACGGGAAAATTTGATGTATTAATCGATCGCCCCCAAGGTCAGGCTGACGATTTCTTTTTTACAGCCAATGGAAATATTTTTTATACATCCTTGCTTGAGGGTAAAGTTAGAAGCTTTAATTTAAATACAGGTGATTTTGCAACCGTAGCTTCAGATATACCACTGGTCAATCCAATTGTTCAAAATCAAGATGGTCGGGTTTTTGTTGCTCAAAGTTTGAGTCCAAATACTACAGGACTTTTTGAAATTGACCTCATGGGAGTTAATCCCCCGCGCTTAGTTTTAAACAAACCGGGGTTAAATGCTTTTGCATTTGGTCCTGATGGATTGCTCTACAGTCCAGGTCAATTTACGGGTGAAGTAATTAAAATTAACGTTGATACTGGCGTCAGTGAACAAGTCACCACAGGATTAGTCAATCCAGTTGCTGTTAAATTTAACTCAAAAGCGGAGCTATTTGCACTTGATACAGCAACTGGTCAAGTTTTGCGAGTTAATAGGATAACTGGTCAAACTCAGTCAATTGCTCAACTGCAACCAGGTTTGGATAATTTAGCATTTGCTCCCAATAATTTGCTTTATGTGAGCAACTTTGTTGAATAGTGATATTAACGAAGTTAATACAGAAACTGGTAAAGTTCGAAAAATTATCCCAAGTCGGGGGTTGACAGCACCAGGTGGAATCGCAGTATATAATAATTCTCTCTATGTCGCAGATACTAATTCCTATCGGGTTTTGAATCGCAAAACCGGACGCATCAAGCAGACATTACGTAGTATTGTCACGCCGATTCAAAATCCTTTGAATGTTTCTGTTAATGAAGAAAATGCAATTGTTAGTAGTTGGTTTGCTGATACAGTACAGCGGCTCAACCGAGAAACTGGAGATGTTTTGAATACCTACACCGGTTTTAATATACCCTATGATGCGATCGAACTTTCAGATAGTAGTATTTTGGTGGCTAACTGCGGTAACGGTCAAATCACTCAAATTTTGGACAAAAATGGTAAAAATCGACGTATAGTCGCATCGGATTTATCTTGTCCAACAGGTTTAGCACGAGTAGATGAAGATACTGTTTTAGTTACGGAATCTCTGGGTAATCGACTATCACTGATTGATCTCAAAACTGGGAAACATCAAGTCATTACTTCAAACTTATCTTCTCCCGAAGGAGTAGCTTATCATCCGGAAGGAATAGCGGTAGTCGCTGATGTTGGTACCCAAAGCGTTAAAGCTATTAATATAACTACAGGAAAAACTGTTACTTTGAAAAAGAATTTACCAATTGGTCTTCCAGGTTTTCCGAGCGGACCACCACCTTATAGTTTTACAGGAATTACCCTGGCTAAAAATACAGTTTATATTGCTGGAGATATTGACAACTCGATTCGTACAGTCAAAATCAAGCCCAAAATTAAAGCTTTCTTGGGTCTTAAAGGTTGGAGACACAAGGTTAGAAAATCTCACGAGGATTGAATAATTTGAATTATCTTATTCGGAAGAGGACAGTAAAAGTAACTTAAATAAGACTTTTTTGTGCGCTAATAAATTCTCATATTAATCTTAGGGTGGTGCGTTACTGCAGGGTGACAAAGGTGACACAAAAAAATATTCTCTTGCGCGCAAACACGCACCCTACAGAAATTTATTACGCGAACTCTATTATTGTCCCTGAGGAAGCACGGGAATATCTAACCGTCGCAACTTCCTCTGAGTTTGGATCGTGTAAAGTTATTAATCCTGACTTGTTGCTCATTTGCATGGAATCAGGAGTAGAACGAGTTACAATAAAACGTTTGACTTCATTGGGTTGTAATGTCCCACTTAATGCTTGAGGACGTCCAACCCTATCTTCCATTTGCCAGCCCGTGAGGTTAATTACCTCATCAATTGTGTTTTGTAATTCAACCCACTCCTTACCTTTATCTTTTCCTGAAGGGTTAGGTAATGCTCGCACGATCCTGACATAACTATTATTGGTAAGAATGTCATCTATTGGGACAATACGAGGAGGATCCATTTCCGATTCTTGTTTTTGTGCTTCTTCCCGATCCTCAAGACTGAGAAATATGGGGAAGAATGAACGAATCATCTCTCCTCGACTACCGTTGGGGTTGGTATTGCGATAAAGAACTAAATCGTAATTTGCTCCATTAATATTTACTCGTCGTTTGTCACGTCGAACTCGACCGTAAACACTTTCGTAATAAACAACAGTTGCGATCGCAATTTCACATTCGGGACTAGGTCCAACAAAAAAACCACCTTTTTTCTTGAAAAGTTTAGCAACAATGTTACCGCGCATATCTGTAACTGTTTGCAACTGTTGTAGGGTCACAACGTTGGGATTTTGTGGTCCTTCTTGTCCTTGCAAATCATACTTGTAACCCAAATAGTTTACCCGTTGATTTTGTTCGTCAAGGTAGAATTTTACCCAAGAGTGATAGCCTGACACCTTACCCAGAGCTTCTTCCTTATTACCTGCATCGGTGTCATATTTACCTTCACCAACAAATACATGCTCAAAACCAGAAGCAAATTCAGTCGATCTACCCCTGAAGTAATTGGTGTAGAGTTCAAACCAGATACGGCTTAGCTTGGAAGCAAATTGTTGCTCTGAAAGATTTTCACCGAACTCTTGGTTAATATATTTCAGTGCTAACTGAATTGGCTTAGTTTTGAGAATTAGAGATATAAATTGTCGTTGTTCTGCTTCTTCTTGTTCGTCTGTGAACTCTGGATCGACTGAGCGAATGGCGTAATTGTCTAGCAGATTAATGAAACTAACGTATGTCCGATTCTCGTCAAATAGTTTCTCTTCGTTAACTCGATAAAATAAAGGTCTGGTAGCTAAATCTATTTCCCGACTTCCACTTGCTTTGACCTGCTCGTCCAACAGTATATCAGCATTGGGATTTTCCCATTCTCCAACACGATTGCGAGGACTCACAGAGAATTGGTTTTCATCGTTCTCCCAAAGAATTTGATAGATGTTATCTTCTGTCAACTCAACAGAATTGGAATTATCGAGAGATGAAAGTGTTTGCATGTTTTAGTTCGTTCTAATTTTTTAAGGTATAGTCACAAAAAATAACTTTGTCCAATATGTAAAATAATTGACACAGTTACTTTATCATCTAGGCAGATCGCGGGATGTCCTATTACGGATATACAAAGATTGCCTGCGCTTTAACCGAAATCCTTATAGAGAAATAATCTTACTAAAAATAAAAAAATGTGATGTAGCAAATATCTAGCAACCAACCCAAAATTTATTTTTTGTAAGGGGTGCTACCATTACTAGTTATTTAAGTAAAGCTAAAATCAGGTTAATTTAATATTTAAAAATTATAAAGAACAAGTTAAATTTTCTTTGATCTGATATTGCCAGCTACCGTTGGAGATAGTGATAAAAATTATTTTATGTTGCCAGTTCACAGATATTTGATGAGTATTTTAAGCATATACTTTTTGGAAATAAGCACCATCTTCAAAACGACCTTGCTCGAGAAACTCTAGATAAGATTGGCTTAATGATTGGCTTAATAAATGTCCACCGTAGTAATATCGCTAATGTTAAAAAAGATTAGCGATATATTTAAATGCAGATTAACTGGCAAACAGTCAAAACCTACGAAGATATCCTCTATGAAAAAATGGGTGGTATCGCAAAAATAACTATCAACCGCCCCCACAAACGTAATGCTTTTCGCCCTCAGACAGTCTTTGAGCTATATGATGCTTTTTGCGATGCTCGCGAAGATACCAAAATTGGAGTTGTGTTATTGACCGGGTATGGACCACATACTGATGGAAAATACGCTTTTTGTGCGGGTGGCGATCAAAGTGTACGTGGAAAGGCTGGCTACGTCGATGATAATGGCATTCCCCGTCTAAACGTACTAGATTTACAACGCCTAATTCGTTCCATGCCCAAAGTTGTAATTGCTCTAGTTGCAGGATATGCAATTGGTGGCGGACATGTGTTGCACTTAATTTGTGACTTAACTATTGCTGCAGATAATGCCATATTTGGGCAAACAGGACCAAAAGTTGGTAGTTTCGATGGTGGTTTTGGCGCTAGCTACCTGGCGCGAATAGTCGGACAAAAAAAAGCTCGCGAGATTTGGTTTCTTTGCCGTCAGTACAGCGCTCAACAAGCTTTGGAAATGGGCTTAGTTAACACAGTTGTACCAGTCGAACAGTTAGAAATAGAAGGAATCCAATGGGCAAAAGAGGTTTTAGAAAAAAGCCCAATCGCTATTCGTTGCTTGAAAGCAGCATTTAATGCTGATTGTGACGGACAAGCTGGCTTACAAGAATTAGCTGGAAACGCCACTTTACTGTATTACATGACTGAAGAAGGAAGTGAAGGAAAGCAGGCTTTTCTAGAAAAACGATCGCCCAATTTTCATCAATATCCTTGGTTACCTTAATTTGGTTAATGTAATTTCACAAAAATTGCCCCTTATTATCTTAAGGGACAATTTTTCATCAACCAAATTTCAATTTACAAGATTCAGTTACAAGATTCAGAACACAACCCAAAAATTTTAAAAAAGAATTTATTTTTCTAGACCCTTATGGTGGAACTAGTAAATTTTGGCTGATTTTCAATATTTACATTTTTCACAAAATAGATTTCAAATCTTGCAAAGCAAATTATTTGAAATTCATACGGTTCGGGTGAAAGACTAAGCTATCTATTTACTTTAATTTCCATCTCAAACTGCTCAAATATTTTAGTTCGATCCTGTTTATCAATTTAAAGTAAATAAACTTGGCAAGCTTTATCTTTTGGCATCTATCTTCAATGGAGCAACTTTATTCTCTGCACCATTAAGCTCAGCTTTATTTAACTCTGAGCCTAAAACGGGAGTTGCATCCGCCAAGTTCCAAACGTCTTCCAATCTTTCCCATGAAGGTGCAAATGGTGGTAAGGAAAGAGAACAAGATTTCCAATTTCCTTTTACAGGCGCTCCCAATTGTTGGCAGGCGCCACCCCGCCTTCCTTCAGGTCTGTAATATCGACAGTATCTGCAGGAAGAAGCTAAGAATTTGATGGCTTTCATATTTAATGCCGAAATAGGCTAACTAACATAATTTTATTTTGCTCTTAGATACAAATACGGAATTTAGCTACAAACCATTGTTTTATATTGTTTATAGCCTTTTATATTAAAAAGGTAACTTTACTTTTTTTTTATATTTGTGTTATATTTTTCAATTTTTATGTTAAGAAGTTGATACAAAAGGAGAGCTAAGGCAATTAAATAGTTACGGAATGAAATATATGAATAATAGCTCGAAATAATTGGGGATCAACTATAAATATAAAATTTTAGATCCCATAGCTCTGGTAACATCAGTCAGTCAGAATTATTTTTTCTAGGAAATATATTTTTTTTAGATAGATTTATCATCACTTAATTATCTTATGGGTTTTGTGAAAGTGATGGGTTATGCTTCAGGTTGGGTTACTCCTTTCCTAGCACCTTGAGATAATATTTGCATGGTTTTTCTAGTAATCTACTATATTTATTTAGTAATCCAACGCCTTACTGCAGGTAAATGGATGAAAGTCTATAAATATATAAAACCCTATCGATTGAACTCATCCCAGCCTTTACTTAACCTCCGCAAAGACAGGGTTAGCTTAGATTTTTAATTACGGTTAAGGATTAATTCAAAGGATTGTAATTGGATAGTAGTTGTGTTATTCGTTTACGCTCGTAATGTGTTAAATCTTTCGCAGATTTTTCCAATTTTTCTAATTGCTGGTAAATTAAATGGTTTTCAAAATATTCTATGCGTTCTTTGAGTTCTCCATATAGTTCTTGGTGAGTAAACTCAGTTGCTAAAGCTGAAGCAATTTTTTCTCGTTCTTTCCCAAGAGGTTGATTATTAAACTGATAATTATCTCGAGCATTTTGAGATACTAGCTCAAGAGCGATCGCTAGCAGCAGAGTATCATAAGCTCCATTTAATTCCCCATTAGAACTAATTTCTTCAGGAATTAAATCGGGAATATTATTATCTTGTTCCGATAGTTCTTGGTGATTGCGCTCATAGCAGTCTCGATAAAACTCAATTTGACTGAGGAAATATACTGGAAAACCTAAAGAACGTACCAAAACCCGCAAACTACCTTCATTTTCGGCAACAATGGGAGTAATAGAACGGCTAAAGCGGTTATAACGCTGAAGTATTTCCTCTTTATCTTTTGCTCCAACCCAAAGGGTAATTTCTGGTTGAGAAGTCGGATTTAAATGAGCGTCACTATCTTGGAGGCGCAGTAGTATTTTTGCACTATGAGAAAGTTGATTCAGTCGGACATTAGCTGTATCGTTTGCAATCAGATCCGATTTTAAAACTTCTCCAATGGATAATTGAGTCAAATGTTCAAACTGTTTTTTTGAGAAGGATAGCAGTTGATCGCGAAATTCTGTTGCAGTAATTCGCAACGATTGAGAACGATTAATTTCTTCCCTTGAAAATTTATCAATAGATAGGGTGGATAAAAAAGACTGATGATAATAAGTATCAATATCAGAGGTTGTTAAAACTGCTAATCTAGTTTCAGAAGAATTTGTAGCTAACCGATCGCGTTTGTTAATTAAATTCTCATGTATTCGAGATAAATTCGAAAAAGTTTGGTGTAAAACTTCCGTTTTTTGTTTAGTAATTTTAATGAGATAATTCAGGGCTTCAACACGAATATTTTGAGCGTATAGTTCGTACTCCAACTTTAGTCGATCGTTATAGCTGTGACGTAGTTCTACAGCAGTAGCCTTTAAACTGCTTTCAAGCCGTTCGACCTGTTTCCGAATTTTCTGAATATGCTGGCGAATACCACTGCTATATTTCAGCCAAATTACCACTGAGTAAGTAAATGTTGTGACTAAACCCAAAAGTAGATAGTTTAGTAAGTTGACTCCCATGTGTTGCAACAATGACCAAAATTTTGATTGACTAAAAAGACCAGTAATAACAAGGATTCCAACCAAAAAAATAACAACAACAACAGGAAGGGTAACTAGATATAAAGAACGAAATCGCTTTTCTTCTGCTATCAGTTCATTTAACTGATCTGTAGCTGTTTCATGCTGATTTTCTAGAGAATTTAGCAGTTTTTGCCCTTGATTTATGGTTGCGTATTTTTTGGCGCGAGCATCATCAATTGCAGTGAGGCGATTTTGGCGAGCTTGTTCAATTTCTGCATTGATAGCTTGATAATATTCAGTAACAGCTACTTTTAATTGCTCCTGAATTTTATCTAGCTCTTCATCAATAAGAGTTTCCGAATTAGGATCGGTTAGAGCATCTCTAGTTAAATTATCTTGGGTTAAACTATCCTGGGTTAAACTACCTTTTAGTTGTTGCCGTTGCGATTTTAAGGTGAAAATTCCTTCGAGCAGCTTTTGACTATTTTCTTTATTAACTGTGACGTGTAATCGAGAATCTAAGAATCCTTCAGCAGCGCGTAGTTCTGTTATTAAATTTTCGGGGCGATCGCCAATAAATTCAGTTTGCAATTCCAAATAAGGGTTAGTCAGGATGTTTGATAACCTAACTGTTTTCTGCAAACCATCGGTGACAGCATCAACATATTGGCTAATTCTACGATCCAAGAGTTCGGTTAGTGTAGCTTGCGTTTTTTTGCCACAATTTTCTAGGGCGCGCTTATATGAAATAAGTTTTGTATCTTCAAATTGCTTATAAGCACGTTCCAATTCAATTCCATATTCTTGAACTTTACCGGGACGAATATCAAGTCGGGGATTAAAATCTTGCCAAACTGGTTTACCGTTGTCTCTTTCTAATTGCTGTAAAGCATCGTTGTAATCTTCACTCAGGACAAATTCTTTAGCATTCAAGAGTAACTGACGATGTGCTTCTGGAGTAAACTTTGCTTGTCGTAGAAACTCTTGGCTCAGAATATCGGTTGCTAAGGTTGAACTCAAGCGATCTATAACTGTCTGTGCGGGAAAAAATAACTCTCCATAGCCGAATGTACTGTATGCTGGGATTTTTCCCCGTACTGTATGGGTTCCAATTAACAATCCCCCTGTTTCTGGCTCAGCAGTTAAAAAACCTGCAAAAGCATCGGCGTAACTGTCCAAATTAACTCCCAGTTCTCCAATGCGTTCATCGATCAACCAGCAATTATCAAAAGGTGGTTTTTTTTGATTACCAGAAATCACCACTCCTTTAGTCATTTTTTCGTCTAACTCTTTGAGCAGTTGGTAAGCAGCAGCATAATGTTCTGTTTTAGCTTGAGCAAATAACCCTGGTAGGAGCAACAAAGCTTCTAGACTATGGGGAATATCAGTGAAGTAGATATTAAATAGCCAATGAATCAAGCGGGACAGGTCAAATACCAGTTCTCGTACCCGAGGGTCGCTAGCGGAAAACATGATGTAAATTCTATACCAAGAACTAATATCAACTCCGGAATTTCTCGCTGCGATCGCTTCAGGAGATTGATTAACTGATTTAATTAAATCAATGAGAGTTGTTTGCAGTTCCTTGGCTCCCCGTTCGAACTGTTGACTCAGTTGGGATACAGAAGCTTGTTTGGGATTGTTCAATTTGAGTTCGAAACTCCCATCGGCAAAGCGATCTAACTCCTTACTAAACCCAAGAACTTGACCATCCCAAGTGAGAGTATAAGTTTGAATTAAGTGACTTTGAACCGTGGGAAGTTGTTGGAGTTGTCCTTCGATAGCTGCACATAAAGCAGTGCTATGGGGGTCGAGGGCAATTAGGATAGTTGGTTTTGGCATGATGCTAGTAAGCTACTATGCAGCTAGATTCAGAAGTATAATCCTTGTTTGCAAAGTTTTCAGGAAATTTATGATGGTAGCTTTATTTACCTTGTTAGTTCATCCGTGACTAGCTAATCACATCCAAATCTTCCAAGTAAGCATCAATTTCTTGAATTTCCATTTCTACCTGTTCTTTAATTTGAACAGCAACTTTATTGTTCTTCAAAAGCTGATTAATCTGCTTAATATAATTCTCCAAGGACAACCTTGCTTTTTCTATATCTTCGTGGGTAATTTTATCGACCTTCTCAGCAATTTCTTTAACCAATGAGGAGTTACTCTTAAAAGCTCTGAATGCCGATCTGCGATCGTTCCCCAACAGCAAAATTCCATCTTCTAATTTTCTTGCTTGTTCGGTATGTATAAAATACTTTCTTTTATGATTAATAATCAATGAATACGGATTAGGTGCTAATGCTAAGGCAAACCAGCGTAACGATCCACCATCATCTTCTGGGGGAATTAGATTTGCCAAATTTGTCCAACCCCGATGCAAATGTTTAAAGACTTTGTCTGGATCTAGGTAAGCTAACTCCATATCTTTCATACCATTGAGGGCAAACAAAGGTACACCTATTTCTACTCGAAATAGCGTAAGTTTGTGGGGTTCGCCTGTGGGTACAAAAGAAACATTACCTTTGCCTTTAGGTATCCGATTAGAAAGGGGTGGATCGCTAAAAACAGTGTTATTACTCTCGACGCCGTAATAATAAAATTCTGTAGTTATATGCTGCTTTTTGGCTGGAATTTCCGAATCTTGATATTGCCACAATGGAACCGCAAGCTTACCAAGTTGCTGTAAATCTTGTCCCGCATCTTCCGGGTTGCTATCTGCCAGAACTTGCTCAATACTCATACTGGTGAGCGGATGATAAGTTTCCTCCATAAAACTTAAGATGTCATCCTTAACTTCTTCAGCTTTTTTCTCAGACCAATTAGTTAAGCTTTGAGACTGTTCTCGATACCAACGGATGAAGTCTTCCCCGGTAAATTTCGGGCGTTTTGATTCCAAGTCAATGCGCTGAATGGTATGAATGAAAGGATTATCAGAATTACCTTGCAAACTAACTTCAGCGTAACTTTGTTCCAAATCTCGATAAACTTTATCTAAGTTGCTGTGAATACGTTGGCATTTTTCCTGAATTTGCTCTACTTTAGTTCGCAATACACCACAGAGTTCTGCAGCTTTGTCGCAACGCTTCCAATGTAAATATATCTTCCACTTTTGGTCAGCCCGTTCCTTATATCTTTGACAAGCTGCTTGGACATTATTTTTATTTAGGAACCAACCTTTTGCAACTTCTTTAATTTTTTCTTCTTGTGATTCTAACTTTAAAGCAGAAAAACTAGATTGTGCTTCTTTTGATTTGCGTTGAACGATTTGTTGTAACTCATCTAGTTTATGGGCAAGATTATTTACAAATTGCAGAGTAGAAGCTAAACCATTAGGGTGATTAATACCACGCTCTAACCAAGCTGATATTGTGGCTGTCGCGGTTTGTTCTAAACGGTAAAAATTCATCGCTAAATCTTTAGCCGTCCGTTGTTCCATTTGGTCTAACTGTCGCTTGTACAGATCTTTAATTGTCTGTGGAGACGTACGGTCAAATTTCATTTCACCGATTCTGAATTCTGGTTTGATTTGTCCGCCGCGAGTGCTCTGTATCAAACTATCTAGAATAGTAGTAGCGTCTTCTAATTTACAATCCTGTAAAAAACGATCGATTTCACTTCTGATATCCATATCTGTAGTAGAAGCCATCAACTCATTTTTGAGTAATCTTTGTGCATCCTCTAGTTTCATCCGCTCGTACTGATGTACTGGCAAAGTTAGGGTCGCAAAGCCAAAACTACAGTAATTTATATTCCGTCCTCGAACTTTTTCACCAGTTGCTAAATAAGCCCGAATATTATCAGCAACGTTAGCAGCATCTAAACCAATTTGAGAGCCAATTTGAATATATAAACCATCAGCAATTAAGTTTTGCAGGTCGTTGGGACGGCTAACTACAGTACCATTTTTATTGATACCATCCATCAAAAACACTGCATCAAAAGGAGGTCGATCTGCTTTGACTTTGGTAATACCGTAATCAATTTCTAAAGGATGAGATGGAGACAATCCCCAAAAATGTTCGATCTCTTTTAGAGCGCCATAAGCATTGGATTTTACCAAATGAGTTTGAGGAAGATTGGCAAATACTCTGGGTAATACAAATAACCCCGTAATATTGGAAAAGCTATTGAGATATTGCCGTGTTAGAAATGCAACATCTAAAAAAGTACCACTACCAGTTCCACCGGCTAAACTACCAACAATAAAAACTTCAATACCATCACGGTTAGAAACTTGAAAGTTATCTGAAAATGCTTGTTTGCTAGTGCGAATCTCCCGTACAGCATTTATTGCTTGACTTATCAAACCATTAATATCGCCCACCTTGGCAAAAAATGCTAGTCGTCCTCGCGCTCGAATTTGTCCTGCACCACTAATCAAGCTAGATGTGGGAATATTTTTAGGCCACCATTCGTCAATATGATCGTTGCGGGTTAAGGGTAATGGATTTGCCACTGAAATCGCATAAAGTTCATTAGGTTCTAAAATAACTTTAGTGCCATCAGGTGTTTTTTCTCGACTTTGAATATTTTCAGTTGTATCAATAGAAATAAAGCGAATAATTTCCGGTACGTAGCCATAAACATCAATAAATCGCTTTTTTAGTTTGAGTACGACTTCATAACCAGTACCTCCTAGCCCAATGACAACAGTGGGGCGAAAAACAACTGTGGGACGTGGCATTTAATTTCCTCTAATTTTAGTTATTAGTTAAAAGTCAAAAGTTTTCTAGCCCACTGTTTGGTTCATAGGGCCTTTGGTTTCCGAGCCAGTTAAATCGCAGCTTCACGTTACCAAGCCCGATTGTGTCTTCGTCGTAAAGTTGATATGTAGTTATTTTTTCATTATTGACAAAAATAACACCTTCTAAAACCCGTATATATACATATTTTTTCCCCGATTGCCAATTTACGATTAATTCCGCATCACAATTTGTAGCTGCGATCGCTGGTATTAATGCACTCAGGTTGACTTTTGGTTTCTGCTGATGGGTAAGACTGATGTATTCTTCTTCCGGTGATATTGGTTGTGGTTCTATTAGTTCCAATTCACCTTCTAAATGTTTGCGACTGCGAATATCTTGAAGTAATTCCCAGGGGGTTTTACGTTGAATAAAGCAAATTATAGTTAAAGCAATTAAAAGTATTAGTAGTATTAACAGCGACCAAAAGATTATTTTCCGTCCTAGTGGAATCAAAACTTGTATTTCCGCTTTAGCAGTGAGAGGAGTCGCAAGCCGATGGTCTGGAGTCACAACCACATTAAAGATACGCTTACCCTCAAAACTGTTCTCGGAAACCTCAAATTGTATGGGTATTTTAGTTTCCCCAACATTTAAAGACATAGTTCCTGAAGGTTTTTTTAGAGAAACATCTTGAAAATTACCTTGCAGTTGTAAGCTAGCTGTTCCTGAAATTGTGCTGCGAACTACCAAAGTCTTTATTTGGCTGGTTTCTCCCGTAACTACAGAACCAAAATCTAATTTTTTGGGCTGCACTGATAATTGCGGTTTAATAGTTAAAGATAAATCAATTGTTTGCGGTGCAATGGCTCTATTTGTTGCTCGCAATACCAAGCGCAGCTTGCGGGTACCTCCTTCGGTGTTTGCTGGAATTTGTAATTTTATAGGGATAGCTTTTGCTTGATTAGCAATTAAGTCAACTGTGCTAGGTGAAACTAATTTAATGCCGCTTCTTTCTATATCTTTTAGTTGTAAATTTACCTTAGTATTAACATTACTAATACTATTAATATGGATTGATTTTATAGTTTTTCCCGGTAGTACAGGTGGTAAATTAATCGCAGATAAACTAGCATCAATTTGTGGTTTTATTAATACTGGTCTAATATTTTGTGCCAGCTTATTTAATCGTACTCCTCCAGGGTCGCGTAGTACTCTTCCTTTACCGCAAAGAGCTGGATGATTCGCAAATTTGTTTAATTGTTTTTCATGTTCTGTCTGTCCCAAAGATACGAAGAATACATAAGGCTTGCATTGTTGTTCCCGTAAAAGCTGGTTATTGTGAGGAATTGGTACGGGGTTAGGAATACCTCGAATATCTTCCAATCCATCAGTAAGAAAAACTATACTCACAGTCCTATTTGCAGCATTAGGAAGTTGGTTTAATCTGGCGGAATTTTTCAGCGCATATTGTACTGCTTTACCCGTATGAGTACGTATTCCATCAGCTTTGAGGTTATTAATTATTTGTTTGAGCTTACCCCGGTCGGGATTAGTTTTAATAGTAATTTCTTGAGCTTGTAGAGTTACGTCACTATCAAAATTATAAATAGTGACTGTATCACCTAATCTGGCAGTATTAACAAATTGAGTAATAGAACTCTTAACTTGAGGAAAAATATTTTTTGTACCACCTGCACCTCGCATGGAAGCAGAGGTATCTATTACCACAATCCAGTCAATTCCACCTTTTGGATTTCGAGCAAATACACTACCAAACTGAGAAATTGAAACGAATAAAAAAGTTAAAACACTTAAGTTTGAAGCAAAATTAAACCATTTTTTTATATATTTAAAATTCATGGATAGATGTCTCCAGTCATATATTTATGACTTTTTTCTGCTGATTTTTAAGTTATTTTTTATTATTTAATTTTTCTGTTTTTTTATTTTAGTACTGATGGAAATAGAATGTTTTACTAATTCACTCAGGAATTAACCCTTAAATAGAGTATTGCAATACCGGCTAAAATTTAATAATCAACTATTTTCTAGGCTTATTAAAAAGTCTAAAAACACTAATTATATTTATTGTAAAATATATGTAATAAACAATTAATGCAGAAATCATAAATACTTTAAAAATTAGATTTATTCAATGTAAAATATTATTTTTATATATCGAATCATAATTGTTTAATGGAATTGTATTGATGTATTTATGATTGCAAAAAAATTACTATTAAATATTTAAGTATGCGCAGAAATAATTAATTTAGATAAACGTAATAATGTATATGTTAACTATACAATTTTATGACATAGTACTTGAAAACTGTTCAGTAGTAGTACTGAAGATAAATAAGTTGTATGAATATTCTGATAGCTAATATATGTAACTATTTGGTGTAGTTAATTAATATCTTTAATTAAGTATTAATTAAAATATTGCTAAAAATTAGAGTTTATGTTTTAAGCACCGGTTGATTTATTATCTTTTTGCTGCACACAAAAAACAAACCTCCCAACGCTTTAATTCCCCCGGTGGAGTAGGACAATTACATTGAGGACAGAGGGACAAGCCACGCGATCGCATTTTTACCGTTGTTCCCCAATCCTGAAAAACTTTTTGGGGATTATTTTTCTTACGTGCTGTACTGGACTCTAATTTTACTTGGGGACCAATGTAACTGGGATGGTGAGAAGGTGATAAATTTTGATTAACTTCATTATGTTTCTTTTGACGTTTCCATCCTGAAGTGGAAAAACGAATATCCAACACAGGAGTGAGTGACAAGTCATTTAACTTGACAAGCAAGTTTTGTCGTTCAAATGTCAAATTCTGTGCCCAAGCAGCACTGGAAGTAGCAACCCACAATATTCCCTGCTTAATGTATAAGGGTTGGGTATGGGTAGCAACTACCTTACCTACAATTTTTGACCAATTATCTAGTAAATTCTGAAAAGGATCTTCTTGCCATTTTGCCTGATTTTTCAGAACATCTAAGATATTATTAACAGACTTAAAAGACATTCTGCCGGTTCTAATTTAAAAAATTAACGTGTTTGTGGGATGTTTCTGTAATATTTCTATGATAATTTTCATGCCAAATAGGCACAAAAGTGTTTTATTGAAATTATTTTTTATTTTATATTCAAGTTTTATTTTATATTTATCAATCGTTTAACTTCAGCAGTCTAAGTTCATCAAGGCACACAGGGAATGAGTCAAAAATTGAGGACAGATGCAGGTGGTAATGAATCATCTAACAACCAGTATATTAAGCCAAAGTTAGCAGCAGCTTTAGCTAGTTTAGAAGTACAACTAGATCGAGAACTAGCCCGATACAGACGCACGCGTCTTAGGGAACGAAAGCCAGATCGAAGCCAATTTTGGGCATCTACTACAAATGGATTGGCGCAATCACAAGATATTGCTACTACACAATCGAATCAAAATTTAACTCCGGAAGTCGAAAATATTCCTAGAGAGGAAGCAAATGCTGAGTCTCAAGTTTCGGTCAACAAAATTGAAGCAACGACATCAGTACCTCCGCACTCCCAGGTTAACCCACAACCATCAAATTTATCCAGGGGGGATACAAAAAAACTAGAAATCGATCGCGACCTCAAGGAAAAACAAAGTTCTGAGCATGTTGATTCAGAACAGGTTGATTCAGAACAGGTTAATTTAGAACAGTCCAATTCGTCACAAGTAAAACCTAAAGTGGGGAATATTGTCGCTGCTGAAGTTCCCCAGAATCAAAAAACTCAGGCTTCCCCCCCCACAGGAGACCAAACTATTATTCAGTCCCCAGAAGACTACTTAGAATCTTCCGAAGAACTTTTACGAAGTTTTTCTGCAGAAAAAAAATCAAGCAAAAAATCAGAAGCAAAAACAGATATCTTTTTAACACCTTTGGGTATTGCTTCAATGCTATTGCTGTTGGTTACCTGTATTTTAGTTGGTTGGGTAGCTGCGAATCCTGGTGAGTTACCAAAACTGAGTTTTGGTAGATTATTCAAGCAAAACTCTGACAATGATTCAGATGACTCCCCAATAAAAGGTAGTAGTAGAAGTTTGACACAACCACAAGTTACTCCTATTCCCAAACAGCCAAACTTAGCAACCCAAGAATTTCCGGAAGTCAATAATCCTGACGATGTGGTGAATCTTAAACCAAAACCAAAACCCACACCAACAACACTGGAACCAGAATTAAATCCGGTAAACAAACCTAATGTTGAGAGCAACGAATCCCAATCTTCCATTAACGATGCTTCAGTAACACAAGTTGACACACCCCAAGCAACCGAAGAAACACAAAAAACCGAATCGGATGCAGCTGATGCAGATATCAAACCCAGCACTGATGGTTTCTATCATGTAGTTGTGGATAATCAAGGAGAAGAATCCGTTACTAAAGCTCGCCAAGTTATTCCTGATGCTTACATATCTGATGATGGTAAGCTAATTCATCTTGGCGCTCTTAAAACTAAAGAAAGAGCTAAAAAACTTGTCTCCGAACTCAAAAGTAAGGGGCTTAATGCAAAAATAAAATAAGCCATGTTAAGTAAGCAAGATGCTGACTATCGTAGGATAGTATGGTGTTAAAGACTAGCGCCAACAGCGAATTCATCAACTTTGGAGAGCTTTCATGGGGCTGATCGATCGTATCCTGCGAGTACTTCGCGCTAATATCAACAGTTTAATCAAAGGGGCAGAAGATCCTGAAAAAATTCTGGAGCAAACTGTTAAAGAAATGCAGGATAACTTAGTGCAATTGCGACAAGGAGTAGCGCAGGCGATCGCGACTCAAAAACGTACAGAACGACAAGCCGCTCAAGCCCAATCGACATCAGAAGAATGGTATCGTCGAGCCCAATTAGCACTGCAGCAAGGTAACGAATCATTAGCAAGGGAAGCCCTGACAAAACGCAAAGCTTATCAAGATACAGCTAAAGAATTACTTAATCACATAGATTCTCAGAAAACGGTTGTAACCCAGCTGAAAAAAAATATGCAAAGTTTGGAAATAAAGATTTCTGAGGCAAAAACTAAAAAAGATATGTATATTGCGCGTGCTCGTTCAGCCCAAGCTTCCTACCGACTTCAAGAAATGCTGGGCGATTTAACTGGCGATCAAAGTGCTTTTGAACGTATGGAAGAGAAGATTTTAGGAATAGAAGCTCAATCAGAAGCTGCTTCTATAAGTGGAAATAATGAATTGGAAGAAAAATTTGCTGCTCTAGAGAAAAGTAAAGAAATTGATTCAGAATTAACAGCAATGAAACAGCAACTTGCAGATGGAATGGGTAAAAACAATGAAATATAGGCTTATTTCTATTTGAGGAGTTTATTCCAATCTAAATTGATCTAAAAGCTAGAACCCCAAAAGCTAGAATCCCGAAAGCTAGAATTATGAATATTGGGCAATTACCAATCGTTCAGAATATCTTAAAAATAAAGTTTTATCCTGGAGGTAGGGTACAGACAGAAAAAATTACATTTGAATTAGTAGTTATTAAATCGTAAAAAATCTCGCGGTTCTACACAGCGCGTAAATCTAAACAGGAAAAGTAAAAATTATGGGATTATTTGATCGTCTTAGACGAGTAGTTAGTGCAAACCTTAATGATTTAGTTGCTAAAGCTGAAGATCCTGAAAAAATTCTAGAACAAGCTCTTCTGGAAATGCAGGAAGATTTAGTCAAGCTACGTCAAGGTGTAGCACAAGCAATTGCTGCCCAAAAACGAACAGAAAAACAATATAACGATGCCAACAATGAAGTGATTAAATGGCAGCGTAATGCTCAACTAGCCTTACAAAAAGGTGATGAGAACCTTGCACGTCAAGCTTTGCAACGCAAAAAAAGTTTTGACGAAAATGCTAATGCTTTGAAAGGTACTTTGGACCAACAAAGTGCGACGGTGGAAAATCTCAAGCGCAGTTTGATTCAGCTAGAAAGCAAGATTTCTGAAGCAAAAACCAAGAAAGAAATGCTTAAAGCTCGCAGTAGAGCTGCCAAAGCTCAAGAACAACTTGAAGGTATTGTTGGTGGTATGAATACTAGCAGTGCAGCAGCAGCATTCGAGCGGATGGAAGAAAAAGTCATGATCCAAGAAGCTCGCGCTCAATCGGCAGCAGAATTGACCGGTGCTGATTTAGAAAGCCAATTTGCCCAATTGGAAGCTGGAAGCGATATCGATGATGAGTTGGCTGCAATGAAACTACAACTTTCTGGTGCTTCACCTAAGCAACCTCAACTACCAGAGCAAGGAAATACCTCTCAAAACAATAATCAATCCAGCAATCAATCCAGTAATCAATCTGACAATCAACCTAATGAAGTTGTTGATGCTGAGTTGGAAGCATTACGCAAACAATTAGATCAAATGTAACTTTTGATAATATTATTTTTTATTTTTCCCACCTCCTCTCGGTTGTGGGATTTTGTTTGCTCAATAAACCCAGATTAATCATATAAGGCTATGCGCAAGTCATTAGCGGATCTGTAAGTAGCGCAGCTAGAGAGAAGAAAGAGGCAAAGATGCACCTTACGGTGTTTGGACGCAACAAGCTGTATATTGGCGGCATAGCTGTTAGAGGCATCTACAATGAACGCGTAGCGCGTCCAAATGCAGTGCAGATGACGCCTTTGGCACATCTAGAATGCACCTGCGGTGTTCACTGTTCGCTTTAGGGCGAGCTAAAGTGCGTTCTAAGACGCCGACGTCGCAGGCTAAGCACGAGCAACCGCGCCCGATGGGCGTTACCGGAGGTAGCGCAGCAAGATGCTTTGCTAGTCACTGGATCCGTAAGGTGACGTAGTCATAGGCTCTTAACCGCAGGTAGAGTAAGAGCAGCATAGGTAATGACCTTGCGGGTTACGCACCCCTTTGGGACGTTCGCCGTTAGCAAAGCGTGTCGTAGACATAGGCGCGGGCTAACACGCTACGCTAATATGGGGCGTAAGCACAGCAAAAGTCAAAAACCAAAAGCCAAAAGTAAAAAGCTCAATAATCATAGATTTCAGAATTACTTTTCAAAAGTGAATAGCTTTTAGCTTTTCCTGTATCTCATATCAATTTCGTCGAAATAACCGTTATTATCCATGAATAACGCAATTAGGTATCATGGGTTATTTCTGAAGACACATCATTTAACTGTAGGGTTGTATTTCCATAAACGCATAAATTCTTAGCAGTCAAGTACCGCTGAGGTTACAACAGTAATTCAGAAGAAACTGATTCAAACACTGAATACAACTAATCAAGATTTTTTCTTGCTTTGTTATTTAACGAGAATCAAGAAAGATTGTTTAACTAGAAGTTTCTTTGTGAGTACTTCCAAAAAACAATCTTCCTTCTTCAGACACAAATTTTATTT